>NZ_JBEPQA010000015.1:0-93917 GCF_040547585.1 Marinobacterium sp. MBR-111
TGGGTGCTGATTCATGTTGAGGTGCAGGGCGAGCCAGAGGACGCTTTTGCACAACGGATGTATACTTACCAGTATCGCCTGCGTGACCGCTACGGGGTGGATGTGGTGAGCCTTGCGGTACTGGCCGATACCAGCCCCGGCTTCAGGCCAGCGGCATTCAATTATGATCGCTGGGGGTGTGCACTGCAGTTCAACGTGATTGATTGGATGATCCAGCTCCCCAGCAGTCTGAATGCAACATTTTTGAACACGATCTATGCGATCGAGGAGGACAAGAACATGCCGTATATCAATACCGCTGAACGGGTGGGGTTGGAGAAGGGCCGTCACGAAGGTGAGCTGATCGGTATCCAGAAAGGTGAGCAGATCGGTATCCTGCGTAACCAGCGCGAGACTGCCCTAACTCTGCTTGAATTAAAGTTCGGTGCACTGCCGGACTGGGCAACCGAGATGATCCGCCAAGCCGATGCGACCAAGCTCGATGCCTGGACGAGGGGTGTTCTGACAGCTGAAAGCCTGGAAGCCCTGCTGGGCAAGCATTGAGTCACCGCAGCGATGAAAAAAACGGGTCAGGTCCGAAGCCTTGATGAAAGGCTGGGTAAAGGGATGGATACAGGGCTACTTATCATGTTTCCAGCTTGCAACTCCCGGTTTGGGCACCAGAGTGTCCGTGCATGAAATCGTTCTCAGGAAGCTGTAATGGAAGATGTCCGCTGGTCACAACGTTTCGACCATTTCAAAAAAGCCTATGCCCAGCTCCAGGAGGCATTGTCTTTGATGCAAGAGCGGCCGTTGTCCAACATTGAAAAACAGGGGGCAATACAAGCCTTTGAGTTCACTTACGAACTCGCCTGGAATGTGTTAAGAGACTATCTGATTTGGCAGGGTGCGGAGGCAATCTCCGGTTCGCGTGATGCCATTCGGGAGGCATTTAAGCGTGAACTGATCCTGGATGGCCACGGATGGATGACGATGTTGCAGGATCGGAATCGGACAGTACATACTTATAACGAAGAAACGGCCCGGCAAATACTTGAGAACCTGCAAGGCCGTTATGCAATTTTATTTGCAGAGTTCTGTACCCTGTTCGAAACCCGGCAAAGGCAGATGGCAAATGAGTTGTGAAGTATCTGAGCGTTTCGGGCTTCCTGAAGAGGATGTTGCCCGATATCAGGCGGTCTTTGCCACGTATCCTCAGATCAGACAGGTGTTGATTTATGGCTCCAGGGCAAAAGGCACTCATCGACCAGCGTCTGATATCGATCTTACTATCGTGGGGGATCTGGACTGGCCGACCTTTACTCGGATCGAAGCAGAGATTGATGAATTACTGTTGCCGTACCAGGTGGATTTGTCCCTCTATTCCCAGATTGATAATCCAGCGCTGATCGAACATATCCAGCGCGTAGGTAAAACCTTTTTTCAATCATAAGCAGCTGAAAACAGACTCTCCACCTCAAACGCCACGATATGACGCTGCTCGCGGGAGAACTCCACGCCAATCAGATGAATCGGCTGGCCGCTGGCGCGGTACTTGTCGGCGTAGCCCTTCAGCTTAATCTGTTCCAGCGCCTTGCCTTCAGGTAACTGCTCAACCACCTTGAATTCAAACAGGTAAATATGGCCGCCAAACTTAACGGTCATGTCCACCTTGCCGTGATGGCTGGCATCTTCCACGGTGACATCCAGCCCCAGGGCCGCAAAGTGGCTGTAAAACACGCTGGCATAGTGCCCCTCGTATTGCGCGATTGGGTTGTTGCGGTACCAGTCGTGGGGCAGGCCGGCGTACAGCGCTTTGAGGTGGGTTTCGAGTGCGGTCAGGTCGTGTGACTTCAGGCAGCTGAACAGCGTGCGGCGCTGACGCGGCCCATCCTCAACGCCCAAAGCTGGCAGCAGAGCGTGGTTAAGGCTGGTCTCCACCTCACGATTGGGGAAACCCAGCATGTATTGGCGGTAGCCCAGCATGGGTTGGGTCACGTTCTGAAGAGTCAGGTACCCCGTCTGAAACAGCAGCCCCTCGGTACTGATCTGGTCAACGTCGAACTGGCTGAGCAGTTCATACTCGGTTTCCCAACGATCCAGAGACGGGGTAAACACACCACGCTGTTTGAGTACATCAACCAGGAAGGTGGGGGTGGCCGATTCGAACCAGTAAGCACCAAACTCACGCTTTTGGAACAGCAGCAGCACATCGAAAGGGTTATACACAGCGGTGACGGACTGATCGCCCCAGCGGTAGCCGTTGTACCACTCCTTGATTGCCTGGCGCTCCAGTCCCGGCAGTTCGGGTGCAAACACGCTGTCAATGTCCGCATCGGTATACCCGCAGATCGTGGCGAAGGGCGCATCCAGCGTAATATCGTTGAGGTTGTTCAAACCCGAGAACAAACTGACTTTGCTGAACTTGGACACCCCGGTAAGCATCACAAACTGCAGGTGAGGGTCGGCATCCTTGAGCACGCTGTAGAGGTTTTTGAGCCCTTCCCGCAGTTCGCGCGCACGGTCGGCATCAAGGATGTTGTCCAGAATGGGCTTGTCGTATTCATCGATCAGGATCACGGCAGGCTGGCCGAAGTGCTGGTGGGCCTGACTTACCAGATTCTCAAACTTGCCGGGTATATCGGTTGGCGGCAGGGCGGGCAGGCCCAGGCGCTCACGGTTCGCCCGCAGCTGATAGCGGATGCGCTCATCCAGTTCTTTACGGCTGCGCATAACCCCACTGCCAAAACTCAGCCGGATCACCGGCCAGGTCTGTTGCCAGTCCCAGCGGTCATGAATATACAGCCCTTCAAACAGATCCTGACGGCCCTCGAACAGACAGGCCAGGGTATCCAGCAGCAGGCTTTTGCCAAACCGGCGCGGGCGCGACAGGAAGTAATACTTGTTCTGGTTGACCAGCCGCTCGATATGCGGTGTTTTGTCCACATAGTAGTAGTGGCCCCGGCGGATATCGGCAAAAGTCTGAATGCCGATGGGGAGCCTGCGGCGTGTGGTGGGTGCAGTGGACACAACGACCTCCGTGGCTTGAGTAGTCAACCTGAGGGCAGTTTATCATGTTTAAAAGAGTCAATGACCGGCGGGTGCAGCTCAAACGCGCGATTGATACCCTGCTGGGCAGTGAGCTGACCGAAGAGAAAAGCCACCCGAACTATTGACAATGACAGGCCCTGAACGCTCAGAGTGCTGAGCTTCCCGTTGCGAAGGCCAAGCTGCTATCCTGTGCCCAGTAAACAGGAGGCCCCATGACTGAGACCGATACGGATCGCACCACCGATCACGACAGCCCTTGGAAAATCGCCCTGGATGGCTATTTCATATACTTACCAATATCGCCTGCGTGACCGCTACGGTGTGGATGTGGTGAGCTTGGCGGTGCTGGCTGATACCAGCCCCGGCTTCAGCAAGCAGCAGATCCTGGAGCTGTTCAACGTGATTGATTGGATGATCCAGCTCCCCAGCAGTCTGAATGAAGCATTTTTGAACACGATCTATGCGATCGAGGAGGACAAGAACATGCCGTATATCAATACCGCTGAACGGGTGGGGTTGGAGAAGGGCCGTCACGAAGGTGAACTGATCGGTATCCAGAAGGGCCGTGTGGAAGGCCGCATGGAGGGCCGCTTAGAAACAATGCGTGAAACAGCCTTGGGCTTGCTGGAGTTGAAATTTGGTGAACTGCCGGATTGGGCAACCCAGATGATCAACCAGGCCGATGCGACTAAGCTGGATGCCTGGACGAGGGGTGTTCTGACGGCTGAGAGCCTGGAAGCCCTGCTGGGTAAGCACTGAGTTACGGCAGCGATGAAAAAACGGGTCAGGTCCGAAGCCTTGATGAAAGGCTGGGTAAAGGGATGGATACAGGGCTACTTATCATGTTTCCAGCTTGTAACTCCCGGTTTGGACACCAGAGTGTCTGTGCATGAAATCGTTCTCAGGAATCTGTAATGGAAGATGTCCGCTGGTCACAACGTTTCGACCATTTCAAAAAAGCCTATGCCCAGCTCCAGGAGGCATTGTCTTTGATGCAAGAGCGGCCGTTGTCCAACATTGAAAAACAGGGGGCAATACAAGCCTTTGAGTTCACCTACGAACTCGCCTGGAATGTGTTAAGAGACTATCTGATTTGGCAGGGCGCGGAGGCAATCTCCGGTTCGCGTGATGCCATTCGGGAGGCATTCAAGCGTGAACTGATCCTGGATGGCCACGGATGGATGGCGATGTTGCAGGATCGGAAACGGACAGTACATACTTATAATGAAGAAACGGCCCGGCAAATACTTGAGAACCTGCAAGGCCGTTATGCAGTTTTATTTGCAGAGTTCTGTACCCTGTTCGAAACCCGGCAAAGGCAGATGGCAAATGAGTTGTGAAGTATCTGAGCGTTTCGGGCTTCCTGAAGAGGATATTGCCCGATATCAGGCGGTCTTTGCCACGTATCCCCAGATCAGGCAGGTGTTGATTTATGGCTCCAGGGCAAAAGGCACTCATCGACCAGCGTCTGATATCGATCTTACTATCGTGGGGGATCTGGACTGGCCGACCTTTACTCGGATCGAAGCAGAGATTGATGAATTACTGTTGCCGTACCAGGTGGATTTGTCCCTCTATTCCCAGATTGATAATCCAGCGCTGATCGAACATATCCAGCGCGTAGGTAAAACCTTTTTTCAATCATAAGCAGCTGAAAACAGACTCTCCACCTCAAACGCCACGATCTGACGCTGCTCGCGGGAGAACTCCACGCCGATGAGGTGGATTGGCTGGCCGCTGGCGCGGTACTTGTCGGCGTAGCCCTTCAGCTTAATCTGTTCCAACGCCTTGCCTTCAGGTAACTGCTCAACCACCTTGAATTCAAACAGGTAAATATGGCCGCCAAACCTGACGGTCATGTCCACCTTGCCGTGATGGCTGGCATCCTCCACGGTCACATCCAGCCCCAGGGCCGCAAAGTGGCTGTAAAACACGCTGGCATAGTGGCCCTCGTACTGGGCGATAGGGTTGTTGCGGTACCAGTCGTGGGGAAGGCCCGCGTACAGCGCTTTGAGGTGAGCTTCGAGAGCGGTCAGGTCATGCTGTTGCAGCGTGTCCAGCAGAGTTAACTGGTAGGCCTGTGCCTCACTGGGGCCAATGCCCAGCACCGGCAGTAAATAATCATTCAGGCTGCTTTCCACCTCCCGGTTGGGGAAGCCAAGCGTATACACCCGGTAGCCCCGCATGGGCTCCTGCATGGATTTGATGGTGATATAGCCGGTCTGGAACAGCAGGCCCTCGGTGCTCATGTCATCCACATCGAACCGGCCCAAAAGTTGGGCCCTGGCCTGTACAGAGTCCAGTGAGGGTGTATACACACCACGCTGTTTGAGTACATCAATGAGGAAGGTGGGGGTGGCCGACTCGAACCAGTAGGCGCCAAACTCACGCTTTTGGAACAGCAGCAGCACATCGAAAGGGTTATACACAGCGGTGACGGACTGATCGCCCCAGCGGTAGCCGTTGTACCACTCCTTGATTGCCTGGCGCTCCAGTCCCGGCAGTTCCGGTGCAAACACGCTGTCGATGTCGGCGTCGGTATATCCGCAGATCGTGGCGAAGGGCGCATCCAGCGTAATATCGTTGAGGTTGTTCAAACCCGAGAACAAACTGACTTTGCTGAACTTGGACACCCCGGTAAGCATCACAAACTGCAGGTGAGGGTCGGCATCCTTGAGCACGCTGTAGAGGTTTTTGAGCCCTTCACGTAGTTCGCGGGCACGGTCGGCATCGAGAATGTTGTCCAGAATGGGCTTGTCGTATTCATCGATCAGGATCACGGCCGGCTGGCCGAAGTGCTGGTGGGCCTGCTGAATGAGATCATGGAACTGCCCCGGTATTGATGTGCTCGTCAGAGTCACCCCAAGGCGTTTGGCTTCGCTGCGCAGCCGCTCAGTAATGTACTCATCCAGTTCTTTACGGCTGCGCATCACCCCACTGCCAAAACTCAGCCGGATCACCGGCCAGGTCTGTTGCCAGTCCCAGCGGTCATGAATATACAGCTCTTCAAACAGATCCTGACGGCCCTCGAACAGACAGGCCAGGGTATCCAGTAGCAGGCTTTTGCCAAACCGGCGCGGGCGCGACAGGAAGTAATACTTGTTCTGGTTGACCAGCCGCTCAATATGCGGTGTTTTGTCCACATAGTAGTAGTGGCCCCGGCGGATATCGGCAAAGGTCTGAATGCCGATGGGGAGCCTGCGGCGTGTGGTAGTGGGTGCAGTAGACACAACAACCTCCGTGGCTTGAGTGGTCAACCTGAAGGCAGTTTATCATGTTTCAACGAGTCGATGACCGGCGGGCAATGATCAAATTCAGCCAGTATCACGACTCGATCGCCCGGCCGATTCTCCTTTAGGGCATACGCAGTCGCCAGTGTCGGAGTAAAAGGGGGTGGACCCCTTTTCACTGAGTCTCAGGGGAGACGGCTATAATATTCAATGACTTTGCCGATAATCCGGTCATCTGAAGACATTGTAATGATCTCGTAACCTGGCCGCTTGTTAAGAGGGACCAGACGTTGCACCCCCCCTTCTGATTCAAGTCGACGGAAAATCGGCGTTGCATACCCAGTAGCTGTAGCCACTACGAATTCGCCGTGACGGACCTCAATTGAAGTATCAACGACAATGCGAGTACCCTCTGGGAAAGAGTAACGACCGCTGCACCGCATTGCATCTCCCTGAACAATGAGTGTGAATGCATGTGGTCCTCGGCACCGTGCCGCTTCGAACTGAACTTTGATCATGCCTTGTTTGATCTTTTCGAGAACCAACTCGGCGTTGTCGGCCTGCTCCCATGTCAGAACAGGCAGGCCAGAGGCCGAATAGTCCCCTTCACCATCGCCAACGGCAAACTGCTCAGGCAGCGGAACATATCCACGCAGCTGGGAATCGGTCACGCCAAAAAACTCGGCCAAGCGCAGAATTGTACGACTCTTGGGGTCTTTGCTGGTACCCGACAAAATACGGTGAATCGTCGGCTGGGGCACGCCGTTTTCTTCCCCAAACATGTCGTAAGTCGCTCTTGACAAAGCGTTTTCGCTGATACCTTTACCCTCATCATATCGGTCCATGAGGTGTCGCAATGTCTGTGCAATGGCTGTTGAGTTTTTCATTCGCACATTGTCTAGCAACATCTTGTGTAAGAGAAATTCGATTGCGCATTGAAATTAATCCATTTACGCATTATTCTATTCGTAATGGTCTTATCATTGGGTTATCTCAAACACTTGTCAGGAGCGCTCTATGGGTCTTCATATACGTCTTGAGGTGCAAGTACACCACGTTGATCCTGAAGCCTGGCAAAGAACCTTCAATGAAAGTATTATTCTTTTACAGCGCTTCCCTGCTCCCCTCATGAGGTTCGAAGCCTGCAAAATAGGCGGTTTTTACCGATACCAAACCACTACTGAAATTTTCTGCAGCAGAGGCAGTGAAGCAGAACATTGGCGGATATCTGGTGATCGAACGTCTGGTTGCAGAGCGGAAAGCTTTAAACTCTATCGCTATCTTCACACGTACTTGCCTGATCCATCGGCGCTTGGCTTTGATTGGCGATCACGCAACGTGGATGTCCTGTGGGCAAGTGATGAAAATGTCACTTTCCCGACCGGGAGTGGGTCTGAACTTTTCGGAGATAAAACCCAAGGCTATCCCTATCATTATGCGTTATTGGCGGTTGGCATTTTGCTCGAAAACCGCTTCCCCGGTCGTTGTTTTGTGCATGGTGATTTTGACAGGGAGTCCGCTCAGCACGTTTTAACTTGGGTCAATTCAGTGCTTGGAGTCGACTTTGATATTCCCGTCTGTCTTGATAGTGAAAGGCTTTACACCCGACTAGCTGGACTGTTTGAGGATCAACAACTGTTGATCGGGCGCTTCAAAGGATTGTTTCTGGGGCCTCTGCAGGAATCAATGCACGTGCTGGTGAAGTGCTCAGATCCAGATGAGCTATACAAGTATCTGTTGCAGCAGCTGAGACATTATAGCTCTATGTCACAGCCTAGAGTGTACAGACTGCTGTCAGCCTACTTTAAAGAAACGCTGGCAATCGATTCTCTGATCGACTTGGTGCTTTCGACGCCTGAATTTAAAGCAGATTTGAATACGTCGCTAGAAAATCTACTTGAAATGGTTTGTCGTCACGCCATAACCATTGACAGCGCGCCACCCGAAACTCAATCGTGTATTGATAGTGCACTTCTCTTGGAAAAGTTTGTCAGGCTGAAGCCAGAAATGCGTTTGAAGTTTGAAGATATTATCTCAGCGCATAAAAAAATGCGCATGGATGCCTTCTCAAGTGCTAATACGCTCTTACCGGAGAAAGAAGTTGATAAAAAAACTCAAGACCCAATTTACATTGGGAATCAAAACGATATATGCCAAGGTGAGAGTTATCTCGTGGATCAGATTGAAAACCACCGTAAAGCAGCAGAACTTGAAAGCCCAGAGATAATAGCAGAAGCACTGGGGTATTATATAGGTGAAGCACTTACCGATCTTCAATCTAAGTTTAATATGTCTGACCTAGACTACTTTCGTAAGCTAATTATAAAAGGGGCGCAACAAAATACTATCGTTCTCAGTCGTGAGGCGTGGGAATCTATTGATTGCGTAGAAGATATCAGGCTTGTCAAAGCACTCGCTATACTGATTCTATTGAACGAACGGGGGTTCAACTTTTCTCGGTGGAGAATCTACCTATTAGAGCAAAAAAATCTATGGCCCTGTTTTTTTAAGGGTGCCAATGTTGGAAATGCACATTAGGAATCAATGATATTCAAGAGGTATGAAAAACATGAAAGAAATCACCTACGAGCCTGTTTTACGTGCCATGGCGCGCCTGAAAGAGCTAAGCGCTGATCCGGAAACACGCAGGATGGCGGAGGAAAGGGAAAATTTTTTACGCATGCATGAAGCTGATTCTAAGCAGGGTGTGCATGGAGATCATGATCAGAAAAAAGAGAAATAGTTCTTTAATACCCACCCTTTACCCTACGACTGATCAGGTACGCTACAAAATGGACAAATCAATCCAGAAACTACTCATACAGAGAGAAATCCCCAGCATTGATGCATGCCTCATCGAATGCCTGCAGTGTGGCATCCAAGAAGGTATCCAGGTGAGCCTCGCCGAAGCTGAATCGGAAGCTTGGATGAGAGGGTGGGTAAAGGGATGGATAAAAGGTTGGATACAGGGGTGGATACAAGGCTACATGGAGGGCAGGCAAGAGACTGCTTTCAATTTGATTACTCAGACTGAAATGGATGACATCACGATTTCAGAGGTTACTGGCCTACCGGCTGAATCTGTTGCCAGACTTCGCATCCAGCGCTGATCGAACATATCCAGCGCGTAGGTAAAACCTTTTTTCAATCATAAGCAGCTGAAAACAGACTCTCCACCTCAAACGCCACGATCTGACGCTGCTCGCGGGAGAACTCCACGCCAATCAGATGAATCGGCTGGCCGCTGGCGCGGTACTTGTCGGCGTAGCCCTTCAGCTTAATCTGTTCCAGCGCCTTGCCTTCAGGTAACTGCTCAACCACCTTGAACTCAAACAGGTAAATATGGCCGCCAAACCTGACGGTCATGTCCACCTTGCCGTGATGGCTGGCATCTTCCACGGTGACATCCAGCCCCAGGGCCGCAAAGTGGCTGTAAAACACGCTGGCATAGTGGCCCTCGTACTGGGCGATGGGGTTGTTGCGGTACCAGTCGTGGGGAAGGCCGGCGTACAGGGCCTTGAGATGGGTTTCGAGTGCGGTCAGGTCGTGTGACTTAAGGCAGCTGAACAGCGTGCGGCGTTGACGCGGCCCATCCTCAACGCCCAAAGCCGGCAGCAGAGCGTGGTTAAGGCTGGTCTCCACCTCACGATTGGGGAAACCCAGCATGTACTGGCGGTAGCCCAACATGGGTTGGGTCACGTTCTGAAGAGTCAGGTACCCCGTCTGAAACAGCAGCCCCTCGGTACTGATCTGGTCAACGTCGAACTGGCTGAGCAGTTCATACTCGGTTTCCCAACGATCCAGAGACGGGGTGAACACACCACGCTGTTTGAGTACATCAACCAGGAAGGTGGGGGTGGCCGATTCGAACCAGTAGGCGCCAAACTCACGCTTTTGGAACAGCAGCAGCACATCGAAAGGGTTATACACAGCGGTGACGGACTGATCGCCCCAGCGGTAGCCGTTGTACCACTCCTTGATTGCCTGGCGCTCCAGTCCTGGCAGTTCCGGTGCAAATATGCTGTCAATGTCGGCGTCGGTATACCCGCAGATCGTGGCGAAGGGCGCATCCAGCGTAATATCGTTGAGGTTGTTCAAACCCGAGAACAAACTGACTTTGCTGAACTTGGACACCCCGGTAAGCATCACAAACTGCAGGTGAGGGTCGGCATCCTTGAGCACGCTGTAGAGGTTTTTGAGCCCTTCCCGCAGTTCGCGGGCACGGTCGGCATCAAGGATGTTGTCCAGAATGGGCTTGTCGTATTCATCGATCAGGATCACGGCAGGCTGGCCGAAGTGCTGGTGGGCCTGACTTACCAGATTCTCAAACTCGCCGGGTATATCGGTTGGCGGCAGGGCGGGCAGGCCCAGGCGCTCACGGTTCGCCCGCAGCTGATAGCGGATGCGCTCATCCAGCTCTTTACGGCTGCGCATAACCCCACTGCCAAAACTCAGCCGGATCACCGGCCAGGTCTGCTGCCAGTCCCAGCGGTCATGAATATACAGCCCTTCAAACAGATCCTGACGGCCCTCGAACAGACAGGCCAGGGTATCCAGCAGCAGGCTTTTGCCAAACCGGCGCGGGCGCGACAGGAAGTAATACTTGTTCTGGTTGACCAGCCGCTCGATATGCGGTGTTTTGTCCACATAGTAGTAGTGCCCCCGGCGGATATCGGCAAAGGTCTGAATGCCGATGGGGAGCCTGCGGCGTGTAGTGGGTGCAGTAGACACAACGACCTCCGTGGCTTGAGTAGTCAACCTGAGGGCAGTTTATCATGTTTAAAAGAGTCAATGACCGGCGGGTGCAGCTCAAACGCGCGATTGATACCCTGCTGGGCAGTGAGCTGACCGAAGAGAAAAGCCACCCGAACTATTGACAATGACAGGCCCTGAACGCTCAGAGTGCTGAGCTTCCCGTTGCGAAGGCCAAGCTGCTATCCTGTGCCCAGTAAACAGGAGGCCCCATGACTGAGACCGATACGGATCGCACCACCGATCACGACAGCCCCTGGAAAATCGCCCTGGATGGCTATTTCATATACTTACCAGTATTGCCTGCGTGACCGTTACGGGGAGGACTGGCGGATTCAACCGGATCGGCTGCAGCAAGCCCTGAGCACCGTGGAGATCCGGTTACTGGATCATGTCATTGTTGCGCATGAAGGTACCTGCTCCTTTGCAGAAAAGGGGTTGATTTGAAAACCACCGGTCGTCGTGTTCGCCTTGTGCGAGCACGGCGGCCACCCCGTCCTGTTATTTTTTTACACAACGGGCACTATCCTATGACACGTAGCGTGTGTGGTAGACTGGTCAGTATTCAGACAGGAGTAGCCATGACCGATTTACTCGACCCAACCAATGACTATGTGTTCAAGCGCTTGTTTGCAGAGGCACCGGATCTGCTGGTGGATCTGATCAATGACCTGCGCCCGGATCTGCCGAACATCGAGTCGGTTGAGATCCTGAACCCGAACATTGAAGCGAGTGAGTTGACGGGCAAATACATCATCCTGGATGTGCTGGCAAAAGATGGTGACGGCCACTGCTACAATGTAGAGATCCAGGTACGCCGCTACGGTGCTTGGCACAAGCGTGGGCTGTTCTACCTGGCCCGGACCCTGGGCACGCAACTGGATGCAGGTGAAGATTACCAGCACCTAAGGGCGTCGGTTGGGTTGCATTTGCTGGATTTTGATCTGTTCACCGATACTGAAAACGAGCGCAAGCAGGCGACCTGGCGGTTTGAAATGCGCGATGAGACCCAGCCAGATGTCACGTTGGGGAACATCTTGCAGATGAATCTGATCGAACTGAATAAAGCGGATCGCTTGGGATTACCCGAAAGCCCACTTCGCGCATGGGTCACTTTTTTCAAGCACTGGCAGGAGGAACTGACCATGACCAATGTAGCACACGAACCGGTTAAGAAGGCAATGAGCCGCATCCGTGAGCTCAGTGCTGATGAAGAGGCTCGCCGTTTGGCGTTTGTGCGTGAACGCGCACTGCGTGATGAGGTGTCATTGCTGAATGATGCTCGGCGGGAGGAAGCCCAGCGTATACTCCTTCGTTTGCTAACCAAGAGGTTTGGTAGTTTACCAGAGTGGGCCAGCCAAAAATTGGACTCATCCAATGCCCAACAGTTAGAAGATCTGACAGATGAAATCCTGGTAGCAAAAAGCCTTGATGAACTCTTCAAGCATTAAAGCCGGAAAGTCAAAAGCGAGCAGCATCAAGCAACTCAGTGCAGATGAAGAGACACGCCGCGTGGCATTCGTGCGTGAACGCGCACGGCGAGATGAGGTGTCGTTGCTGAATGATGCTGAAAAAGGTCCGAAACCTGATGAAAGGCTGAGTAAAGGGATGGATACAGGGCTACTTATCATGTTTCCAGCTTGCAACTCCCGGTTTGGGCACCAGAGTGTCCGTGCATGAAATCGTTCTCAGGAATCTGTAATGGAAGATGTCCGCTGGTCACTTCCCAGATTGATAATCCAGCGCTGATCGAACATATCCAGCGCGTAGGTAAAACCTTTTTTCAATCATAAGCAGCTGAAAACAGACTCTCCACCTCAAACGCCACGATCTGACGCTGCTCGCGGGAGAACTCCACGCCGATCAGGTGGATCGGCTGGCCGCTGGCGCGGTACTTGTCGGCGTAGCCCTTCAGCTTAATCTGTTCCAGCGCCTTGCCTTCAGGTAACTGCTCAACCACCTTGAACTCAAACAGGTAAATATGGCCGCCAAACTTGACGGTCATGTCCACCTTGCCGTGATGGCTGGCATCTTCCACGGTGACATCCAGCCCCAGGGCCGCAAAGTGGCTGTAAAACACGCTGGCATAGTGGCCCTCGTACTGGGCGATGGGGTTGTTGCGGTACCAGTCGTGGGGCAGGCCGGCGTACAGGGCCTTGAGATGGGTTTCGAGTGCGGTCAGGTCGTGTGACTTCAGGCAGCTGAACAGCGTGCGGCGCTGACGCGGCCCATCCTCAACGCCCAAAGCTGGCAGCAGAGCGTGGTTAAGGCTGGTCTCCACCTCACGATTGGGGAAACCCAGCATGTATTGGCGGTAGCCCAACATGGGTTGGGTCACGTTCTGAAGAGTCAGGTACCCCGCCTGAAACAGCAGCCCCTCGGTACTGATCTGGTCAACGTCGAACTGGCTGAGCAGTTCATACTCGGTTTCCCAACGATCCAGAGACGGGGTGAACACACCACGCTGTTTGAGTACATCAACCAGGAAGGTGGGGGTGGCCGATTCGAACCAGTAGGCGCCAAACTCACGCTTTTGGAACAGCAGCAGCACATCGAAAGGGTTATACACAGCGGTGACGGACTGATCGCCCCAGCGGTATCCGTTGTACCACTCCTTGATTGCCTGGCGCTCCAGTCCCGGCAGTTCGGGTGCAAACACGCTGTCGATGTCGGCGTCGGTATACCCGCAGATCGTGGCGAAGGGCGCATCCAGCGTAATATCGTTGAGGTTGTTCAAACCCGAGAACAAACTGACTTTGCTGAACTTGGACACCCCGGTAAGCATCACAAACTGCAGGTGAGGGTCGGCATCCTTGAGCACGCTGTAGAGGTTTTTGAGCCCTTCCCGCAGTTCGCGGGCACGGTCGGCATCAAGGATGTTGTCCAGAATGGGCTTGTCGTATTCATCGATCAGGATCACGGCCGGCTGGCCGAAGTGCAGGTGGGCCTGACTTACCAGATTCTCAAACTCGCCGGGTATATCGGTTGGCGGCAGGGCGGGCAGGCCCAGGCGCTCACGGTTCGCCCGCAGCTGATAGCGGATGCGCTCATCCAGTTCTTTACGGCTGCTCATAACCCCACTGCCAAAACTCAGCCGGATCACCGGCCAGGTCTGCTGCCAGTCCCAGCGGTCATGAATATACAGCCCTTCAAACAGATCCTGACGGCCCTCGAACAGGCAGGCCAGGGTATCCAGCAGCAGGCTTTTGCCAAAGCGGCGCGGGCGCGACAGGAAGTAATACTTGTTCTGGTTGACCAGCCGCTCGATATGCGGTGTTTTGTCCACATAGTAGTAGTGGCCCCGGCGGATATCGGCAAAGGTCTGAATGCCGATGGGGAGCCTGCGGCGTGTAGTGGGTGCAGTAGACACAACGACCTCCGTGGCTTGAGTGGTCAACCTGAGTGCAGCTTATCATGTTTCAAAGAGTCAATGACCGGTAGGCAATCTTCAGGTTCAGCCAGTATCACGACCCTGTCACCCGGCTGACTCTCCTTTAGGGCATACTCAGTCGCCAGTGCCGGTGACTGGAATAGCCGGGTGTTGTTCATGTCGAAGCCATGTTCCTGCAGCAGGGCTTCCAGTGTCCCCATATAGTGCTGGACAGGCTGCTGATGCTGCTTCCAGTCCGGGCTTTTGAGGATGCGTGCGTGGTCGCCTGCGAAATAAATATCGTCGAAAGTCTCACGCAGGGCCGGCAGGCACTGCTCTATATGCCTTCGGTGCCGACTGCCCAGTGTGCAGCATATGAGCCGCTTGCGTCCGGATACCAACAGCTGCTCCCTGGCATAGTCGCACAATGTCAGTATGCCCGCCGGGTTGTGGCCATAATCAAGCACCAGTTCGAACGGGAACCCGGGCATGCGCTGAAACCGGCTGGGGTTTTCAGTGGGGTCCTGTCCGAACAGCGCCAGGCCCTTTCTGATGCTGTGGTGGTCGATACCCTGTGCAACAGCTATTGCGGTGGCAGCCAGGGCATTGGCTACATTACAGCCGATGAGGCCGTGCTGGGTGCAGGCGATATCGGCCACCGGCATCAGTGTCGTCATGCTGCCGCCCTGGGCAATCACAAGCTGGCGCCCGGCCGGTGTGTCGTCGACATAGACAGCATCGCCACCCGCTGCAATATGGGCCTGCAGTGCCGCGTTGCTGTTGGGGTTACACGAAAACAGCCACAGCCGCACCGGCTCTTGTATACGGCTTCGCTGGGTCAGGGCATGTGGGTCGTCTGCGTTGATGACAGCGGCCCCGTGCACGCGCTCCAGTACAGATCCTTTGAGACGGGCCATCTGCTCCAGGCTGTCTATGCCAAACTCGCCCAGATGATCGTCCTGTACATTCAGCAATGCTGCCACGTCATACCGGTCGCAGGGGTGCCCAAACCGGATCAGCCCCTTGCGTGGCAGTTCGATGATGGCGGCTTCGCTGGCCGGGTCTTCCAGAATCAGCCGTGCGCCCGGGTAACCGGACAGGTTTTGGCGGCTGATCAGGGTATTGCCGATTTTCACATGTTGGGTGGTGCAGACACCGGCGGTGCGGCCGCTTTCGGTCCAGATCCGGTGCAGCAGATTGGCGGTGGTCGATTTGCCGTTGGTACCGGTAATCGCGGCGGTCGGGATGCGACAGTTGCTTTGGCCGATAATCAGGTCCAGAACCCGGCCGTTAATATCTTGCTCCGGTGTGGCCAGCCAGTGGGGCCGGAAGCCCGGTTGGGCATTTACCTCACAAATAACGCCGCCGGTGTCGATCCAGGGGGCAGTGATATCGGTGGTGATAAAGTCGATTCCGGCGATATCCAGGCCCAGAATTCTGGCAGCACGAATCGCCAGCGCCCGGTTTGCCGGGTGGATGATGTCGGTTACATCCACGGCATCGCCGCCGGTGCTGATATTGGCGGTTCTGCGCAGGAGTACGGCAGTGCCGGCGGGCGGTATGGAGGTGCGCTGCCAGCCCTGCTGTGCCAGGCAACTGAGTGCTTCATCATCAAGCTGTAGTCGCTTCATCAGGCTGCGGCTGTTGGTGCCGCGTCTCAGGTCTCGATTAGCCTGCCCGATGAGCTGTTGAATATTACGATGGCCGTCACCTCGCACCTGGGCGGGTCGGCGTTCAGTCGCCGCTACCAGGGTGCCATGCACTACAAGCAAACGGTAATCCTGCCCTGCGATATGTTTTTGCAGTATCAGGCGGGCGTCGGTAATCGTGCAGACAGTGTCGAATGCTTGCGTGAGCGTGTGCGCGTCTTGGATGTTGGGCATGACACCAATGCCCTGTTCAGTTGTGGCGGGTTTCAGCACCACTGGCCAGCCCAGGTGATTGGCCTGCTCTGCAAGCGTTGCCCGGGAGTTGACGGTCAGTGTCGGTGGAAAGGGAAGTAAGGCACGCTCCAATATGCGATAGGTTGTGAGCTTGTCACGGGCGTTACGTGCCCCCAGAGCGGATGTTCGACCAGTGAAGCTGCTTTCGAAGCGGTGTTGCAGGTGTCCCCAGCCCAATAGTAGCTCTCGGTCACGGGTGGTGATCGGTATCTGTCGCACACGTGCCGCATCGGCAAAGGCCAGTGTATTGGGTGCAAGCCCCTGGTTTCTGTAGTGTGTGAGCCATTGCATGTAACGAGCGTTGTGTGGTCCGGTGTCTGGCTGCGTGCGCCCGTCACACAATTGCAGCATGAGTTTTAGTACCCATTGCACGCCTTCGCGTAGAGTGTTTTTGCGCCACCAGGGCAGTGCAACTCGCAGTTTAATATGGCTGCCGTCTGGGGTAGAGCAAGAGTCCAGTACCTTGCCACCGGTAACGGGCTCGCGCAGTTCGCGTAACAATAGCACCACCAACGCCACCATCGACTCAGCAAAATCTTGGGTCTTTGGCAGCATCAAGGGAATTTGCCAGGCGGGCTGTTGCTCCAGTAACCAGCCGCTGTTCGGACACAGCGCCTGCATGGCGTAGTGGATGCTGCTCGGCGGCAGCGTCTGCCATTGCTCGGGCAGATTGCCAGGAATCTCCACCTCCATGTGGGCAGTGCGGTCCTCCAAGCCTGATTGACTGCCCGCATACAGCGTCAGTCGAGTAATTTTTATTGTAGACAAGGATGCAGACTCCAACGGTCTAGCAGGCTGTTGAAAATCTGATTGACCTCAACTGAGGGGATTGTGTTTTGATCAATCATGCCTATTCTGTAAAGCCATGCTGATATGAGGTTTTAAATTGTTTAATTTGATCTTCATCAAAGCAGGCAACGATATTTTGAAAACGCATTCGAATAATATGATGATACATAACAACATAACTGTCGTCTTCGTTATGTAAATCTAAGTAGTTTGAGCCGTCTACCGCTAACAGAATAGGGAATATTGAACGAAGGAGATCTAAGAAATCCGGTACGGACGTGCGTTGAAAAGCATTCAGGCACCAATGGTTTAGCTCCAGCACAACCACTGGTTTGTTAGATAGTAGTGTTTTTGTTGCGCCGCGTAGAACATGCCCTTCAAAACCTTCCACATCGATCTTAATAAAAGATATATTCTGGACATCCAGAGAGTTGATTACTTCGTCTAACTGTCTGATGACTATTTTTTCTACAGTATGATCCATGGGGGCTTGTGTTTGGTTAGAAACAAAGCCACCTGATCTATTGGATGGGGAGAAGGTCAAGGTTGATGTACCGGGCTCATCACCTAAGCCTATGTTCTGCAAAAATATATTTTTTGCTTCAGATTTAGATACGTTCTTCTTAAGATACTCGAAAGTTGTTGGTGACGGCTCGAATGCATAAACCGCTTTAGCAAGCTCACTAAACAGCAGAGCAGTGCACCCTATATTGGCACCGATATCTAGAAGTGATTCACTGTTAGCAGCTAATGTCTTAAATAATTTAACCATTTCTGGCTCGAAGCCGGTCTTGATATGTTCAAGATAGTTATCATCTGAAGCAATAACGTAGTCACGCCCACCAATGTTTATATTTAACTCTCTAGAATTTGTCATATTATCTCCAGTTGTAACTGATTTTGATTTTAAAGCTGTTCTCAAAAGGCTTTGTTATATTTTAAAAAGCATTGGTTAAGTTCAACGAGGCGTGCCCATGGAATCAGCTTATCCATTCGGCCCTGGAGCTTTTCCTTGCTGATCCATCTTATGCGTCCTCGATCATGTGCAATCAGCATTATCCCGTGTGGCGAACTTGATCACACCTTCCCTGAACGAGGTAAAAATTCAATGATAGCGCCGATGTTAAAAAATGCATGATACCGTAATGGCCCGCTTGCCTCTAGCTCAAACACCGAACTTAATCAAGCTGATGCGGCCAAGGCAGTGGCTCAAAAACGGCCTTGTTTTGGCACCACTGTTGTTTTCTGGGGCGTTCATAGATGTTGGTGTATTCAGTCATGCCCTTTTGGCCGTGCTGCTGTACTGCACTGCGTCATCAATGACCTGCACGACTGGCTTCAGTGATAACTGAGCAAACAGGCGCATGAAAGCAGGCTCATATAGCGCATCTTCCATGCGCACTGACTTGGCAATACCAACACCAGCGCGGATAATGTTCTGTGGGCTCCACCTTATCTTTACGATGGGTGGCTATTTACTCACGATTTGGACACGTAGATGTGAGTTAGTGGTCGCGAAGCAGGGCTCTGTCACTCCGACGAGCCCCGTTAATCCGACAGACTGCTAGGCCAAGCTCAACAGGAGCTATGAGTAATCGACAGACAGGGGTACAGGGTGAACGGCGACCAAACCATTGATCAAGCCAAACAGGCTCACGTTATTAACGTTCGGCTGGCTAACACCGCCCGAGCCTCGTTGTATCAATATGTGGAGCCAGAAGACAAGGTTTCTGTTGGCCTGGTGTCGCCTCAGTCACTGACCGTTGAGGGTAACGACCATGCCCGCCGGTTGGTGTTTTCTGTCGAGTGCTATGTGTACCCGCAACAAGGCAGGGCGTTACGCATACAGGGTGAATTGACCAGCGATGGCTGGGTGCCGCGAGGGCCGCTGCCACCGGTCGGACGTATGTGTGCTGAACTTGTCCCGACCCATAACGATGATTCAGAGGCCGAGCTTGCGTATATATTTACGCTTTTGAAGGCCCCAGAGACTGTAGATATCCGGTTGCCGTGGAAACGTTTTTTGACACCGGGTGATCCAGACCAGCCACCGGTATCTGACGCAACCGATACATTTGAGACGGCCTTGCAGCAGTCGCTGGGGCGCTGGCTGGCGACCCGGTTTAGGGCTGATACACCCGAAGCGGCAGTGAAGTTGGCGTGCGAGGGCAGTTTGGGCCAGTTTGGTCCGGTTGAATCCAGAGTGTTACCTCGCACAGGGCAGGCTGACCTGGCTGTCGATGTCACGCTGTTAAGCAAAGTGAGTGGGCAATCAGAACAGGACAACGGCAGTGGCATGCCGGCTCTGAGTCTTGCGCTGTATGGTGAGCGGTTTGGGTACTGGTTGTTGCATCGGCACCTTGAGCAACCTTTGAAATCGGCAGGCAAAGAGGCGGGCTCAGTGCCAGTGCGTGTCACCGATCAGGTCATCATCGCCGACAGTACTGAAAGCCTGATAGAGCAAGCGGGCTTGACAGACCCAGAAAAGCGCGTGTTTCAGCTGGCAGGTATTTTGCCGCCTGCAACCTTGTGGCCGGCTTCCGGCAGCTCGCATGACGAATCGCTGGCGCAGAGCGATGTGGATGGTGCGGAGTGCGCTATTTCAACGGCAATCAGTCTTGCAACTGTACCTGATCGGCCGCGCCGACACCTTCAGTCCATTGTGGCCATGGTCCAGAAGGGTGCACTTGATCCCACGGATGTCGATCTATTGTGGCGAACGGCACGTCAGCTGGCACGGGCAAAACGATAGCCTCATTATCTGCAATCGTCATAATTCCATCATTCGATTGTCAACTCTGTAGTGAACCATGACCCTTTACATCACGAATCCAGTGAAGGGGTTTTTATGGCCAATTACACTCTGCAAATCCTGCATGCGTCCGATATGGAAGGTGGCGGCGGTGACCTGCTGAATGCACCTGCGTTCGTTTCAATTGTTGATCATCTTGAAGACCAATCTGCCAACTCGCTGTTCCTCTCCAGTGGTGACCTGGTTTTGCCGGGGCCGTTTATGGCGGCTGCCGGGGACTCGCTGCTGCGCAGTGCGATCCAGCGTGCCAACGAAGAGTGGTTGGGGCTGGCCCCCGGTACACTGAGTGACGTGCGTGAGGGCGCAGGACGGGTCGATTTGACCCTGGCAAACCTGTTGGGTGCCGATGCCATTACCCTGGGCAATCATGAGTTTGACCAAGGCACCAACGCACTGGCTGATCTGCTCCGGGCTGACATTCGAGGTGATGACCTTGGTAGCGTTCGTTGGCTGGGCAGCCAATTCCCCTATTTGAGTGCCAACCTGGACTTTTCGGCAGACAGCGCGCTGGCGGGCCAATACACCGATGAGATCCTGCAGAGCACGGATTTCGCAATGGACTTGGAGTCGCTGACATTTGCGGCAGGCAGTGCACGAATCGCCCCGGCCACCATTGTTGAAGAAGGTGGCGAGCGTATCGGTATCATCGGTGCGACCACCCAGATACTGGAAAGCATTTCCAGCACCGGCGGCGTTGATGTTGTTGGCACCGACAGCAATGATATGGCTCTGCTGGCGCAACAGCTACAAGTGTATATTGATGCCCTTGAGGCACAGGGTGTTAACAAGATCATCCTCATGACTCACCTGCAGCAGATACAGTTGGAAGAGCAGCTGGTGGGCCTGCTTGATGGGGTGGACATCGTCATGGCGGGCGGCTCCAATGCGCTCTTGCTGGATGATGGAGATGCCCTGTATCCCGGCTCGGGGGCAACAGCTTACGATGCCTACCCGATCCTGACCCAGGACGCCGCCGGTAATGATGTGGTACTGATTAACACGGATGGCGGCTGGCGCTATGTAGGTCAGTTGCAGGTCGAGTTTGACGAGCAGGGGCGTATCGTTACCGAATCGATAACAGATGCCAATTCAACGGTGTACACCGCGACTGATGAGACCGCCAGTGCACTTTGGGGTAGCCTGGATGCGGCCTATGCTGAGGGCTCCAAGGGGGCGATTGCTCAGGCTCTTGTGGGGTCTGTGGCTGATCTGGTCTCGGCAAAGGATGGCATCATCTACGGCAAGACAGACGTCTACCTGCAAGGTGAACGTGCCTTTGTGCGCACCGAAGAGACAAACCTGGGCAACCTCACCGCTGACGCGAATCTGTGGTACGCCCGTCAGGTCGATGAGACGGTGACAGTATCGATCAAAAATGGTGGCGGTATCCGTGAGCCGATCGGAACAACCTTTGCGGTTGGCTCTGAAGGAGAATACGAACTGCTGCCGCCGCAGGCCAATGATGTTGCGGGTAAGGCCGAGGGAGAAATATCCCAGCTGGATATCGAGTCGTCTCTGCGTTTCAATAACGCGCTTTCCATACTCACTCTGACCCGTGCCCAGCTCGTAGAAGTGCTGGAACATGCAGTTGCGGCATCGGCGGAAGGAGCCACACCGGGTCAGTTTGCACAGGTGTCAGGCGTGAATTTCAGCTTTGACTGGAGTCAGCCTGCCGGTGCGCGCATTGTCAGTGCGGCCATTACCGATGAAGCCGGTGTAGTACTGGACCGGCTTGTGGAAAATGGCCGCTTCATTGGCGATACCGACGCGCATGTGCGTGTTGTAACCCTCAGTTTCCTGGCTGATGGTGGCGACGCTTACCCATTCGCTCGTTTCCTGGCCGAAAATGGAACCGTCGATGAGCGTATCGACCTGAGCGAAGCAGGGCTTAAAGAGGGAACGGCTACCGCCGTCGCCCCGGGTACGGAACAGGATGCGTTCGCAGAGTACCTGCAGGCCCAATATGCTGAAAACGCTTACGGTGCAGCTGACACAGCCAAGGGGGATGACACTCGAATTCAGAACCTGGCCTACCGTGAAGACAGTGTGTTGTCATCCATGAAGAGCACGTGGGAAGAGGCGCTGGATGCTCAGATCCTGAAAGCCACATTGGCCGCCATATTTGACTCGGGTGTGGGTGAGGCTGGGTCAGAAGTCGTGACGGTTGCGGGCGGTAAGCTGTATTCAACCAACGGCGCGCTCGGTCGAATCGATATTTATGATGCGGCCAGTGGCGAACACCTGAATGCACTTGATTTGACGGGCATTGACGGTTTCGATGGCGTCACCTCGGTGGCGGTATCCAATGGTATCGTTGCAGCGGCCATTGACAGTGCCGGTGGCGCTAACGGCACCATTGCGCTGTTCTCGGCGGAAACTGGAGAATTGCTCAATACCGTGAATGCAGGCGGGGTTCTGCCTGATATGCTCAGGTTCACGGCCGACGGTCAAAAGCTGCTGGTTGCGATTGAAGGTGAGCCGGTGTCGGCCGAGTTTGACCCGGCCGGTGGGGTTAGCCTGATCGATTTCTCTGCAGGTGTAGACAACGCTTCAGTTCAGTTTGTGGGTTTTGAGGCCTTTGATGGACAGGAAGACGCATTGCGCGAGCAAGGTGTACGCCTGTTCCCTGGCAAGGCCCCATCAGTCGACTTTGAGCCGGAATACATTGCACTCAGCCCTGATGGCATGCAGGCGTTTGTTACACTGCAAGAAGCCAACACGGTGGCTGTGCTGGACCTGGCCAGTGCAACGTTTACGGATCTGTTGCCGCTGGGTACAACTGACCATAGCCTGACCGGTAATGGGCTGGATGCCTCTGATCGTGACAATGCCATCAATATCCAGAACTGGCCGGTGTTTGGCCTGCGGATGCCGGATGCAATTGCCAGCGCCGAAATTGGCGGTATGACGTATTTCGCCACGGCTAACGAAGGTGATGCCCGTGACGCAGATGTCCGTATCAAAAACCTGACGCTGGATGCCACTGCATTTCCCGATGCGGCTGAGCTTCAGGCCGATAGCCAACTGGGACGGCTGCAGGTGTCGGGTATCGACGGTGACATCGACGGTGATGGGGGCTATGACCAGCTGTTTGCCTACGGTTCGCGCTCCTTCACACTGTACGACGCCGAAGGTAATGAAGTGTTCGACAGTGGTGATCAGTTCGAACGGATTCTTGCCGAGATTCGACCCGAGCGGTTCAATCACGACGCGGGAGAACTGGAAGGCCGCTCTGACAATAAAGGGCCAGAGCCGGAAGCGATCGCACTTGGAACAATTGGCGAAGACACCTACGCCTTTATTGGGCTGGAGCGCGACAACGGCATAATGGTCTACAACATCAGTCAGCCGGCTCAGTCGGAGTTTATCGGTTATATTGATGCTGAAGCCTGGGGGCATGTGTCACCAGAGGTGATCACGTTCATTCCCGCCAGTGACTCCGCCACCGGCAAACCGCAGCTGGCAGTGGCGTTTGAAGGGTCCGGTACTGCTGCGTTGATTGATCTTGATCAGCTGGGCAGCGCCGACCACCGCCTGGTATTCGGTACCGATACCGAGGTTGCGCTTGTGGAAAGTGTCTATCGCGGATTGCTGGGGCGCGAAAGTGAAGCGGCCGGTGCGGGCTACTGGGTTGAACAGATGGAGCAGGGCATGAGCGAACAGCATATGATCGCCAGTGTGATGGCCAGTGCTGAGTTCAACGCCCGTGGGCTTGGCAGCGATGCTCAATTCATTGAGGCGCTGTACACCGATCTGTTGGGGCGCGAGTATGATCAAGGCGGACTGGACTACTGGGGCAGTTTGTTGAATGGCAACGCACAGCGCCAGGATGTGGTGCTGGGCTTCTTCGTGAGTGAAGAGCATCAGCTCAACCTGCTCGGTATTATGGCAGAGGGGGTTGATTACCTGGTCGGGTAACGGTTCTGCACCATCAGGCAGGTGGCGACCCTGGGGCCGTCACCTGCCATCTCGCTATGCAGTGGCACACAGCGGTGCCTGAGTGGTCTGTTTCAGCGCTATCAGAAGGGTTCGAACGTAATGCCATTGGCGATCAGTTCGATCACATTGGCCTGGTTTTCGGGCGACTCGGAAAACCCCACCATGACGACGTTCCAGGTAAAAACAGGGTTGTTGTTGATCTGGTCGATCCACCAGGCGTAGCCCTCCGGCTCAGGGTCGCGGCCCAGTACATTGTTGTATAGCGCCGTAATAAACTGGCCATTGTCGGGCCGTCCATAAAGTGAGAAAAATTCCGGCGAAGCGATAAACAAGGAAGCGGCATCCTGAATTGTCATTCCGTTTTCAAGATGGGCTATCCAAAACCCCATACCACCTAAGTCAGGTTCACGATCAAATGCCGCCTGATACAACCGGTAGGCCTGACCCGGGATACCTTCAAAGTCAAACGCGATCGCCAAGTCATTGAAGTAGAGGCGCTCTATGTTTTCAACATAATCCATACCGTCGCGTCCGAGTACGCTGTCCTCGATGATCAGCCCCGCTTCACTGCCGACCACCGGGTTGTCGGTATAGCGCCCAAACGCCGTGCCGTCCTGGGTGATGCGGTAGTCTGACAGGTTGCCTTGATAGCGGGCAATATCAAACCCGGCACCACCATCAAGATAGTCCTGACCCTCGCGTCCCTGCAGAATGTCGTCACCGGCATAACCGAGCAGGATGTCATCCTGATAGCCGCCCACAAGCGTGTCATCTTCACTGAGCAGCTGCAGCCACTCGCTCAGTAAAAAGTCCTGAATGTTTCTGTTGACGTCATCAAACAGAGTGCGGTCGTACCCAGTCAGGTTGTTGATGTAGTCCAGCTCAAGAAAGTAATCGACTGAGCCGGTCAAAGAAAGCCAGTCCTGGTTGTCATTGGCCGTGAACTCACCGTAAAAGACGTAGTAAAAATCGCGGTTTCCTTTGTTGGTAACAACGACTCGATTCGAGCTGATCTCCCAGGTTTTGGCCTCGAAATAGGCCGCGCGCTCATCACTGGGACCAAACAGCAAGTACCCGTCTGCAGTATTCAAGCGCCGCTCTTCGGAGCGGAAATCGGCTGTTATCTTCATGCGGTAGTGCTCGCAATCAGTTGATTCAGTGCCATTAACAGGCGTTGTGTGCTGGCATCCATACTGTGCCGTTGCCGCCCAGCAATATGCGCCTGCTCACACAGGGTTGTATACCAAGCTGAGTCATCGAAATGGCGGGCAATCAAATCACATATTCTGTTCAGCGTGTTCTGGTCTGGCAATTTATTATAGGGCGCCTGATGCAGGCTGCTGGGCAGGCGTAACAGGTGCCCCGAGCCACCCAATAGATCAGGCAGGCCACCATTGTCAGTTGCAATAACAGGGATACCGTTCAAGAGGGCTTCGCCGACAACGCGTGCACCGCTCTCATACCAGAGGCTGGGCGTCAGCAGCAGCCGTGCTCGGCCATAGACTGGGCGCATATCACGTGTGCTCGGGGTGACAATCACATTACTCAGCTGGCTGCGCGGCTCGGGGTGCTGGGCGGTCAGCATCTGAATAATCTGACTCCAGTTGCCTCTTGATTCAACGACTTCAAACTGAATATCGGGCCTTGACTTTTCGAGCGACATTGCCAGGGCAGCAACCAGAAATGCGCCTTTCTCGGGGCTTGGGTTGATGAACAAAACCCGTTCACGGCTGTGCGTCTCGGCCACAAACTGCTCAGAGGGAATAAACGTTCCAACAGGGGTACATGTTAACTCTGAGCGCTTTGAATACAGGTCGGCTGTGGCTTGAGTGTCGGTAATAATCAGGTCTATATCGCGGCACCAGCGTGTGCCATGGTAGTTGCCATTGACCAGGTAGGCGGCTGTGGCAATGTTGCGTGCTCGTGCTTCGTCAGGGATCAGAAAGTCGATAGGATGGCCGCCAAAATACCAGACAATATCGGGCTGAAAGGTATCTAGCGTCGACGTATACAGGTGATGCCACTGGGCCATCTCATGGAAGGTGGTGTCCTTGCGTTGAGTGCCGCCCGTGACCAGCAGCTGGTGTTGCAAAGGGCCATCAACCAGCTTGACTGTCTTGCCCCGGTTTTTGTTCACCTCAGCCCAGGCGCTGCCCAGACCGGCCACACCTTGTGGCGAATCAAACTGCGTTGTGCCCAGGATTTGAATCTCATAGCCACGGTCCTGCAGGCACAACAGCATCTGACGCGCGCTCATGGCCGCTCCGCTTGTCGTATCCAGCAGGCATGAGTGATTGGCCCATAGCAGACGGGGTTTGTCAGCAGGTGTTTGAGGTTCGCTCATTGATCAAGTCCTTTGAAACTTGGTGCGGTAAAACAGAGCTTTCGGTCTTGGCATTGGGTTGAAACAAGAGTGTATCCAATGTCTTGCCGTGGGCCAAAGGGATATTCAGCGAGTGTGGCTGGAATTTCAATCAGCACCGCATTCATACAACGTTCATCAAAATCTGTTGTGATTTGGGGCAACGTTTGTTTGATACGTTGGTAGCTAAGGTAGCTAAGGTAGCTAAGCTGCTTGAAACGACTGTTTTTTTACTTGATTAGACCTCAAAAATTATTCAAGATGGTATCACCTGTCGGATTAGGTAGTACCGAATAATAAAAACATTGAGGGCCCGAGCCCTGTGATCATTGTCACTTGAAGGAGCAAGTAGTTGACAGCGACACCCCTGGTGCCAGCTGCTCTTGAGTTTTTCAAGAGCCCTGGCTGTCTTGGTTTTTCAAAAAAAGAGCGGCTAACTCATCCGCTCAAGCTGCTGTGTTCGTCTTGTGGGCGAATACGGTCTTCTGCTGCTTGCGCTTCATACCCCCGGAATGAGCCCTTACATTCCGCAATCTCTAACAACACTTCCGTTATTCTCGACTGCACTGCTGCCGGCCTTTGCGCCAGGCTCGGTGTGGTTGCATTGATCATTCGTGGCCGATCTCATTGGCCAACTGGATTTCTAAATTATTCTTGAAGAGGCTTTTAAGATGGACCTGACTGCAACCGAGAAACTGGTTCACCAAATGTACATTGCTTACTACCAGCGCCCTGCAGATCCTCAGGGGTTGCATTACTGGGTAGAGCAATTGGAAAAATACAATGACTGGACAGTCGTATCGGCTGCGTTCGGCTCCCCAGAAAACCTCGAGAATCAAGGACTCTATGGTGGTAAATCCCGCCAGGAAGTTATTGCTGAAATCTATCAGTCGGCCTTTAACCGTGCGGCGGTTCAGGAAGAGATTGACTACTGGGCGAGCAGTGAGCACAGCCTGACCGACCTGGCGTTTGCGATTGTGAACGGTGCGCAGAATGATGACCTTGCAACCATCAATGCCAAGCTTGCATTTTCCGCAGAGCTGGTCGATATCGTCGATCCTCAGGGTAATGGTGTGCCGGCTGAATATGCCATGCCTTTTGCTTTTGACGTCATCGGTTTGCTGAAAAATGTCGACAAGAACGACAACGTCGACACTCAGTATGTTCTTGATGCAATTGCAACGGATGAAGTGCCTCTTCCTACTCCTGAAGTGTTTACTGTTCGTGAAAACTTCGATCAGTCCACCACTGACGCCATCACGACTGAGATTGATCCGATCATTACGCGGGTGACCTACTGGGGTGAAAGTGGCCAATCAGAAGGGGAGTCAGCCGGTGTTCCGGTTGCGGACCTGATTGCGTTGGTTGAATCCTACCTCGGCTTGACGGTTGTGCCGGAATCCGCCGTAGACAGCACAAACGACATTGTCGATATCACGCTGCAGCCTGTTGAGAGTGCCGCAGGCACTGACGGTGAAGAGGCCGGTGCTGAAACTGATGCCGATGAGCCTGTCAGTTACGAGTTTGTTGTTACCTTCGCTGACGGTACTCAGAACACCAATATCGTTGACCTGCGGGCGCAGGAGTTTGAGTTTATTTCCGAGCTGCTGTTCGATGAAAACGGCGATTCACGCCTGTTTGAGGTTGAACTGAAAAGCTGGCCCCAGATTATCCTGCGTGACCAGTCAGGTGAGCCGGTATTGGATGCCAATGGAAATCCGGTTCTGATCGACCTCAAGTCCTACACCGCTGATGGCATTACCAGTGTCAGTAAAGTGCCGCTGGTACTGACAACCGTACAGAATAACGGCAGTACTGACCAGGAAGGTGTTACCTCTGCAGCGGTTGATAACCGCATTCTCGTTGACCGCCTGGAATTGCTGCATGATGCGACCATAGATGGTGGTGAAGGCAGCCGTAATACCCTCGAAGTTGACGCGAAAGGCGCCTATGCCCGTCCGAATCTGGTTGAAAACGTACAGCTGGTTCAGATCCAGAACTTGCCCAATATCTATGGCGCAGACAATGCGAATGACCCAGTTCGCACCGATGCCGGCAGCGACACCCCCAGTGTGATTGATCTGACCCGTGTGCTTGATATCGAGCAGCTGGTCATTACAGAGGGGTATGACAACGGCACCGATCTGGGCGACCTGTTTGTGTTGGGCGTTCGTAACGGTGCGTTGCTGGCCCTGGAAGGTAGCTTCACCGAGGCAGTGACGGTGCACTACGGTGAGGGTATCTCTCCCGCAGGTCTGAATCTGCAACTGAATCTGGGCGATACACACAACGAAAACTTTGATCTAAAGGTTTCCCACAACAGCGCAACCCTGAATGTGGAAGCTGTGGGTGCAGAAAACTGGATTCACGATGCGGATCTGGGCGGGCAGCTGCGTTTCCTTAACGTCACGGGCGAAGGCTCGCTGACCATCGAGGGTAATATCGCTCAGTCCTTCATCGATACACGCCCGGCTACCATCGATGCAACCCAGGCCGGTGGCGGTGTGGATTTGACCTTCGACGGCCAGCCTGTCGTGGTCTTTAACGGCAGTCAGGCGGGCGATGAATTCGCCGCCACTAATGCCGACCGCGTTACGATTGCCGGCGGCAATGGCGCTAACCATTTTGTCACCGACGGCTCAGCCAATGTCGTGATCACCAGCGGTGAAGGCCACGATGTGATCTCCTCCACCGGAGGTGAAGAGGTGAGCATCGAGGCGGGTGCTGGCGATAATCAGATCGATACCACTGGCTCTGCGGAAGTTGAGATCACCGCGCTGGACGGCGATAACGAAGTTGTTGCAAACGGTGTAACCGATCTGTCCCTGACACTTGGCAATGGCGATAACAGTGTCAATGCCGACAACGCTCAGGCCGTTAACATGCAGCTGGGCGATGGCTCCAACAGCGTTAGTGTACTGGGCGCACAGACTCTGGATATCACGCTTGGCGACGGTGGCAACACCCTGACTGCCAGTGGTGCGACCATCAATCTGGTCAGCGGTGCCGGTAACGATAATGTCACGCTGGCTGCGGCTGAAACCGAAGCGCTGCTGAATGTCAATCTGGGCAGTGGCAGTGACCGCCTGACCCTGGGCAACGAAAGTGCTGGTATTGTGGCACTGGACGAGTCCGCCATCAGTGGTGAAAACATCCGCCTGACGGTTGCCAACGATACTGACCTGTCGCGAGCTTCCCTTGAAGGCATCAACAATGTTGTGCTCAAGGGTGAGTTGACACTGACCGCCGATCAGGCGGCTGCATTGGGTGCCGATGCATTCAGCGTTTACCGTGAGTCATTTGGTGAAACCCAGAACTTGCACATCATTGTGACAGAAGACGTTGTGCTGAGTGAGCTGTTCGATATGAGTCAGCTCAGTGATAACGTGCGCCTGAATTTTGATCTGCGTAATGGGGCTGAGCTGACGCTGACCGCGCAGGAGCTGCATGAGCATGTCGCGTGGCAGGGTATTGATTCCAGCGATGGGCTTAACGGCAGTGTTCAGATCACTAATGCCGGTGGAGCATTTGATCCGTTTGATGCGGGCCAGGATTATCAGGTGGTCGACGGTGGCTCCTTGACCGGCAACTTCGATGCCAGCACCGATGTTCACATCTCCTATGGTATCCCGGGCTACAACCGTCCGGAGCCACAGCCATCCACCGCCGTACTGACGATTGATTCTGACCTGGTGCCGGTGGTCGAAGATATTTATGACGGTATCGAAGACGGCACTCTCGAACATCTCGCCAAAACCCTCAAAATCACCGGCGGTCAGGACATCACCTTCGAAACCGCCATCGACCTGCACGACAGCGGCTATAGCGTCGACTTCGCTGATTTCCAGCATAATGTAATCGGCATGACCCTGGCCGATTTCCAGGACGTGCTGAAGGTTGAGGGTAATGGCGACGAAAGCCGCGAAGTCCGCATCGACGTCAAAGTCAGCGGTGAAGATGCGGTTGTCGGCGAAGCGGGCGGCCTGCACTCCAGTGGTGTTCAGACTTACATTGTGACTGATGTCAATGACGGTGACAGCTCTTACAGCGATCACGAAGAGGTCACCTTCCATTTCAGCGACAACTCTCAGGATCTGCACACACTGGGTCTGCAGGGTAACTTCAATGCCACGCTGAACCTGCTGCAGGTGCATTGGGGTGTCAGCCTGCTGCTCGAGGGTGATGGCAAGGTTTTCAATAACCTGCAGTCCGCCGGCCATCCGGCGTTCTCCAACATTGGTACAGTCAATGTCGAATATGCCTACGACGCGGCCCCGGTCGTAATCGATATCAACAACCAGGGTGTTGCGACCAGTCGCCCGTTGAATGTGGCTGAGCTGAACATTGCCAATGCGCGCAGCATCACGTTCAACATTGAAGACGCTGATGCGGTAATCGGATCGATCAACAACGCAACGGATGCCGGTGAGTTTCTCGACGGCAAGTCAGACGAAGTCCGGGAGCTGATCTTCGTCTCCGCCAACGATGTGACCGTCAAGGGTCGCATTTCGGTAGGCGAGCTGGAAACCCTCAATGCCTCTGCTGTGGACGGTGATTTCACCCTGCAGCTGAGCGGTGAAAACGATCTGTCCGGTGTGGCTGTTACCGGTCTCGACGCCATCATGCTCACCGACAGCCAGACCGTGCTGACGATCAGCAATGAGCTGCTGCAGCAGATCGGCGAAGCAGCGGTAACCGGTCAGGGTACTCTGAATGTCATCATTGCTGACCAGCCGTTCGACTCCAGTGCGCTGGGCAGCGAGCTGACCGTCAACCTGGTATCTAAAGCAGGCGAGTGGACGCTGGATAGTGCTGCCGACCTGAGTGAAGTGGATCAGTTCACTGTGGGCGAAGGTTCCGTGCTGACCATGACGGCCGATCAGGCACTGCAGCTGGCTGATACGCCTGTTGTAAATGGTGGTGAAGGTGCACAGATCAACATCACTGGCGCCACTCAGGCACATGTGGATGCCGGGCTCGAAAGCCTGCTGACCACCCTGGCTGCAGCGGGTCTGGAAGGGCGCCTTGGCCTGGCCGAAGACCTGACGCTGACCGCAACCACACTTAATGCCGCCGCGACCGGTGGCTTTACGCTGGTCGGCGAAGTTGCCGGCCTGCGTGTGGATGTGGTGATGGATGAAGCCAACGCTGAAGCGGGCGTCAATATGATCGGTACTGATCCGGTCAACGGCGTCCAGTCTGAAGGCGTGGCCGTCTTTGTCGTCACACAGCTTGATGCCAGCGCCGACGATATTCTCTACGTCTGCAACGATACCGAAGGGCTTGAGGTACTGGGTCTGCAGGGTAACGGTGGCGATAGCCTGACGGTCGGTGGCATCAAACGTGGTGTGACCTTCCTGCTGGAAGGTGACGGTGCCGCAGACTGGAGCGAGGTTGAGAAAGAAGACCTCACGCCTGATTTCTCCAGCATTGGTGCGTTTAACGCCACCTACTTTACCCCGGGTGCCACGGCACAGGTTGAAATCAACAACCAGGGTGTTGAACTGGCTGGCGCGTCCGATGGCGGCGAGCGTGCCATCAAAGTGGATGGCATCACAATCAATAACGCCACCACGATCGCTATCAATGTGGCCGATGGCGACGCCATCATCAGCGGCCTGGACGGTGACAGCGTTGAAACGCTGAACCTGACCACAACTGAAGATCTGACCATCGAAGGCGTACTGCCGGAAACATTGAGCAGCATCGATGCCAGTGCAGTCACAGGTCTCTTCAGTGCAACCCTTGAAGCGATGGATGGGGCGTTCACCCTGACCACGGGCGCTGATGCCCAGGTGGCAATGAACGGCCTTGTCGCAGCGGCTGGCAGTACTATCGACGGCTCTGCGGGCTCGCTGACACTGACAGTCACCGATACGGATCTTTCCGCGGCAACCCTGAGCGGTGTTGATGCTGTTGCCATTACCGAAGGCAGCGAACTGACGCTGAGCGCCGACCAGGTGCTGGACGTTACTCCGGCTGCGATCAATGGCAGTGTTGCCGGTACCGGCAACGCCCACGAAGTGCTCAACGTGGTGGGGCTGTCTGATCAGCTCATCGACGTGAATGCACTGGGCACCGATGTGGTTCTGGGCACTGTGTCTCTGGCCTCCGGTACCTATACGCTGGACCCGGCCGCTGACCTGAGTGGCGCAACGGTGCTGATCCCGGCGGACGCCGAAGTAACCATGAGTGCCGATCAGTACATGGCGCTGGCCTCCATCGACGGTATCACGCAGGGCGCGACACTGAACATCACCGGCCTGACACAGGCCCACGTTGACGCCGGCTTTAATCTTGCGGGCGTCGATAACGCGATTGGCTCTGTGGCGCTGGCGGAAGATGTCCGCCTGCTGACCTCCACCGATCTGAACGGCTTCTCCGTGGTGATGAGCGATGACCAGACGCTGGGTCTGGCCACTCGTGCCCAGGCGGATGGTCTTGCCGTCAGTGGTGGCAACAACACCACGCTTGTGTACATGTTCGCCTCCGGCTGGAATGCCATTGACGATACCATCGACGGCTCCGGCTACGATGTCGACGAGCTACACCTGCTCAGCGCGCTGGTTTCGCAGCACGATGTGGAGCTGATCCAGAATCTTGCCAGCGATGTGACTGTGGTCGTATTCAATGACCCGAGCATGCTGGCGTTCGCCGAAGCGACCTACCGCAGTGTCGTGATCGAAACCGGTGTCACTGTCGATGACTGGATCGTGTTCAACGACTATCAGGTCGACCGCGAAGTGGCGGTGCTGGATCTGACCCTGCGGGGCGATGCCGGTATCGACGGCAACCTGCGCCTGACCACCGTCGTGCCCGAAGATTCGAACGATCCGGACAACGTCAACGACAGTCTGTACAACCATCTGCAGTCGCTGGTGATCACCTCCGAGGGCGAGTTGCCGAACCATATCAGCGGCGATATCGATCCGACCGTATCGGTCGTCAACACTGTTAATGGCGTGACCAATACCGAAAACAACCTGCTCAACGTGATCATCAATGCCACGGCTGACTTTACCGTAGGCGGCAAGATCCGCTTCAACGCCATCGGCGATGATGTTGCAGGCACGAATGACGATGAAACCGCTGTTCTGAGCGTCAATGTGGCGGCTGGTCAGAGCGTGGTACTGAACGATCTGGATACCGATGACGAAGACGTCACCGGCCTCACCGTAAACCACACCGGCGATGGCGCGCTGACCTTCGGCCTGTCGACCGTTGCAACAGTCGATGCCGACGATCAGTTCACCATCAACGGCAGTGCCACGGGCACCACAACCATCGTTATCGACACCTGGAACGACGAAGCCGGTACCGCAGGCCCCGCGCTTGACCTGTCTGACGATACGCTGAGCAATGTGGATGCCATCGTACTGGAAGATCAGTCTGAACTGACGCTGAGCCATGCGCAAATTCAGGCGATGGGCGGCCTGGAGGCTATTACCACGGCCAGTCTGGGCGAATCCGCCACGCTGAATCTGGTAGCGCTGGGTACTGATCCGTTTGATGCCAGCACCGCCACCAACGGAATCGAGCTGGCGACCGTTACCATTCTGGACAACAACGCCACCGTCACCCTGAACGCCGCCACCGACCTGACCGGTGTTGGCAGCCTGGTGGTGCCGGCTGGTACCACACTGGAGCTGACAGCGGCTCAGTTCCAGCAGTTGCAAGGGGCGGGCACCATCACCGGTGCGGGCGCAGTCAATATCACGGATGTGACCCAGGCAGACCTCGAAGGTGGTTTGGATCTTTCCCTGGTATCCGCCACCAATGGCACCATCACCTTTGCTGAAGATGTGCTGTTCGGTGTGGATGACAACCTGGCAGGCTTCACGCTGGAGCTGGCTGACGGCCAGATGGTCACCCTGTCCAGCCAGGCTCAGGCCGATGGACGCGAAGTGAACGGCACAGGTGCAACCTCAACACTGGTGCTGGGCTTCGAACTGCTGGATACCGCCACCCCGGATACCGAGCTGGACGCGTCCGGTTACGGCGTAACCGATCTGTTTGTCATGGACCGTCTTGTCGAGTACTACAACGGCCAGAATCTGGAAACCCTGCTGCAGGATCTCTCCTCGACTGTGGATGTCACCATTTTTGACATCACGAATGCACCGAGTGAAATCGCACCGGGCGCCATGACGACCGATCGCACCGTTACCATTCAGTCTGGCGCGACAGTCGATACCCAGATCGTCTTCAACGACCTGGACGACGATGTGGAGGTCTCCACGCTTGATCTGACCCTTGGCGGTGGTGCCACCATCGACGGTAATCTGGACCTGTCAACCGTCACGCCGGCACCCGGCACGGTGACACTGAATTACTTCCAGACCCTGACAATCCGCTCTGAGGGCGATAGCCCCAACCGCATTGTCGATGCGATTCACGCCAACGGCTCAACCGCTGGCTACGCAGAAAACAACCTGCGTGATGTCAATATCGTCGCCAGTCAGGACCTGACCATCGGCGAAATCGAATTCAGCTCGCTGCAGGATAACCGCACAGCCGAACTGAATGTCAGCGTCGAGAGCGGTGCAACCGTCACCATCGGTGATCTGGATACCGACGATGACGATATCGACGCACTGACCGTCAACCACACGGGTGATGGTGATTTGACAGTTGGCCTGTCGACTGTTGCAACAGTCGACGCGAGCGATCTGATTACCATCAACGGTAGTGCTACCGGTGAAACCACACTGGTCATCGATACCTATGACGAGGCCACTGGCACAGCCGGTGCGCCGTTCGACCTGTCCGACGATGTGCTGGTCAACGTGGATGCCATCGTGCTGACCGACGGCAGTGAGCTGACGCTGACCATGGCTCAGCTCAACAGCATCGGCGGCCTGCAAAACCTAACCGTTGAAAGCAACGGTGACAACGCCGCCGTCAACATCCTGGGGCTGGACAATCAGCCGTTCGATGCATCTGAAGCCACCGCCGGTATCGATATCGTCGATGTGACCATCGGTGGCAGTGGCAATGCCGTTACGCTGGCGGCGATAACTGATCTGACCGGTATCGACCGTCTGATCGTACCGGAAGGCAAGACACTGAGCCTTACAGCTGAACAGTTCCAGCAGCTGGCCGGCAGTGGCACCATTGTCGGTCAGTCGGGCACCGGCTTCACCGTCAATATCACCGGCCTGACCCAGGCGGATGTGGATCTTGACGGCGGCTTCGATATCACCGGTATCGCTGCAGACAACATCACGCTGACACTGGCTGAGGATGTGAACCTCGATGATGCCAGCATGCTGGGTGATTTGAGCAAGCTGGAAGTCTATCTGGCGACTAACCAGGATCTGGGACTCGCAAACGCGGCACAGGCTGATGGCCTAACAGTGTCTGGCCCGTCTGATTCCACTGTTGTTTTCATGTTTGATGATGTATCGAAAGGCTACGTCGATTATATCGATGCGTCTGGCTATAACATCGACACCTTGAAGGCGCTGAACACTTTTGTGGATGGTCGTAACATCGAGCAGATCCTGCAGGATCTGGATAACGATATTATTCTGAGCCTCTACCACTCACCGGAAGATCTTGGTTTCGTCAGTGCGACGCACCGTATTCTGGTAGTCGAGCCCGGTGTGACAGTGCCGGATTTCATTGTGGTCAATGACTTGGATGGAAGCCAAGAAGTTCGCACACTGGCGATCACCTTGCAGGGTGGTGCCGAGATTGACGGCAATTTGCACCTGTCCACGGTTGAAGCCGATTCAGGCCTGATCGCACGTTACTTCCTGACGCTGTCGATTCTGTCCACAGGTACAGCGGCCAATACTGAAACCGGTAACACCTATAACCTGATCAATGGTGATATCACCGCACAGGCAGGCCCTGACGCGGGAACCATCGAAAACAACTTGCGTGATGTGGTGATTATCGCCGAGCAGGATATCGTGGTCAGTGGTGATATCGTCTTTAGTTCTGTAGATGCGGCCAAGTACCCAAGTGCTACGCTGACGATTACCAATGAAGCCGATGTCACCATCCAGCAGCTGGACCTGTCTGATGACGAGCTGACAACGTTCACAATCAACCATCAGGGTACCGGTACCCTGACAGCAACTGGCGCATCGCCAGCGTTGTTTGACGGTGACGCAGACGGTGCCTATACCACTGACACCACCGGCAACCTTGAAACGCTCAATATCAAGGGTACTGGTAATATCGAACTCGGCAATGACGAAGGTGGCTGGGGTATTACGGCCAGCGGCCTGTCAACGATCAATGCAGCGACTCATACGGGTGACCTCAACCTGGGCGAAATCCGTGATATCGACTCCAGCGACTTCACCTTCACCTCTGGTACCGGTGAAACCTACCTGAAACTGGCCGGTGACACGCTTAACGCCGGTGCCGAAGACGCAGGCTGGACCTTCGACTTCGCCAGCGCTGACTCCGGTACAGGGGCTGCGGCCAACAGCGTCATCGAACTCGGTGACATGACTTGGACCAGCGGCACACTCAATATTTATTTGGGTGCCAACACCCAGCTGCTGATCAGCGCCGATACGGATCTGAGTGATCTGGATTTGACGCTGACCGGCTCAGGAGCCAACCAGATTGTTGTCGCTGATGGCGTTACCCTGACGCTGACGGCGGCACAGCTGGATGCTATTCAGACTGCCGGTCTGAATATCGTTGGTGAAACCGGCACCGCGGCTGACACCGGTGTTGTCGATATCGTTGACCTTGGTACCGATTCCTACGATCTGACTGCAGTTCAGACCGAACTCTTTGGTACAGCGACGCTGGCCGAAAATGACGTTACGCTGGATGCCACGACGCTTCTTGGTGGTTTCTCCATCACTCTGGATGCGCTGAGCGGCGACAACGACGATCTTTCCGGCCAGACCATCCGCTTCCAGACCGAAGCGCAGGCAGCCCGTGAAATCATCGTCAACGCCCCGGATGGCGATACCGATAACACCAACAGCAGTAACGTGGTGTGGTTGTTCGAAACGTTGGCGGATTACAGCAGTCCTGTGAATACCGATGACTATGCTGAAGGTCTTGGGCGTCTTTGGGTCACACAGAGCTTGATTCTTGCTGCCGGTGGTGATGTGGAGGACCTCTACACTTCATTGCCAGACAGCATTGTGCGCTCTGATTTCAGTGATGTAGAAGCGCTTGAAGTCCTGCTGCTCTCTTCCGAGGTGCACCGCACCATGGAGTTTGTCGCCTTCACAGACCTTAATCCGGATGATGATGGCAGCGGTCTGGTGATCAGTGACATCGACGATCTGGAACACGTAAAAACTCTGGAGCTGAATCTTGGCGGTGAAGTTAATTTGGGTGTCCTGACTATCGGTAATGAAACCGTTGGTACAGGTATCGACTTGGATGCGATCCGTTTTGAAACTCTGACAATTAACTCTCACCGTGCGCTGCACACCGATAGTCTCTTGGCGCCAGAAGTTCTGGTCAACAACAACAACGGTGTGGATGAAGCCGGTGAATATGAGCAGCCGGAAAACCACAACACTATCGACAGCATAAGCGCGATTCCGAGCGGGACAGGTACCCCAGTCTATTCCCTGCGCAATGTGGTGCTTGATACCGGTGAGGTTTCCGTTGTCGGCGACGGCTCTCTGGGTGCGGGTGCCGATCTGCGCATCGATACCATCGTCTTCAACGCTGAAGGTACCGACAAGTCCGTCAACCTGACGGTCAACGGTGAAAACACCGTAACGGTGGATGTGCTGGATCTCAGCGACGATTCGCTGGCCGATGTCGATGGCCATGTGACCTTCAACATCAGCGGTGACGGCAACCTCGTTGTCGATGATGTGCTTGATAGCGGCTTGGGCCAGATTCTGCTAGGTAGCGACACAACCGCTACTTCTGCGGAGATCAATACGGCCCTGACCAGCGATGCCAGCATCAAGGGCATTACGCTGGGTGATAATGTGACCAGCTTCATTGTTAATAACACCGGTGCCGGTGATCTGAATGTCACTGGCGGCAGCCCGGCGTTGCAGGGTGAATCGCTCAGGAACCTGGGGATCAATGCCGAAAGTGGTGACGTGACACTTGGTGGTGCGGACACGGGCGGTGCCATGGGTGAAGGGTATTTTTACGGTGTTCTAGCTGAAGATAACGGTGATCCATCGGAAAATACGCTGGTAAGTATTGAAACCACAGGCTCCTATGATGCTGTGGTTTACGTTGATGCTCTCGCAGATGGATTTACCTATACTCACGGTGCTGGTAACGATAGCCAAATTTGGGTTGATGCCACTATCGGTACAGGCGACACTTGGACGTTCAACCTTGATGGTGTGGCAGCTGGAAATGGCGCCACCCTCTATTTGACCCCAACAATTACCCAAGCCTCGAACCTCATTATTAATGCAGGTATTGATGGTGACGTGCATATTTGGGGTGAAAATAGTGAGGTTGATTTGACCAACCTTGTGCAACTCGAAATCAACGGCACCGAGGTAGGCGTCCATCTGGATTCAGGCATGCGCCTGCTAATGACAGATCAGCAGTTCTACGGTAAAGATGGCGAGCCGAAGTTCGATCTGCTCTTCACTGGCCCCGGCCAGACACTGCGTACAGATAATAGCGACGACCTCACTGAAGTACGCGGCCTGAGTGACATCATCATCCCGATGGGTGCTACCGTTACCCTCACACCGGAACAGGCCGCCATTGCCCGCGTGGGCGAAAACGGTACTGTCGGCGATCTGCGCGATGCGACGGTCACCGTACAGTTCAGTCCCTACCAGACCACACTGGATGCGTCGGTTGTGGGTGTTGATACGCTGGAAATTGTTGGCGAGCAGACGGATCTGAACTACCTGGATGCCTACGACGATGACTTCCGTGTCAGCCTGACGGCAGCGCAGGTGGATGGATTGACCACCTATACCAATAGCGTGAACGTTACTGGTCAGGTCTTTGTCGATGTCTACAACCTCGGCGATGACGAAGTGGATCTCTCCATCATCCCGGATACAGATGCTGGTGTGATCACCCTGGCCTCTGATTCTGTGACGCTGGACCCGGACACTGATCTCGGTGATGCAGCAGGCTTTGAGATAGATGTCGAAGACAACAGCCTGACGCTCACCGCAGCCCAGGCGGATGGCCGCACCATCTACGACAACGGCAGCGATGGCACCACCAGCGCAGGCGCCGGCACCGTCATTATCACTGGCCTGGAAGCTACCCTTGCTGCAGACCTGTCGGGCATTATCGCGGGTGACGAACAGGCTCAGCTGGATGTGAACGGCGCTACGGTTATCTTCGTTGGTGACCTTGGCCGAGACATGACGGTCACTGTTACCAACAGTGATGACCTGACTGGCGGAACGCTGATATTTGACAGCAGCGATGGCTCGATGATCAGCGCCCGTACCGAATTCGTGCTGACCGAAGGCGATGACATCACCTTCCAGCTCGACGCAAACGATGCTCACGAACTGACCGTCACCGGCAACGACAACACCGTTGAAGTGAACAACCTCGACGGCGATGAAACCGACCTGACCGGCTTCAGCGTGACCACCGGCGGCAGTCTGACCGCGACTGTGCCTGAGTTCGGCGGTGATGTGACGCTTAACCCTGCAACTCAGCTCGGTGACTTCGATGTTGTCGTGGAAGGCGATACCGTCCTGACCCTCGACTTCACTCAGTTTGCCGACCATGGTGCCGGGAAGTTCTCCGGTACGCAGGTTTATGACAATTCAGATCCGCTGAATGTCACCGGCTCCCAGCTGGCCATTACCGGTTACGATGGCAGCCAGGCGTTGGCCTCTGATGATCTGGGCGACGACTTGGTGATCAGCACCCTGACAGTAGCAGACGATGCAGGAGATGTGGTCACCGCTCACCCGGACAGCGATTTCAGCAACGTGGATGAAATCGTGATTCCGGCGGGCGTCACGCTCAACATGACCGCGGATCAGTTCCAGCAGATCATGACCTCCACCACTGTGGTGGGCGATGGCACGCTGAATATCACCGGCTTTGGCAGTGATCCGGCGCACCTGAACATCAATCTGTCCTCGGTCGAGGCTCAGGCGGGTACCATTACACTGGATCCGAACGTGTCCAGCGTGGTGCTTAAGTCGACTGCAATCCTGGATGGTACAGCGTCTTCTGGTGACACGGCGTTCAGTTTCGTCTACACCGCCGATGGCCAGGCGCTGGTGCTCTCCAGTGAAATTCAGGCCGATGGTCGCGGCGTCAACGGTGGCACCTTCGATGACACCATTCTGGCGCTGGGCTTCACCAGTGCTGATGACGTCGATAGTGCCGGAGACCCCGAGACTGATGCCAACATCGAAGCCGGAGGCTTCAATGTTGAAAACGTCTGGTTGGTGAGCGAGTACCTCTACAACGAGTTCAGCCTCTCCAACCTGCCGGCAAACATCGAAACCATCCTGCCGAACCTGCCCGGCAACGCCGGTAATGGCGATCCGTTGGTGGTCACCCTGAAGCCGGCATCCGAACTGCTGGATGGTTTCGGTGACCCGGATGCGATCGACACTGCTGACCGCGTTGTAGTGGTCAGCGATAACCATGATGTGGATGCCTCGGTGGTATTCAATGATCTGACGGCACGCGAGATCAGCAGCCTGACGCTGACGCTGGAAGGTGACTCCACCATCACCGGCAACCTTGCATTACCGCAGAACAAGGACCCGCTGCAAACGCTGGAAACCACAGACAAGTTGCCGGCACTGTTCAAGTCGCTGGTCATCAACTCCGTGGATGTCACCGGCACCGCCACCGGGCCCAACGAGATCCGTGGCAGTATCTTTGCGGATGATGGTACTGATGGCCTTGAGTCAACTGCTGAGACGTTTGAGCTGACGGTTGCCTCGATGATCGTGTCAGGTACCGGTGAATCCATCGCCTTTGATGGTGCATTCATCGCGCTGGATGACGGCGATACCGAGGCCGACATTGCCGCCAAGCTGGCCGCAGCCACCTACGATAACTGGGTGGCCGAGGTTACCAGCCCGGGTGTGGTGCGCTTCACCTACAAGATTCCGGGTGATTTCACCGAAAATACTTCGAATGATCTCAACTTGGTACTGCCCACTGTTGAACAGCCGGTAGCGCCTGCTACTGGTGATATCGCTAACATCAATGTAAGCAGCGGTCTGATCTCTGGGAACTTTACCCTTGAGACTTCAGATACTAACCCAAGCTTCGCCGGTGCCCATCGTGCAGAGGAAAACAACCTCTACAACATCACCATCAACGCCGAGCATGACCTGATCATCAGTGGTGAGCTGGAACTGAGCTACGTTACCCGCTCCAACACCCTCAAGGATGAAACCGTTGAAGGTACCATCACCATCACTGGCGATGCCGATGTCACCATCGGTTCGGTCAATACCGACGATATACATATCACCGGTGTCACGCTGAACCACACCGGCACAGGTACTGTGAATGCACCGGGCACCAGTCCGGGTGCAGCATTGGGTAACACCGAAACCCTGACCATCAATACGATGGGTAACGTGGTCCTGGGCACCGAAGGCGATGCCTCCAAGCCGGGTGTTTCCGGGTCAGAGCTCAGCGCCATCAACGTCAACACGGACGGCTCTTCAAATGGAACAGTCGACCTGGGTGTGATAGGCGAACTGGATGGCGATAACTTCAGCCTGAACGTGGGGGCTGGTACTGTCCATGCTGAACTTGGCTGGGAGGGGCCTGCGGAGGAGGCGAGATATCCAGCCCTGAATAACAGTGGTGTCTGGACCTTCAACGGTGCTGGGGGTGATCTGCAACTCACCATCAATGACATCGTCGAATTCCCCAGTGCCCCTGATGAGGACAGCGAGCTGAACCTGATCGACGTTACCCTGACGATCAGTGGCGACGTGAATTTGAGTACTGTTGGCACGGTCACCGGTCTTGATAATGTCACCATACCGGCCGGCTCCTCCCTGACGCTCACGGCCGAGCAGGCCAGCGGTGCCACGATCAGTGGTGAAGGCACCCTGAACATCGTTGGTGATCTGCCGGCGGATTATGACTTCAGCGGCCTGGCTGTAGAGTACATGGACTTCTCTGGTGTCTCTGGTGTCACGGGCGATACCGGCGTCAAGCTGGACCTGTCCGCTCACACTGGTATCGATTTCAAAATTATCGGTACAAATGCCGACGATGACATCACTGGCTCTGACGGCAATGACATTATCGATGGCGGTGCGGGTAACGACATCCTGGATGGCGGTGCAGGCGCTGATATCATCTACGGTGGCGAGGATAACGACACCATCGTTTACGATGAGTCTGACCTTGGAGTTGATGGTGGCAGCGGTTCCGACACCCTGACCGCCGCCGACTGGGATAACTCTCTCGACGGTACAACGGGTGTTATCATCGATCTGACTGATACCACTGATGCCTTTACTAGCTTTGAAAACGTGATTGGCAGTGCCTATAACGACTTCGTCTTTGGCGATGCCACTGTTGAGAGCATTGAGACCGGTGCTGGCTTTGACATCATCTCCATGGGCGAGTATCTGGATGCTAACGTCGTTATTAATGGCGGCGCAGGGCAAGATGTACTGGCCTTCGAGTACAACATCGGCACCAGTGCAGCAGACTTGCTCAATCAGGTATCAGGTGTTGAAACGCTTCTTCTGAGTGCGGCCAATACTGGTGATGTTAATATCACAGTCGGTAACGATACGCTTGTTGCTGCAAACGAAACCCTGGTGATCAATGCCGGTTCACTCACGGCTCAACAGCGCCTGGTCTTCGATGGCCGTGCCGAAACCGACGGTGACTTCGACATTACGGGTGGTGCGGGTAACGACATCATCATTGGCGGCAACCAGCCCAACAGCGATGTGATCACCGGTGGTGCCGGTAACGACATCCTGACCGGAGCCGCCGGTAATGACACTTTCAATGTGGATCAGGGCAGTGACATTATTACGGATCTGTCCGAGTCTGACATTCTGGTAGTCAGCCCCGATGCCAGCGCCACGGCCTACGTGACAGGTGACTGGACAGCGACCGCCGCGACCGAAAACAACGGTACCGGCCCGGTAGAGCTGATTCTGGGTCAAGTAGATCCGCTCACAGGTAATGTGACTGATGCCGACGCCTATGAAAAAAGCGGCTTCACTATCAACCTGGACAGTGTCACCAACGGCACCTCAGGCTTCAACCTGACCACCAGTGGAACTGACCTTAACTTCACCTTGATCGGCTCGGCCTTCGACGACACCCTCACGGTGACCAATACTGCTGCGCTGAACGCAAATGCAAGCCTGGGTGACTTCGCTGTCACCCTTGCATCAAGTGTGCAGCTGACACTGAGCTACGATCAGCTCACCGAAACTGGCCTGGGTAACTTCCAGGGCACCGGTACGGGCACCACTGAAGAAACACTGGTGGTCACCGGCTACAACGGTGAAGCGTTCGACAGCACCGAGTTGGGCAGCCAGATGCTGATCGCTGAGCTGCAGTTGGCTGCAGAAGGCACAGTATTGCAGCCCACCACGATCACCATCGATCCCACGGCAGACCTCAGCAAGGTTCAGGAGATCGTAATCCCTGAACATGTCACGCTGAATATGACGGCGGCGCAGTATCAGTCGCTGATAGGTCCGGCCACCAAGATCAGTGGCGCTGGCACGCTGAACATCACCGAGATGAGCAGTGAGCACAGCGATATCAACCTGGGTCTTGTTGAAGCAGGCGTTATTGCGGGCACCATCACACTCGCAGCCACTGAAACAAACGTGCTGTTCGACAGCACTGCGGTACTGAATGCGGCCGGCGGTACAGGTTCGCCGTTCTCCATCGACTTCTCTGCCGATGGCCAGAACGTCACCCTGTCTACCGAAACGCAGGCCGATGGCCGTGTGGTGAACGGCGGTACCTTCACCGACTCGACGCTGACGCTGGGCTTCACCAACGCCGATGCCACCGATAGTAATGCCAATATCGCGGCTGTCGGCTTCGATGTTGAAAACGTCTGGATCCTCAACGAGTACCTCTACAACGAGTTCGGCCTGACCAATAAGCCGGCCAACTTCGAGGCGATTCTTGATAGCCTGCGCGACCAGGCCAGCAACGGTGAAACCCTGGTGGTCACCGTTAAGGATGCCGCTACCCTGCTGCTCGATGGCACCGCTGACCCGGATGCATTGAACACCACCGACCGCGTTGTGGTTATCGATGAAAATGTAACGCTGGATGCCAGCACCGCATTTGAAGATGTCACGGGTGCGGGCGAAGTCAGCACCCTGTCACTGACGCTGGAAGGCAACTCGGTGATCACCGGTAACCTGGAACTGCCACAGAGCAACGATCCGCTGGATACGCTCACGGATGACGGCAAACTGCCAGGCCTGTTCAAGGCGCTGGTGATTAACTCCGTGGATGTGACCGGTACGGCAACCGCTCCGAACGAGATTCGCGGCGATATCTTTGCCGATAACGGCACGGATGACGTCAACAGTGAGTCCCGTGCGGAGACCTTTGCGTTGCGCATCGGGGGCTCCGGCTTTACCTCACCAATTGATGCCAACCAGTCTATTGCTTTCGATGGGGCACTGATTGCACTCTCGGCAGGCGATACCGCAGCGGACGTGGCAGAAAAATTGGCCAACGCCAGCTACGACAACTGGACTGCGACGGTTGACGGTGTGGGTGATGTGATCTTTACCTACAAGATTGCAGGTGAGTATACCGGTTCAGCACCCGCTATCGTTTCAAACGATCCTGCACCGGGTGCACATGAAATAAATCTCAGTGCAGGGTTAACCGGGGGAGACTTCGTTTTCGTGCCTGGCAAGGCTGTAACAGGCATTCACAACGCCAACGAAAACAACCTCTACAACATCACCATCAATGCGGACCATGATCTGGTCATCAGCGGTGAGCTGGAACTGAGCTACGTTACCCGCTCCAACGCCCTCAAGGACGAAACCGTAGCGGCCACCATCACCATCAACGGTGATGGCGATGTCACCATCGGCTCGGTCAATAGCGATGATGAACACATCAGCGGCGTGACCCTGATCCACAATGGCACCGGTACCGTCACCGCTCCGGGCACCAGCCCGGGTGCAGCGCTGGGCAATACCGAAACCCTGACCATCAACACGATGGGCACTGTGGTACTCGGAACTGCCGGCGACGACGACAAGCCGGGTGTGGCGGGCGCCGATCTGAGCGTGATCAACATCAACACCGATGGCGTCTCCAACGGCACCGTCAACCTGGGTGTCATTGCGCTGATCGACAGCGATGATTTCACCCTCAATGCCGGTGCTGGTGCTGTCATTGCAACCTTGGGTGTCGATACCGGCAGCGATGGTGCTGACTCACAGGGTGGGCCAGAACTGGACGGCGGTACCTGGACGTTCAACGGCACCAACGACAACATCCAGTTGACCATCAACGATGAAGCGATCTTCACCTCCGGTACGCTGGTGCTGGATAACGTCGAGCTGACCATCGACGGCGATGTGGACTTCTCCAACATCACCGTGGTCGGCCTGGGCAATCTGTACGACATCCCGGCAGGCCAGAGCCTGACGCTGACCGCGGCACAGGCCGATGGCCTGACCGTCACCGGCGAAGGCACCCTGAAGGTGGTAGGCGATGAGCTGGATGCGCATGACTTCAGCAACCTGCAGGTGAAGTATATCGACTTCTCGGGGCTCGATACGGCCGAGTCTGATGATGTAACGCTGAACCTGTCGGCCCATAACGGCATCGATTTTGTGGTCACCGGCTCTGATTTCGCCGATACCATTACCACTGCCGATGGTGACGACACCATCTACGGCGGCTTAGGCGATGATGTGATCGATGGCGGCGCTGGCGCCGATATCATCTACGGCGGCGAAGATGACGACACGATCATCTACGACCCGAACGATCTGGTCGTTAACGCTGATGGGCCAAATGAAGCCGGTGGGTCTTCGTCTACTGGAGGCTCATCTGACACACTGGATGCAAGCGGCTTTGGTGAGGGTGTAACCTTCAACTTCGACGCCTCGATGTTCCAGAACTTCGAAAACTTCATCGGCACCGACTTTGATGATGAGGTAACCGCTGGTGTGGATGAAGCCAATGGCATCTTTACCGGTGCTGGCAATGACATCATCGAAATGGGTGTCCAGCTGACATCGGCAGATACAATCGATGGCGGCGATGGCTCTGACGAGCTGAGGTTCACGTATGCCCATGGCGCAGATGAAACTGATGATGATCTAAACGGTGTGACCAACATCGAGCGCATCACACTGGGTGACGCGCTAACCATGATTGAGACTGTCGATACCCTGGTGGCGGCGGGTGAAACACTGGTGGTTGATGGCAGCGCACTGAGGGGCACCAACAATATGCTGTTCGACGGCCTCGCCGAGACCGACGGCCAGTTCGAAATCATCGGTGGCACAGGGGAGGATATACTCGCAGGCGGTGCCTTGAATGACGTGCTGACCGGGAATGGCGGTGACGACGCATTCTATGTGAGGTCGGGCACCGATACGATCACCGATCTGTCAGGCGCTGATTCAGTGAAGGTCGACGCGGGCGCCACCGCAGAGGCGACGGTAACGGCTGACTTCACCGCTACCAGCAATACCGAGAACAACGGTACCGCTAACCTGAGCGTCGAGGATGACGTCGATGTCAACCTCAGCAGCGCAACCGGCAACAACGGCTTCAACGTTGATGCCTCCGGCAACACCGCGGCCTCAACGCTGATCGGCTCTGCCCAGGCAGATGTCCTGACCGGTGGCGAAGGTGACGACATCCTGACCGGTGGTAGTGGAGGTGACACCTTCAATATCACCGCCGGCACCGACACGGTGACCGACCTGTCCGGTTCTGATGTGCTGGTGGTGTCTGAAGATGCCACGGTCAACGCCACAGTGACTGCTGATTATGTCGCCACGGCTGAAACTCAGAATGACGGCACCGCCAACCTGACGGTTAACGAAGATGTCGACGTCAACCTGTCAGCTGTGACCAACGGCAGCGAAGGCTTCCGTATCAGCGCAGAGGGCAATACAGCAGGCTCAATACTCATCGGGTCTGCATTTGACGATTACATCATTGGTGGTGATGGTTCTGATAATCTGTCCGGTGGCGCGGGTGACGATACCTTCAGCTACGACGTTGGCGCCAGCGTCAGCATTGTTGCTGACCAAGTCGACGGCGGCGATGGTACGGATACGCTTTTCGCCTGGGAGGGCAACGGTGGAAGCATTACCTTAGAGGACAGTGACTTCGCCAATGTCAGCAATATGGAAGTGCTTGAACTGTCAGCCGGTGTTGCGGCGAGCGTGACCCTTGGTACAGAGGCAAATAAAGCCTTCGCAAACGGTATCGACATCACCAATCTGCTGGAAGATGGGGTGCTTAATGTCGACGGTACTGACGCCACGGTAGCCATTACAGCCACGGGCGGTAATGCCAACGATTTCCTGACTGGTGGCAGTGCCGCTGACACTCTGATTGGTGGTGCCGGTGATGACATCATCGATGGTAAGGGCGGTGCCGATACCATCAACGCAGGCGAGGGTAACGATACCGTTCACTACGATGCCGACGACCTGAGTGTCGACGGGGGTGACGGTATTGATACGCTGACGGCGATTAATGCCGTCAGCGCGGTCACCATTGACCTGTCGGATACCACCGATGCCTTCGTCAACTTCGAGAACCTCGTCGGTAGCTCTTATGGCGATACCCTGACGGGTGATGCCGGTGCCAACGAAATCTGGGGTGGAGATGGCGACGACCTGATCGACGGTGGTGCCGGTGCTGATATTATTGATGCTGGCTACGGCGATGACACTGTCATCTACGACGCGGCGGATGTGTGGGTGGATGGCGGTGCTGGTAGCGACACCATCGACGCCAGCGCTGAAACGGCTGATTTGTATATCGATCTGGATGATAGCAATGATATTTTCACCAACTTCGAGAACATCATCGGCGGCGCCGGTAACGATACGCTGATCGGCACCAACACAGCGACCAGCACACTGGATGGTGGTGCCGGGGATGACATCCTGACTGGTCACGGTTCAGTATATGACAGCGTGTTCTATGTGGGTGAAGGCCACGACAGGATCACTGACTTGCAGGGTAACGATGGGCTTTACGTATCGGGCAATGCCAGTGTCACTGCCAGTGTGGTTGCTGACTTCAACGGCGCTTGGACAGAGCATTACAGCACGGGTGTCGTCACACTGAATGTTGCCTACACTAACGCAACCATTGATATGACTGACTCAGAAGGGGCCGGGTTCACCATTAACGCAGGTGTTGGAACCGATACACTGACCGGTTCTGCGGCCGACGATATCTTCAACTTCGGCACTAACCTGACAGGCACTGATACCGTTAATGGTGGTGCTGGCAGCGACGAGCTGACCTTCACTGACAACAACGGTACTGCCGATGACCTTGATGGTGTCACTAACGTTGAACGTGTCACCCTGGGTGATGCCACCACCGTTATTACCACGGATGACAGCCTGGTTGCAGTAGGCGAGTCGTTGACACTGGATGCCACTGCCCTGACCTCTGGCAACAGCCTTATCTTCAATGGATCGGCTGAAGTGGGTGGCGATTTCGTTATCCTCGGCGGTGCCGGTGACGACGACATCACAGCCGGTCAGGGTGATGATCGGATTGCGGCAGGTGACGGCGATGACATTATCCGGATGTCAACTAACCTCACCTCTGTGGATGTGATCGATGGGGGAGATGGTTCTGACACCCTTTGGTTTACCCATTCCGGTCAGCCAGGCGATGACAATGTGTTGGATGGCATCACCAATGTCGAAACCATCATTATTGAAAATACTCCGCCCGCACCTAACAACAGGGCATATATCAAGACAGTTGATTCACTGGTAGCTGCAGGTGAAACTGTGACGATAGATGCCTCCAGGCTGGAGACAGATCGTGACCTCGATTTCTGGGGTGATTTGGAATCAGATGGTTATCTGAATGTCATCGGCAGCCAAGCCGGCGACTACATCAGAGGTGGGATGTTGGCTGATACCATCAATGGTGGTGATGGCGATGATGAATTGTTTGGTATGGGAGGGGACGACACCCTTACCGGTGGTCTTGGCAACGATACCTTCGAGGTAACCGCCGGCAATGACGTGATCACGGATCTGGAAACCGGAGATATCCTCAAGGTCTCCAGCGATGGTAACGCCACGGCGAATGACATTGCTGGGTTTGTGGCTACCAATTCTACCAGCAACACCAGCACCGGGGTTGTCACCCTGAATGCGGCTACCGGTGGCGTGACCATCGACATGGATCTGGCGGATGGCAGCCGCGGTTATACCATCAACGGCAACACCGGCAATGACACGCTGTCCGGCTCTGACTGGGCGGATATCATCAATGGTGGTGAGGGTGATGACCAAATCGATGGCGGCCTGGGCAACGACCTGATCAATGCCGGTGCCGGTAATGACACCGTGGTGTACAGCAACACAGACACCACGGTGAATGGTGTGGATGGTGGTGATGGTATCGATACCATCGATGCGTCCGCGTCAGGTACTGGTGTTTCTATCGATCTGAGCTCAACAACCGATGCCTACATCAACTTTGAAAACATCATCGGTAGCGACTTCAATGATGCCTTGTTGCGCGGTAATGCCGACAACAACATCATTACAGGTGGTGCTGGTGATGATGATCTTGATGGTGGTGCCGGTAATGACGTCCTGTTCGGTGGCACCGGTAAAGATGACCTTTGGGGTGGCATGGGTGCTGATACCTTCGTATTTGCAGCCGGCGATAGTGGCCAAACCGTTGCAACCGCTGATGTGATCTATGATTTCAACGCGGGCGCAGGTGATCTGATTGAGTTGGTGGATGCTGGTGCGATGGTCAATTATGTTATCGTTGACGGCGAGGGTGCCAATGACGACGTCGCATTCGCGGCTAGCGCGACAGGGGCCTTCACTGGAGGTGGTAATCTTGACGTGTACGTTGAGTATGATGCCAATAACGGTGGAGACGCCTGGATGGCGGTTGATATGGATGGCAACGGAACGTTCGATACAAATGACCTGTTCATTGTATTGATCGGTGTTAACACCGACACCCAGCTGGGTGGTCAGAACGGAAGCTTTATCACCACCAGTGGCTTTAATTGATCAATCAGAACGGTTGATCGGGTCGCCCGGGTTCTTATGAGCCCGGGCTCCAGGTGAAACTTAAAACCCCCGCGGTTCGCCCCGGGGGTTTTTGCCTATTTGCTTACATGGTGGGATTGCATGAAGTTTGTGAGCCTTGTCAGTAGGTTACAATGAGGGACAAGTTGACCCGTATTTATTAATTCTCAGGTACTTGATGATGTCTCGATTTATCCCCTTGAACCCGAACGAGCATGTGACCCACGGCTGGAAACGCTTTGATTCAATGGCGTTTGCCGAACATGATGTGTGTGCGCCGATTGTGCTGGCTGAGCTGAAAATGCTGTTGCCCCATTACCCCCTTGCGTTTATTCGCAATGGTGAGCAGCGTTTTACTGCTGTTGCATTGCAAGGCGTGTATGCAAAACAAAACCTGATGATCAGCCCTCAGGGAAAATGGCTGGTGCCCTATATTCCGAGTGTTTACCGCGGTTATCCATTCGCGTTGCAGCAGATAGATCAAGCGGGTGAAGCCCGTTTTGTACTGTGTTTTGACAGCGAGAGCGGCTTATACCGAGAAATGCCTGATGCGGGGTCGGGTAACGAGCGTTTCTTTGATGATGACGCGCAACTCACGACTGCGACACGGGGTGTGCTGGACTTTTTGATGCAACGCCAGCGGAGTCAGGCACACACACAAACCGCTACTGATCTTTTGGCCGAGTTGGGTTTGCTCAAGCCGTTGAGTTGGCCTTTTGCCTCGCCAGATGAGGCGCGTACACCGGTGACGGGGCTGTATGGTGTGAATGAACAGGCCCTGAGTGAGCTTAAAGACAATGATCTGGCCCGGTTGGCACGCAGTGATGCCCTGATGTTGGGGCACGCACAGTTGTTGTCCATGCCCCGTTTTGATGTGCTGCACAGGCTGTATCGACTGCACTATCCGCCTGTAGCCGAACCGGCGGGCCTTGATCAAATTGAACAACTGTTTGGTGATAAGGATGATACTCTGAAGTTCAATTTCTGACAGGCTGGGTGTAACGGCTGTCAGAATACTGTAGAGAGGGATATGAATGGAGTTAACGGAAGTGGCTGACCAGCGTGTTCCCGTATTGGGCAGGCTCACAACGGTCTATCATCCACTGGAAGACAGAGTGCGCATCAGTGGTCAAGTATCATCCGATGACGTGGTTGTCATCTGGGTGACACGGCGGCTAATGGACCGAATGGTGCCGGCCCTTGTTGAATGGCTTGAGCAACAGGATGCCGATGTACCTCGCGCTGACCTGTTACAGAGCGTCAAGCAGACGCGTGCTATTAACCAGTTGACGGAGCAAACCCGGCAAGAGGGCAGCACGCCTGTATCCGCTGAAAATGCCGGTACGACCTGGCTTGCTGCAAGTGTTGATGTTCAGCGCAGGCCTGAACAGCTGGTGCTGATTTTCAAGGCTGCGCCTGACGCCGGTGGACGGCAGGCGGCTTTGCCCCTGCGGGCTTTGGCACTCAGGCAGTGGTTGAACATACTGCTTCAGGCGTATTCAAAAGCCGAATGGTCGACAGCCGTGTGGCCAGAGTGGATGCGTGAACAATTACCGGAATTGGCCTTGCCGGCACGGGGGGCGATTCACTGACGCATTCTGATGCGCTGGCTCGGGTGGTCTTGGGCTCAGTTCTTGGTACACTATGTGGCCTGGCTTTTTCGTCAGGCCCTGTACGGACGAATCATGATTCGATAAGGAACGAATATGACAGATAAAACGAAAGTTACCATTGATGGTGTTGAGTATATCTACGAAGAATTGACAGAAGCGGCACGTAATCAGATCACTAATCTGCGTGCTACAGAAGCGGAACTGAACCGGCAACAGGCTCTGTTGGGGATGCTTCAGGCTGCCAGGGTTAAGTATGTTGAGCTCCTGAAATCTGAACTACCGCAGGCCGTCACTGAAAACGAAGCCTAAAACGGCTTGCCAGTACGCATGTGCTCGGCTAATATATGCGCCTCTTTCGTAAGGGGATATCAATGCGAAACGCGCTGGTAATCGGAAACTGGAAGATGAACGGTGAGACTGCGGCCAACCATGTACTGGTTGACTCGCTTGTCGAGTCGCTTAAAGTCAGTCCGGTCGGTAGTGTTGAGGTTGGTATCTGTCCGCCTGCGGTGTATCTGCACTCGGTTGGTCTTCAACTGGAAGGCTCAGTTGTCTCGCTTGGTGCTCAGAATCTGAGCGAGCATGATGCCGGTGCCTATACGGGAGAGGTCTCTGCTCCGATGCTGCGTGATGTTGGCTGCAGTATGGTGATTGTGGGCCACTCGGAGCGTCGCTCGCTGTATCATGAAAATGATGAGCAGGTGGCGGCGAAGACACTGGCTGCCTTGCGAGCGGGCCTGAAACCGATCCTCTGTGTAGGTGAAACTTTGGCGCAGCGCGAGTCTGGTAAAGCACTTGATGTGGTTGCCCAGCAGTTGTGTACTGCGGTATCTGGCCTTGAAGCGGGCGAGTTTGAGCGTCTTGTGGTGGCGTATGAGCCGGTATGGGCCATCGGTACCGGCAAGACGGCTTCGCCCGAGCAGGCTCAGGAAGTGCACGCCCATATTCGGGCAGTATTGGCCAGGGCGGCGGGTGCTGTCGGTCAAAATGTTCAAGTGCTTTACGGTGGTAGTGTTAATGCTGCCAATGCCGCAGAGCTGTTCGCCAAGCCTGATATCGATGGTGGCCTCATAGGGGGTGCTTCATTGAAGGCTAATGATTTTATCGCGATCTGCCGTGCCGCGGCAGTCGCCGGCTGATACGGTATAGATGATGGAAAGTCTGGTTCTGATCGTTCATGTACTGCTGGCTGCTGCAATTATTGCACTGGTGCTGCTTCAGCAGGGTAAGGGTGCAGAAGCGGGTGCTGCCTTTGGTGGTGGTGCATCCCAGACCGTGTTTGGCAGTCAGGGGTCAAAAAGTTTTCTTGGGCGATTGACTGCAGTGCTTGCTGCAGGTATCTTCGCCTCCAGTTTTGCACTGGCCGTTTACGCCAAGCAGCGTGCGGAAAGTGTTAATGACGCGGGTATCCCGTCTGCAGAGCTGATTGAATCGGCAGCAGAACCCCAGCGTGATTTGCCCGAGCTGGATGCAGCGGCGGGCAAGGCAGCGGAATCGGATATTCCGGTTGCCGAGTAAGATCAAACGGTTAAAGCCGAAGTGGTGAAATTGGTAGACACGCCATCTTGAGGGGGTGGTGAGCTATGCTCGTGCCGGTTCGAGTCCGGCCTTCGGCACCATTTGTAAGACAGGCAGGTGTTGTGTATAATGTGCACCTGTTTCTGATGCGGGGTGGAGCAGTCTGGTAGCTCGTCGGGCTCATAACCCGAAGGTCGTTGGTTCAAATCCAGCCCCCGCTACCACTTTCTTTACGTTTAAGCCCCTTTTCAGGGGCTTTTTCGTAGGTGAACAAAAGGGCACCAGGTGCCGCGTCAGAAATGGGTCCTCAGAGACCCATTTTTTGTTTCAGGTACATGCAGAACGAGGTCGTCCTCTGTGTCAGCCAGATTGAAAACGTTGCAGGAATTGATCGAACCGGTCGTGACCGCTCTGGGGCTTGAGCTCTGGGGGCTGGATTTTCACTCCGCCGGTCGTAACAGTACGTTGCGGATCTATATTGACGGTCCGAACGGGGTAAGTGTGGATGACTGCGCCCGCGTCAGTCATCAGGTAAGCGGTATCCTGGATGTGGAAGACCCCATCCCCGAACAGTACATGCTGGAGGTGTCTTCACCCGGCATGGATCGTCCCCTGTATACGCTGGAACAGTTTCAGGCGTATGCCGGTCATCAGGTGCAACTGCGGTTGCGGGTGCCCTTTGAGGGACGCAGAAAATTCAAGGGCCTGCTGAACGGCGTCGAAGGTGACGAAGTTCTGCTGGTTGTCGATGACGAAGAGTATCTGTTGCCGATCGACTATATCGATCGTGCCAATGTGATTCCCCAGTTTTAACACCGGTTTAAAGGTTTGGCGAGGCAGTCGTATGAATAAAGAGATTCTACTGGTTGCAGAAGCTGTTTCTAATGAAAAGGATGTGCCCAAGGCCGTCATTTTTGAAGCGATAGAAGTGGCTCTGGCCACGGCTACAAAGAAACGCTATGACGAAGACGCGGATATCCGTGTTGTAATTGATCGTGCAACCGGCGGTTACGAAACCTGGCGCCGCTGGCTGGTGGTCAGCAATGATGAAGTGCCTGCACTGGGTACTGAACTGACCCTGGAAGAAGCGCTGGAAATCGACCCTAACCTCAAGCCCGGTGATATCTGGGAGGAGCAGGTTGAGTCTGTTGCCTTTGGTCGCATTGCGGCACAGACCGCGAAGCAGGTTATCGTGCAGAAAGTGCGTGAGGCCGAGCGCGCCAAGGTGGTTGAACAGTACCAGGATCGCAAGGGTGAACTGGTCGCCGGTACGGTCAAGAAAGTAACCCGTGACAATATCATTGTGGATCTTGGTAACAATGCTGAAGCGCTGTTGCCGCGTGAAAACCTGATCCCGCGTGAAAGTTTCCGCATGGGCGATCGTGTCCGTGCGGTGCTGCAGGAAGTTCGCAGCGAAGGCCGTGGTCCGCAGTTGGTACTCAGCCGCACCTCCAATGCCATGCTGATCGAACTGTTCAGCATCGAGGTGCCGGAAGTTGCGGAAGATGTGATCGAAATTCGTGCGGCAGCCCGTGATCCGGGTGCCCGTGCCAAGATTGCGGTCAAGACAAATGACGGTCGCATTGACCCGATCGGTGCCTGTGTCGGCATGCGCGGCTCTCGTGTTCAGGCTGTATCCAATGAGCTGGGTGGCGAGCGTGTTGATATCATCCTGTGGGATGATAATCCGGCCCAGCTGGTCATCAACGCAATGGCCCCCGCTGAAGTGGCGTCCATCGTGATGGACGAAGAAAGTCACTCCATGGATGTGGCCGTGGCTGAAGAGGCGCTGGCCATGGCGATCGGTCGCAGTGGGCAAAACGTGCGTCTGGCGAGTGAACTCACCGGCTGGACATTGAACGTCATGTCCGAAGATGAAGCGGCCGAGAAGCAGCAAACTGAAGTGGGTGCCGTGGTGGATATGTTCATCAAGCACCTGGAAATTGATGAAGAGCTGGCCGAAATACTGGTGGCTGAAGGCTTTACCTCCATTGAGGAAGTGGCCTATGTCCCGGAAGAAGAGATGCTCGAAATCGAAGAATTTGACGAAGAGCTGGTTGGAGCCCTTCGTAGCCGTGCCAAGGATGCCCTGATCAATCTGGCGATCGCCAGTGAGGAGCAGCTTGGTGATGCGGAACCGGCAGAAGACCTGCTGAACATGGATGGCATGGAACGTACGCTGGCATTCCAGCTGGCATCCCGGGGCATCGTCACCATGGAAGATCTCGCCGAACAGGCGGTTGAAGATCTGCTGGAAGTGGAAGGTCTGACTGAAGCAAAGGCAGCCGAGCTGATCATGACAGCCCGTGCGCCCTGGTTTGCGCAAGAGCAGTAAACGCCAGCGGAAGAGGAGAACACATATATGGCAGAAGTAACCGTGAAGCAACTTGCCGATGTGGTTGGTGTATCCGCTGAGCGTCTGTTGACGCAAATGCAGGAAGCCGGCATCGGTGCAAAGAAAATTGAATCGAGTGTGACCGAAGAGGAGCGCCTGAAGCTCCTGAGTCACCTCAAGCGCAGCCATGGCGAGAACGTGGATGCGGCCGAGCCCAGCAAAATCACGCTCAAGCGCAAAACCAAGTCTGAGCTGAAGGTCTCTGGTGCTGCAGGCAAGCGCAAGACCGTCAGTGTTGAAGTGCGCAAAAAACGTACTTATGTCAAGCGTTCCTCATTGGAAGAAGACAACCCTCAACCAGCGGTTGTTGAAGAGGTGAAGGTTGCCGCAGAGCCAGTTGCGGAAGTGACTCCTGCTGTTGCTTCTCAGCCAGAGCTGGTGTCTGAGTCTGTTAAGGACGAAGCCGCAGCGCAGCGTACTGAAAACACAGCAGCCCCCGCGGCTGATGAGCGAGTCAAGCCTAAGGCCAAGCCGGCTCCGGTTGCACCTGCACCTGAACCCGAAGTGCTGGCCGAGCCGGTTACTGAAAACCCGCGTCGCAAGGACAAGGAAAAATCGCGTCGCAGTGATGACGATGATCGCCCGCGTCGTGGCAAGGGTGGCAAGGCCGCACGTCAGGACGATACTCGCGGTCGTCGCGGCAAGGGTGGCAAGCGTGCGCCTGCAGGCCGTGGCCGCAGTGGTGGCCCGAACCAGCATGGCTTCGAAAAGCCGACTGCACCGGTGGTGCATGAGGTAAATATCCCTGAGAGCATCACCGTGGCCGAGCTGGCCAAGAAGATGTCGATCAAGGCCGCTGAAGTCATCAAGGTGATGTTCAAGATGGGCGCTATGGCGACCATCAATCAGGTGCTGGATCAGGATACCGCCGTACTGGTGGTTGAAGAGATGGGCCACAAGGCGCGTCCGATGCAGGAAAACGCCATTGAAGACGCTCTGATTGAAAGCGTACAGGCTGCTCAGGGCGAGCAGGTTGGCCGTGCACCGGTGGTGACCGTCATGGGTCATGTTGACCACGGCAAAACCTCGCTGCTCGACTATATCCGCCGCACCAAGGTAGCCACGGGTGAAGCGGGTGGCATTACCCAGCACATCGGTGCCTACCACGTCGAGACTGACAACGGCATGGTGACTTTCCTGGATACCCCGGGGCATGCGGCATTTACTGCCATGCGTGCACGCGGTGCTCAGCTGACCGACATTGTAGTGCTGGTCGTTGCTGCTGATGACGGCGTGATGCCGCAGACCGAAGAGGCGATCCAGCATGCGAAAGCGGCCGGTGTACCTCTGGTGGTGGCCGTCAACAAGATCGACAAGGAAGATGCCGATCTGGACCGCGTCAAGAACGAGCTGGCTCAGCGTGATGTACTGCCTGAGGAATGGGGTGGTGATGTTCAGTTCGCGCATGTCTCCGCCAAGAGTGGCGAAGGCATCGATGGACTGCTGGATGCGATCCTGCTGCAGGCCGAGCTGCTTGAACTGACAGCCGTGAAAGATGCACCGGGTCAGGGTGTTGTGGTTGAATCGCGCGTCGACAAGGGCCGTGGTTCCGTGTCCACCCTGCTGGTACAGAACGGTACCCTGCGCAAGGGCGACATCGTGCTGGCTGGCCTGCATTACGGTCGTGTACGTGCGATGCTGGACGAAAACGGCAAGCCGATCGATGAAGCCGGTCCCGCGATTCCGGTCGAGATCCTTGGCCTTGACGGTACCCCGGATGCCGGTGACGAGTTCACCGTGGTGTCCAGCGAGAAGAAAGCCCGCGAAGTGGCGCTCTTCCGTCAGGGCAAGTACCGCGAAGTGAAGCTCGCCCGTCAGCAGAAAGCCAAGCTGGAAAACCTGTTCGAGAACATGCAGGCCGGCGATGTGAAGTCACTGAACATCGTCCTCAAGGCGGATGTGCGTGGCTCTCTGGAAGCGATCATCCAGTCACTGGAAGACCTGTCCACCGACGAAGTGAAGGTGAACATTGTTTCCAGCGGTGTTGGCGGCATTGCCGAGACCGACGCCAACCTGGCACTGGCCTCTTCGGCGATCCTGATCGGCTTCAACGTCCGTGCCGACAACCAGGCCAAGGCCGTGGTTGAACGCGAAGAGCTTGAGCTGCGCTACTACAGCGTTATTTACGACATCATTGATGACGTAAAACAGGCGATGACCGGTCTGCTGTCACCGGAATACCGTGAAGAGATCGTCGGTATTGCTCAGGTGCGTGATGTGTTCCGTTCACCGAAGCTGGGCGCCATCGCCGGTTGTATGGTGACCGAGGGTACGGTTTACCGTAACAAGCGTATCCGTGTACTGCGTGACAACGTGGTGATCTATGAGGGCGAGCTGGAATCTCTGCGTCGCTTCAAGGATGCCGTGGCCGAAGTACGTCAGGGTATGGAATGTGGTATCGGGGTGAAGAACTACAACGACGTGAAGGTCGGTGACCAGATCGAAGTGTTCGACACCATTGAAGTACAGCGTACGCTGTAAGCGGAGCATCATGGCACGCGATTTCAAACGTACCGACCGGGTAGGGGACCAGATCCAGCGTGATCTGGCCACCCTGATCCAGCGCGAGATAAAGGATCCGCGGCTGGGTATGGTGACCATCAGCCACGTCAAGGTGAGCAAGGATCTCGGCTATGCCGATATCTACTTCACCGTGCTGGCGATTGGTGATCAGACTGAAGCCGAGGTGATCAAGAGTTCACGTACGGTGCTCAATAACGCCGCTGGATTCCTGCGCACGGAGCTGTCTCGCGGAATCAAGTTGCGGGTCATGCCGCAGCTGCGATTCCATTTTGACGAAACCGTTGAGCGGGGGCGTCACCTGCATGGCCTGATTGAAAAGGCCTGGCAGCAGGAGAGCAACCGCCCGGATAACGAAGACGATAACGGGAACTGAAGCATGGCCCGTAAACCAAAAGGCCGCTCAATCAGCGGCCTTTTTCTGTTGGATAAGCCTCAGGGGCTATCTTCCAATGCTGCCCTGCAAAGGGTCAAAAGAATCTATGGTGCCGCCAAGGCCGGCCACACCGGGGCGCTGGATCCTCTGGCGACCGGCCTGCTGCCGATCTGTCTGGGCGAAGCAACCAAGTTTTCCCAGTACCTGCTGGATTCGGACAAGCGTTATCTGACCACTGCAAAACTGGGGCAGCGTACCGATACCTGTGATGCTGAGGGTGAGGTAACCGAAGAAAAGCCGGTTCCTGCAAGCCTCAGCCGAGAGCAGATTGAAGCGTTGCTGGTCGAGCATTTCAGTGGCGAGATCGAGCAGGTTCCGCCGGTGTATTCGGCTCTCAAGCTCAACGGCCAGCCGTTGTACAAGCTGGCACGTCAGGGTGTCGAGGTTGAAGTTAAACCCCGCCGTGTACGGATTCACGAGATCAGGCTGCTGGCGTTGCGCGTGGATGAGGTGGATTTGGAGGTGTTCTGTTCCAAGGGTACCTATATCCGCAGTATCGTTGAAGACCTGGGCGTGCTTCTGGGCTGTGGTGCGCATGTCAGTGTGTTGCGCAGGCTGCAGACCGGGCCTTTCCATGCCGACCAGATGATGACGCTTGAGCAGCTGCAAAACCTGGCGCAACCTCAGGCTGAGGAGGCGCAAAACAGCATACAAAAACGGCTGGATGCGCTATTATTACCGGCTTGGGCGCCGGTGGCCGATTTGCCACGGGTTCAGCTGGAAGCGGCTGAAGCCGAACGACTGCAGATGGGGCAGAGGCTGCGTGTTGACGACCGATTGCCGGAGGCGGATGAGTTTCTGGTATTCAACCGTGCAACCGACGAATTTCTCGGTATCGCCGAGCGCGATGCCAGAGGGGCGCTGAAGGGCAAACGCCTGGTCAGCACCGCCTGAACCGATTTGGCTGAAGCCAAACTGACGCTGTACTGAAAATATGCTCGGTGCAGCGCGTCTATCAATCCGCAGTGCAGGTCACTGTGTGCATATTAACGAGGAGATATACAATGGCACTCTCTATTGAGAAAAAAGCGGAAATCGTTGCTGAATTCGGTCGTGGCGCTGGTGATACCGGTTCTACCGAAGTACAGGTTGCGCTGCTGACTGCGAACATCGAAGGCCTGCAGGGTCACTTCAAGTCGCACAAGCAGGATCACCACTCACGCCGTGGTCTGATCCGCATGGTAAACCAGCGTCGTAAGCTGCTGGACTACCTGAAAGGCAAAGACGCTGACCGCTATCTGGCGCTGATCGGCCGTCTCGGACTGCGTCGCTAAGCAGTTCCACCCTGAGGCCATACTGTGTATGGCCTCAGCTTTATCTACAGCCCGTTTAAGCGACACAATCATCCAGCCTGTACTCACTTGACGACTACCGCAGTCGGCAACTGAGTACTGGCTTGAAAAGAGGGTTGGTTGGTCCGCTGACGGGAATACTCAAACCCGAGGAGTTTCTATCGTGCAAGCGATCAGTAAATCATTTCAGTTCGGCAAACATACCATCACCATCGAAACCGGCAAGGTTGCCCGTCAGGCCACCGGTGCCGTCATGGTTACCATGGATGGCGTTCAGGTACTCTGTACCGTAGTCGGCTCCAAAGAGATGCGTGAAGGTCAGGACTTCTTCCCGCTGTCGGTTCATTACCAGGAAAAATACTACGCCGTCGGCCGTATCCCGGGTGGCTTCTTCAAGCGCGAAGCGCGTCCTTCCGAGAAGGAAACGCTGACTTCACGCCTGATCGATCGTCCGATCCGTCCGCTGTTCCCGAAAGGCTTCATGAACGAAGTCCAGGTGGTCTGCACCGTGATGTCGGCTGACAAGGTCAACGATCCGGATATCGCGGCCATGATTGGTACCTCTGCGGCACTGGCGATCTCCGGCCTGCCCTTCATGGGTCCGATCGGTGGCGCACGTGTCGGCTTTACTGAAGCTGACGGTTACATCCTGAACCCGACCTATGCGGAGCTTGCAACCTCTGAGCTGGACATGGTTGTGGCCGGTACCGCCGATGCGGTACTGATGGTTGAGTCTGAAGCCAAAGAGCTGACCGAAGACGAAATGCTTGGCGCCGTACTGTTTGCGCACCAGGAAATGCAGGTGGTGATCAACGCCATCAACGAACTGGTGGCTGAAGCCGGCAAGCCGAAGTGGGACTGGCAGCCTGCGGCCAAGAACGAAGCCCTGATCGCTCAGGTGCGTGAACTGGTCGGTGCCGGCATTGCATCTGCCTATCAGGTTGCTGACAAGATGCAGCGTCAGTCCAGCCTGTCTGAACTGCGTGCGCAGGCGGTTGAAGCCCTGTCCGGCAGTGAAGAGGGTCAGCCCTCCGGCAAGGAAGTGTCCGCGATTTTCAGCTCGCTGGAAAAAGAAATCGTGCGTAACCGCATTATCGATGGCGAGCCGCGTATCGATGGCCGTGATACCAAAACCGTACGTCCGATCAATGTCGAAATCGACCTGCTCAAGGGTGTACACGGTTCAGCGCTGTTTACCCGCGGTGAAACTCAGGCGATCGCGACCTGTACCCTGGGCACCAGCCGTGATCAGCAGATCATTGATGCGCTGGAAGGTGAGCGCAAGGATCCGTTCATGCTGCACTACAACTTCCCTCCGTATTCCGTGGGTGAAGCGGGCCGCATGATGGGCGCAGGCCGCCGCGAAATTGGTCATGGTCGTCTGGCTCGTCGTGGTGTTGCGGCTGTGTTGCCGACGCAGGAAGAGTTTCCGTACACCATCCGTATCGTATCCGAAATTACCGAGTCCAACGGCTCCAGCTCCATGGCATCCGTTTGTGGTGCCTCTCTGGCGATGATGGACGCGGGTGTACCGCTGAAAGCGCCTGTGGCCGGTATTGCCATGGGTTTGGTGAAGGAAAATGATCGCTTTGCCGTTCTGACCGATATTTTGGGTGACGAAGACCACCTCGGTGATATGGACTTCAAGGTAGCCGGTACCGAAGCGGGTGTTACAGCCCTGCAGATGGATATCAAGATCACCGGTATTACTGAAGAGATCATGGAGATCGCGCTGGAGCAGGCACACGAAGCGCGCAAGCACATCCTGAAAGAGATGGCGCTGGTTATTGGCTATGCACGTCCTGAACTGCCGGATAACGCGCCGGCCATGCAGCTGCTGAAGATCAACCCGGAGAAAATCCGTGACTTGATCGGTAAGGGTGGTGCCACCATTCGCGGCCTGACCGAAGAAACCGGCGCCATGATCGATATCGAAGATGACGGTACTGTCCGCATCTACGCTGATGACAAGGCCAAGGGCAAAGCGGCTCTGGATCGCGTCATGGCGATCACGGCTGAAGCTGAAGTGGGCAAGATCTACGAAGGCAAGGTGGTGCGGATCGAAGAGTTCGGTGCATTCGTTAACATCCTCCCGGGCAAGGATGGTCTGGTCCATATCTCCCAAATCGCCAAGGAGCGTGTTCAGGCCGTGACTGACTACATTAAGATGGATGACGTGGTGAAGGTCAAGGTGCTGGATGTGGATATGCGTGGTCGCATCAAGCTGTCCATGAAAGACCTGATCGAAGACGAGTCTGTTTCCAGCTAAACAGCGTTGTATCGACTTTGAAAAACCCCTGCCGATTTGCGTCGGCAGGGGTTTTTTTATGGTCAGAGCGGTTTGTGTTCCTCTTTCATCACACAGTAGATGCGATAGGCGTAGATGCTCGACATGACGCCCAGAAACTGCGCCAGCAGTGACAGCGCCAGCATCAGTATGCGAGTCTCACTCAACATCTGCCCGATCATCACTTCAGCCAGCATCAATACACCGAAAATCAGTGCCAGCCCCTGCAGAAGTGGCCAGAAAAATTCACTGCTGCTGGCCCAGCTGGCGCGAAGGGATTCCATTGGCCCCTTGCCTTCCATCACGCAGTAGAACTCGGCAAAGGCCAGCCTGATGCCAATGTAGATCCCGGGTACAATGAGTAACAAAAGACCGGTCGAAACCGCCAGGGCTGTCAGAATATACGTCAGCAGCAGGCGTCCCCAGCAGGTCAGGCTGAGGCTGATCGCCTGGCTGGTGGACAGTGTTTGCCCCTGCAGCACCGACTGCATATACAGCAGAGTGGCCCCCCAATAGATTGGCATCAGGGCCAGATCCAGTGCCGAGCTGATGAAGACGCTGCTGGTAGTGCGCGCAGCCTCGGCGGACTCCCCTCCTTGCAGCAGCTGATACTGTACCACCGTGATTAGCAACAGGAAGGGGATCTGAATCAGTGCCAGTCGGCTAAGATGAGTACGGAAAAAGAACAGGCTCTGGCGAAGATAATCGAAGGTCATGAGTGTCCCTGAACAGTTGAATTAATCGGTTTGCGCAATCGAACCAGTTTGAAGCTGCCATTATCGGCCCACAGGCTGATGTCGGCAAAGCGACCAACCGCCTTGCGCTCAAGCGGGATGTGCTGATTGACGACAAAACAGGCGCTGCCCTGTGATGTCAGCAGGCGCTGTGCGGCTGCCAGGAAACGGTCGGTTAGGTCACCATCGACACTGAAACCGCTGTGGAAGGGTGGGTTGCACAGCAGGGTATCAAACTGTTGCCGGATGTTGTCCCCCGCATTGCTGGCCACTACCTCACCTTCGATTCCGGTGCGCCGAAGATTGTGCTGGCAGGCCAGCAGGGCGGCGGCATTATTGTCGGTGCAAACCAGTTCTGTTGCCGGGCCCGCCGCATTCATGGCTAGGTAGCCAAAGCCACACCCCAGGTCGAGCACCGCACCGGACAGTGGCAGTTGTGTTTCCAGCATGGTGGGCAGCTGCTCGATCAGAAAGGCGCTGCCACGGTCGATTTTGTTCCAGCCAAACAGGCCAGGTTTGGCCCAGTATTCAAGTCGCTGATCCGAACAGGCCGAGCGCAGTTCGGCATAACTCTGACTGTCGGGGCACTCACCCCCTTCGCCACTGCGCACTATGCGAGCACACCAGCTGTTGCCCCCGAGTTTGCTCTCAGTGCGGCTGCCTCCAAGGCACGTCTCGGCCTTGCGCACGTAGGTACGAATACCCTCGGCCTTGTCACCCAGCAGAATCAGTTCACCGTTTGGTTTGAGCAGGCGTTTTGCCGCGCCGATCAGATGGTGTACCACAGCCTTTTCCTTGGAGACCCGGTACAGGATCGTGTTAAAGCCCGCACTTGGCAGTGTTCCGAGTTCAAAGTCATTGAAACGGGCGTGCCAGCCCTGCTGTTGGAGCTGCTCAATCACATCGAAACGGTTGCCAACTACCTCTACTGACGGGTTCGGACGGCAGCGTGGCAGCGGGTTTTCATCCACCAGCCAGAGGGCTTGAGCGCTCAGACGGCTGAGTTGCTGTTCCAGTTCGCGGGCAATGGGATCCATATCAGACACTGGCGATCTCGGCAGGGGTCAGTTCACGGTATTCACCGGGTTCGAGCATTTCATCGAGGATAATATCGCCGATCTGCTCGCGATGCAGGGCATCAACTCGATTGCCGACGGCGGCAAACATGCGCTTGACCTGATGGTAGCGTCCTTCATGCAGGCAGACACGGGCCTCACGCTCTGACAGTAGTTCAAGCTCAGCCGGTTTGGTGCGTCGGTGCTCCCCGTTCAACATGATGCCATCGGCAAAGATGCGGACGGTATCAGGCGTGATCGGGTCCGAGGTGATTACGTGATAGATCTTGCCGGTGTGGCGGTTGGGCGATGTAACACGGTGAGCCCACTGGCCGTCATCGGTCAGCAGTACCAGTCCGGTGGTATCCACATCGAGTCGGCCGCAGATGTGCAGGCGCTCGACACGGGGCATCTCAAGCAGCGCCGTTACGGTCGGGTGGGTCGGGTCGTCGTTTGAGCATACGACCCCCTCGGGCTTGTACAGCATGATATAACGGGTGCTGGGCGGGTCCAGGGGCAATCCCTGCAGACATACGTCATCGGTGTCACTGACCTTGCGCCCAGCGTCACGCTCATGCTCCCCGTTGACGGTCACTTCGTCCGCATGCAGCATGCGCTTGACCTCTTTGCGGGAAAAGTCGGTTACGCTGGCTATGTATTTGTCGAGTCGCATGGTCAACCTGCAAAGTGCTCAAAGGGTACTAGTATATAGTAGCGGGCAAGATCACCGACAGGGGCTCATGAAAGCTGTCGGTGAATCCGCTAGAATAGCGCTCCCAAACTTGTTGCGAGGCCACCGTGAAGCTCTTCGTCGATAATCTGACCCATGTGGATTTTTCCTACCTTCATCCCAAGCGCGGTTTGGTGGGCGAATCCTGGGCGGTGCAGCTGGTACTGGATGGCAGTCTTGACCCTCAGGGAATGATCTGTGATTTCGGTGTGGTCAAGCGCCGGGTCAAGCAGTGGCTGGATGCACATCTTGATCATATGCTGGCTGTGCCGGCCCAGTTGCCGGGCTTGCAGCTTGAGCAGCTGGGCGGCATGACCGAGGTGCGTTGGCATTATCCTGAGGGTGGTCTTTTTCGCTGCCGTTCGCCCGAGCAGGCCATTGCTGTACTGCCCTGTACTGAAATTGACGAGCTCAGTATTGCCCACTGGTGTCGAGATCAGTTGCGTCAGCTGTTTCCAGAGCAGGTGCAGGGGGTTGAGCTTGCCTTCACGACCGAGTCAATCGATGGGCACTACTATCACTACAGTCACGGCCTGCAGCAGCATGACGGCAACTGCCAGCGGATCGCTCATGGCCACCGCTCGCGCATCATGATCTACCGTAACGGTCATCGCGATGAGGTGTTGGAAGGGCGCTGGGCCGAGTGCTTCCGTGATATCTATATAGGTACCCGTAGCCACCTGAAAAACCAGTCGGCCGGTGCGCACCATTATGCCTATACGGCGCCTCAGGGCGCGTTCGAGCTGGAGCTGCCGGCGCGCTGCTGCTATTTGATTGATACCGAAAGTACCGTCGAGCAAATTGCGGCACATCTGGCCGAGCAGATCAAAATTGACCACCCGCAGGATGAAGTGGTTGTGCGTGCATTTGAGGGCATCGGCAAAGGCGCAATTGCTACGGCGTGATGGCCCTGGCGGTATTCATGCCTGGTGTGTTACCGAAACAAAACAGCCGCCCTCGGGCGGCTGTTTGCGTTGAGGTGGTGCGAATCAGTCGCGCTCGATCGCCAGTGCTGTACCCATGCCACCACCGATACACAGAGTTGCGAGACCTTTCTTGGCATCACGCTTGATCATTTCGTGCACCAGTGACACCAGAATGCGGCAGCCGGACGCGCCAATCGGATGGCCCAGCGCAATTGCACCGCCGTTCACGTTGACGATGTCGGTGTTCCAGCCCAGATCCTTGTTGACGGACATGGCCTGAGCCGCGAAGGCTTCGTTGGCTTCAACCAGTTCCAGGTCGTTGATGCCCCAGCCCGCCTTCTCCAGCGCCTTGGTGGTGGCGCAGATCGGGCCTGTGCCCATGATGGCGGGATCAACACCGGCAGATGCATACGCCTTGATCCGGGCCAGAACCGGCAGCCCCAGTGCTTCCGCCTTTTCGGCTGAACACAGAATCACGGCAGCCGCACCATCATTGATGGTGGAGCTGTTACCGGCGGTAACGGTGCCGTCTTTCTTGAAGGCTGGACGCAGCTTGGCCAGAGCCTCCGGGGTGCAGCCAAAGCGGGGCTGTTCATCGGTGTCGAATACTACGGGATCGCCCTTGCGCTGCGGAATGCTGACCGGAATGATTTCGTCCTTGAAGCGGCCAGAGGTGACGGCCGCTTCAGCCTTGTTCTGAGAGGCAGAAGCGAAAGCGTCCTGCTCTTCACGGCTGAAACCGTATTTTTCGACAATGTTCTCGGTGGTGATGCCCATGTGGTAGTTATTGAACGCATCCCACAGGCCATCGGTAATCATGGAGTCGATCATCTTCCAGTCGCCCATGCGTGCACCGTTACGTGAGTTGGGCAGCAGGTGGGGGGACTGGGACATGCTTTCCTGACCGCCGGCGATGATCACGTCAGCATCACCGCAGCGAATCGCCTGGGTCGCCAGTTGCAGGGCCTTGAGGCCTGAGCCGCACACCTTGTTGATGGTCATGGCGGGCACTTCCTGAGGGATGCCTGCGTGGATCAAAGCCTGACGAGCCGGGTTCTGGCCACAGCCGGCCGTGAGTACCTGGCCCAGAATCACTTCGTCTACCTCTGCCGGGTTCAGTCCGGTTTTCTGCAGCAGGCCCTTGAGTACTTCAGCGCCCAAAGTAGCCGCGGTCAGTGAGGAAAGGGAGCCGTTGAAAGTACCCACCGCTGTACGGCCAGCGGCAACGATAACAACATCACGCATAATGGAAGTGCCTCTTTGGTTCATATCATTATTGATCCCGGGCTCAGGGTAACGCACGCCGGTGAAAGGGATATTTCAGTCGGCATCAGCTCGGGCAGGCGTACGGGTATCCATACCGCCATGAGGTCCTTCGAGTCTGCGCGAAGGGCTCAGGCGGTGTCAAGTAGACCAAGGCAAAACTGTGTGCGCCGCACAACGGGAGTACAAGGCCCCCTGTACGGCGGTGTCAGATCTCGAGGTTGTCGATCAGACGGGCAGGACCGAGTCGAGCGGCGGCCAGAATGACCAGAGGGCGAACATCTCCGGCTTCAGGCGGCTGGAGTGAATCCCGGCAGAGGATACGGTAGTAGTCATGCTGGAAACCGCCTGCTTCAAGCTGCTGTTGCGCCTGCTGTTCCAGTGCGATGAAATCCGTGGCGCCGTTACGTACGGCATCGGCGGTCTGTTGCAGGGTTTGTTGCAGCAGGGGGGCAATGGCCAGTTCGTCCGCACTGAGGTAGCCGTTGCGTGAACTGAGCGCCAGTCCACTGCCGGCTCGCTCAGTCGGAACACCCACAATATCAACGGGGATGCAGAGGTCACGTACCATCTTGCGGATCACGGCAACCTGTTGATAATCCTTGAGTCCGAACACAGCCAGATCCGGCTGGACAATGTTGAACAGCTTGCATACCACGGTGGTTACACCACGGAAGTGTCCCGGCCGGCTGGCGCCGCAGTGCAGATCGGACAAGCCCGGGACCTCAACCAGTGTCTGGTTGTCCTGGCCTTCCGGGTAGACCTCGCTGACACCGGGTGCAAACAGCAGGTCACAACCCGCTGCCATCAGCTTCTCCTGATCGGAGGCCAGAGTGCGAGGGTAGCTGTCGAGATCTTCGTTGGCACCGAACTGCAGCGGGTTGACGAAGATACTGGCCACCACGGTATCGGCTTGCCGGCGTGCTGTTTCCACCAGTTTGATGTGGCCTTGATGCAGATTGCCCATGGTGGGCACCAGCGCAATTTTCTGGCCGGACAGTCGTGTCGGTTTCAGGGCTGTGCGCAGATCCGCAATGGTGTGGATGGTTTTCATATTACTCGAACCCGTGTTCCGGTCCGGGGAAGGTACCGGCCCTGACCTGATCGCCATACAAACGGAAAGCCTGTTCAATGCTGTCGGCTTCTGTCATGAAGTCCTTGACGAACTTGGGACGGCGTCCAGGTGTAATGCCAAGCATGTCATGCATCACCAGTACCTGGGCATCCGTGTGATGGCCTGCACCGATACCGATAACCGGAATTTCCACGTTGCGGGTAATTTCTTCGGCCAGCAGTGTGGGGACACACTCCAGCAGCAGCATGCTGGCGCCAGCATCTTCAAGCTTCTTCGCATCTTCAATCATTTTCAGGGCGGACTGTCGGTCACGTCCCTGCACACGATAACCGCCAAGCTTGTTGACGGCCTGTGGTGTCAAGCCAAGGTGCGGGCACACGGGCACGCCGCGCTCGGCCAGCATGCGCACGCTGTCACACAGCCATTCGCCGCCTTCCAGCTTGACGATGTGCGCGCCTGCCTGCATCAGCTTGGCCGAGTTGTCCATGGCCTGCTCCGGTGTGGAATAGCTCATGAACGGCAGGTCCGACATGATCATGGCACCCTGATTACCACGCGCAACGCTTGCGGTGTGATAAGCCATCTCATCGACGGTAACCGGCAGGGTGCTGCTCTGCCCCTGCAGTACCATACCGAGTGAGTCACCGACCAGAATCATCTCGATACCGGCGCTGCTCACCAGATGGGCAAAGGTCGCATCATAAGCGGTCAGTACGGCAAACTTTTCACCGGCCTGTTTGCGGGCGGTCAGGGTATGCAGCGTAATGTTGGACATAGCAATCTCTTCATCATTGTCTGAGCTTGTGCGCGATTATAACGATATCTTTTCCAGCGTGCCCATAGGGCAGTGCTGAAGAAGCGTATTCAGCGGGCGACCATCGGGCAGGATCAGTTCCGGGGCCAGTTCAGCCAGAGGCCAGAGAACAAAATTGCGCTCGGTCATGTAGGCATGGGGAACGATCAGGCGCGGCGTCGATATCACCTGGTCACCATACAGCAGCAGGTCCAGGTCAAGTGTGCGAGGCCCCCAGTGGATCTTGCGCACGCGCTGGTGCATTTGCTCGATTGCCTGTAGCGCATCGAGCAGAGCTTCGGGTTCCAGACGGGTATCCAGAGCAGCAACCGCGTTGATGTAATCGGGCTGGCCGGGGGGGCCGACAGGATCGGAACGGTAGAGCGACGAACGTGCAGCCAGCGTGGTGTCAGGCAGTTGCGTCAGTTCTTGCAGCGCGGTGCTGACCTGCGCCAGCGGGTCCTCAAGGTTGCTGCCCAGGCCAATCCAGGCGCGTAACTGAGCCTTACTCATTGCTGGGACGACTGTCCTGCGCCGGACGGTTGCGCGGGCGACGACGTTTGCGGCGCGGCTTGTCATCCTGATCAGCGGGGACCATGTCGCGTCGCGTCATCGGGTTGGAGGACTGGTAGTCGGTCCACCACTGGCTCAGGCCCTGCAGCGGTTCACCACTGTTCTCACGCAGTACTAGAAGATCGTATGCAGCTCTGAAGCGAGGATGCTCCATAAGCTGATCGGCTTTCTTGCCCTGTCGACGTGGCAGGCGCAGCTGCAGTTCCCAAATTTCACGCACAGGAGTGGAGAATCGGCGTGGAATGGCAGTTGAGCGGACCTGCTCGGCCAGAACCTGATTGGCGGCCTCATGCAGCAGCGGGATCGGTGGCAGATCTGAGCTCTGCTCCAGCTGTTTGATTCTCAGCTGCAATGGATACCAGAGCAAGGCTGCAAACAGAAAGGCCGGGGTGACGCTCTTGCCCTGAGACAGACGTCGATCCGTGTTGCACAGGGCGTTGAGCAGCAGGGTTTCCACCGGATACTCGTCATGTTCCAGCGCCGCATCGGTTTGCGGGAAAAGGAAGGCAAACAGACCGAAGCGTTGCAGTTGTCGGTAGGACGCCTCACCGTGTCCGCTCTGCAGCAGTTTGAGTACTTCATCAAACAGGCGTGCGGGGGATACATTGCCAAGCAGCGCTGCCAGTTCTCGAATCGGCGCTGCGGTACCAGGTTCCACTTCAAAACCGAGTTTGGCTGCAAAACGTGCAGCCCTGAGCATGCGCACCGGGTCTTCACGGTAGCGTTCACGTGCATCACCGATCATGCGCAGCTGGCGCTGTTTGAGGTCGGGATAGCCATTGGCAAAATCCAGTACGGTATGGTCACGCACATCGTAGTAAAGTGCATTGATGGTGAAGTCGCGGCGCAGGGCATCTTCTTCGATGGTGCCATAGACGTTGTCGCGCAGGATCATGCCGGTGGCAGCCGTGCGGGCCTGGTCCTGAGTTGTCTCTTCCTGATCATGCGATGCCCTGAAGGTGGCGACTTCAATCACCTCGCGACCGAAACGGACATGCAGCAGCTTGAAGCGGCGCCCAATCAGGCGACCACGTCGAAACAGCTCTTCGGCTTCTTCGGGGTGAGCTGATGTGGCGATGTCAAAATCCTTGGGAGTATGTCCCAGCAGCAGGTCGCGAATGCATCCGCCGACAAGGTAGCCTTCGAAGCCGGCATCCTGCAGCCGGTAGACAACCTTCATCGCATTGTCGTCCAGATGACGACGAGGAATCTGGTGCTCGGACTCGTTGACGATGCGTCGCTGTCCCAATGGAAGCAGCTGTTCGGCAACGGGTGCCGATGGCAAGTTCTCCTGTGGAGCTGTGGTACTGGGTGTGCGGCGACGACTGAACATGACAAAGGCGATCAGGGCTGCTGCAGCAAATGCGAGCAGAATGATGAGCAGAGTATTAGACATCGTTTACTGGGGGTCCCTGTAATGGCTGATCACGGATGGGGCATCATAACACCTGCTAAAGCTTAGTATAAGGCTCGGAGCGGGCATGGTTGCGTGGTGGGGCAAAGCGTGAGGCGTGAATCAGGAGGGTGGGGGGTGTCGGTCGTAAAGTGACACCATGAAGCTTAGCTTGTTGTTGTTCTTCCTAAGAGCACTGATTGGGGAGCGCTGCAGTGCCACTCTATCGACCGACTAAGCCTCATTTTTATTTTTATTCGAGGCAGGTCACTCATCCGCAGGGCCATTTTTATTTTTATTGCCGGCACTGTTTCAGGGTGTACGTTGTTGTTGTTCTGCTTGTAATAAAGCAGGACGCGTGCCAAAAATCATAACCCTTTGTTTTATATGATTAAGCCTATATTGAACCCGATCATTCTTTCGTTTCTGGCAACAGAGTGTTACCGAATGTCACGGTTTGTGGGCGGTGTTGGGTAGTAAGGTAACACTTTTAAGTGTTACCGATTGTTACCCCTTGGGTTTGCGGGGGATACCCAGTTTCTGGCGTCGTTCCCACAGGCTTTTGCGGCTGATTCCGAGCGTTTTGGCCAGCTCGGTTTCACTCATCTGGTCCTGGTTTTCAAGGACGAAGCGCTGGAAGTAGTCATCCAGGGACAGGTCTGTGCGGGCGCCGGAGGAAGCGTCGCTGTCAACAGGTGGCAGTCTGTGCCGTTGGGCGTACTGGCTTTCGATGTCGGCCAGGCTTTGCTGTTCCAGCTCAAGGCCCAGAAGATCAGGAGTGATCTGCCGACCATCGGCCAGAATCACGGCGCGCTCAATCGCATTTTCCAGCTCTCGCACATTGCCGGGCCAGTGATAGCTGCGCAGAAGCTCCAGTGCTTCGGGGCTGAAGTTGAGAGACTCACACCGCATCTTTTCGGCCTGCTTGGACAGGAAGGCTTCCGCCAGTTCCAAAATGTCGTCTTCTCGTGTCCTCAGCGGAGGCATGCGCAGCTCCATCACATACAGGCGGTAATACAGATCTTCACGGAACTGGCCGGAACGAGCGCGGGTCTTAAGGTCACGATGTGTAGCAGCGATCAGACGCACATCCACCTTGAGCGGTTGTACTGCCCCAACCCGGCGAATTTCACCCTCCTGCAGGAAACGCAGCAGACGAGCCTGAGCTTCCAGAGGCAGTTCACCGATTTCGTCCAGAAACAGGGTGCCGCCATCGGCGGCTTCAATCAGGCCACTGCGGCCGCTGGTTGCACCGGTAAAGGCACCTTTCTCATGCCCGAACAGTTCGGATTCGATCAGTGTCTCCGGTATGGCGGCGCAGTTGACGCACACCATGGGGCGGTTGGCCCTATTGCTCTGTTCGTGAATGGCGCGGGCGGCCAGCTCCTTGCCGGTGCCGGATTCGCCAAGGATCAATACGGTAGCGTCGGTGCGTGCGACCTTGCCGATGCGGCGGTAGAGTTCCTGCATTGACTTGCAGGAGCCGATGATGCGCGTCTGCTCGGGCGCTTTACCGCTGGTGCTGCCGCCGATTTCATTTTCTGAAGCAGTACGGGGCTGTGACAGCGTGGCCGCCACGGTTTTCAGCATTTCGTCGTGATCGAACGGCTTGGCAATATAGTCGACGGCACCAAGCTTCATGGCATCCACCGCGGAGCGCAGGCTGGCATAGCTGGTCATGATCAATACCGGCACCGATCCGGCCAGTCCAATGAGGTCGGTGCCAGGCGCACCGGGCAACCTCAAATCGGTGATGATGAGGTCAAAGCTATCCAGGCTGAAGTCGCCACAGGCTTCGGCTACCGAGCCTGCATCACTGACTTCATATCCGTTTTTTTCCAGCAGGCGCCTGAGCGCTGAGCGGATGATACTTTCATCCTCGACAATCAGAATTCGACTCATCCGGACAAACCTTCTCCATGAGCAGCCGGCGACGCAAGGGTATTTTCCTCGTTCAGCCGGGGTAAGGTGATTACGACCTGAGTGCCTTTGTTCTGGTTTTTGTTGGCCGGGCTAAGAATCTCGATATTACCATAATGCTGCACAATGATGTTGTAGACCAAAGGCAGGCCCAGACCGGTTCCGCGTCCGGGTTCCTTGGTGGTGAAAAATGGCTCGAACAGGCGATTGAGGTGCTCCGGGGCGATGCCAGTGCCCTCATCGGTAATACGAATGCAGATGCTGGTTTCGCTTCCCTGTGCCTCGATTCCAATCAGCCCCTGCGGTGGCGAGGCATCACTGGCGTTGTTAAGCAGGTTCACGAACACCTGCAGCAGCAGTTGCAGGTCGCCGCGGATCTGCAGGGACGGATCAACCTGATTGACAAAATGCTGCTGTCGACTGTGGCTGTCGAGGGTGACCAGATGGATCGCTTCATCAATGCAGTGGCGCAAATCGAGCGGCTCGAAGTGCTCCGGGCCTTCCTGACGGCCGGTGTGGGCAAAACGCACCAGTGATTGAACGATACGGTTGATGCGACGGGTCTGATCAACAATCTGATCGCCGGTTTCCAACACCTCGGGCAGATCCGTTTCCAGCTTCAGATTTTGGGCCAGACAGGCGATGCCGGTCACCGGATTACCGATCTCGTGAGCGACGCCGGCCGCAAAGCGACCGATGGAGGCCAGGCGTTCGCTGTGGGCCAGCTTGCGGGCCATCATCAGATGCTCGGTTTCCTCTTCAATCAGCAGGACCTTGCCTTGCGCAGGTGTGTCATCCAGACGTGCCTTGTGCAGGCTGAACCAGCGATGCTCGCCGTGCAGCTCAATCATTTGAGCTTCCTGGTGCAGGGTATCGTTGTCTGCAAATTCCTTCAGCAGGCGGCTCCATGGCAGTGGCAAGTGTGCCAAAGGATTGCCGAGAGCCTGTTCTGCACTCAGCCCTGTGTACTGCTCCAGCTCGGCATTCCAGAACAGGATGCGGTGGTCTGCATCCAGCGTGCAAACCCCGATAGGCAAGCGCTGTAAGGTGGCGCGATGGTAGCGTCTGAGCTGGTCCAGCTCGGCTGCAAGGCCCGACAGGCGTTGGTCGTAGGTTTCAAGTTGCTGCTCCAACAAATGGACCTCGCGGGCCTTGAAACCGGCGCTGCGATCAGTTTCCAATGGTTGCAGCAGTGCTGTTGCCTCCACAGGTCCCAGCAGGGCGGAAAGGTTCTGTTCCAGCTGGGTCCGCAGGCGCAGGCTGTCCAAAGGTCTCAGCTGGCCTGGGCTCAGCTGCAGTGTGAACATGGCACGCTGGACTTCCCGCTGTGCAGGCTGTTCCCCCAGTCTGGGTGTCAGGCGGGCGACAAACTCCGCTTCACTGGCGGCAGCCAGGCCCAAGCCCAGAGGACGGGGCATGACGTTGAGCGCACAGGCTTCGCCGGCCTGTCTCTCGCCCTCGTGGCCGGGGAAAAGCAGGGAGCCGAGTACCAGCAGCGCCGTGTTAAGCAGTACCGATAATAGAGCGACCTTGTACCACTGACTCAAGGCTCCGGCATCCAGCGGAGCGCCATCCAGCATCATCGGCAGCAGCATGCCCAGTGCCCAGAGGCCTATCCCCCCTGTCAGACCGAGAAGAAAACCGGTGCGACTGGCGTTGGGCCAGTACAGGGTTGCGAGTATTCCCGGCAGAAACTGAAGAAAGGCGATAAATGCCAGCAGCCCAAGCTGGTTCAGTGAAAACTGCTGACCTATATGGCGGAAAAACAGATAGCTGCCCAGCATTACCGCCATGATGATCAGTCGTCGCAACCACAGCAACCAGGCGTAGAAGCGGACATTGTCCGGTACCCGTACCAAAGGCAGTACGACATGGTTTTGCAGCATCGATGCCAGCGCCACGGTGGCCACTATGATGATGCCACTGGCCGCCGATAGCCCGCCGATGAACGTCAACAGACTGAACCACGGCAATTGCAGGTTCTGCCCCAACTGCAGCAGCAGGTATTCGGGATTGGTGATCGCATCGTGCTTCATGCCGGCCCAGAGAATGGGGGGAACAGTGATGGCAAGTAGTAGCAGGAAAAGAGGAATACCCCAGCTGGCGCGGTACAGGCTTTCGGTGGGCAGGTTTTCCGTGAACGCAATGTGGAACATGTGCGGCATGACAAATGCACAGGCAAAAAACGCCAGCAGCAGAATTTGCCAGTGACTGGTGTCCGGCGGCTGTTGCAGTCGCTGCAGCGCCTCTGGGTTACGCTGCAGCCAGTCCCCGAGCCCATCGACACCACCCAGCAAGGCCCAGAATGCATAGGCTGCAATCAGCAGCAGGGCAATCAGTTTGAACAGAGATTCAAGCGCGATGGCGAATACCAACCCGCGATGGCTGCTGCGCAGAGAGGCATGTCGAGCACCAAACAGCAGGGTGAAGAGGGTGAGAATGATGCAGAAGCCGGCTGCCGCCCGATTGGAAGAGATGCGATCGTTCAGCATGGGCAGCGAGTCGGCCAGTGCCTGAATCTGGATCGAGATCAGCGGCAGGCTGATAAACAGCATTAATAAAGTAGTCAGCGTTCCTACACCGCCACTGCGAAAACGGAAGGCAAACAGATCCGGCAGAGAGCTGAGCTGGTGTCGCCGAGTAATTCTCAGCAATGGAATCAGCACCAATGGGGCAAGGAGAAAACTGATGGAGGCCCCCATGTAAGAGATCAAATAGACATAGCCGGAATGATACGCAACGCCAAAGATGCCATAGAAGGTCCAGGCGCTGGCAAACACACCAAGTGCCAACACATGCACCAATGGGTGTCGGGTGATGCGTTCAGGCAGTAACCCCTTGTCGGTGAGCCAGGCGGCGCCGAACAATGCGAGAAGATAGCCACAGCCGAGCAGGGCCAGCAGACTGAGATCAAAGTTCATGGTGACGGTGGCGCCATTCGGCGGTCGCTGCCAGCAGGATCAGCAGCGCCCAGATCAGAAAAGGCATCAGCCAGTGGCCGCTGTGGAATAGCCACAGCTCGACCAGTCCCGGCAGCAGCAGAGTGGCCAGCAACAGAAGCAGCAGTAGGCGATGCAGATACATATTCAGGTCTCGGATTCACACAGGCTCAGTGTGCCGGGAACTGCAGTGATGTTCCAGTGCGTGATGGCCCACGAGAGCAACTCATCCCGACTGGCTGTTGCCAGATCGGCGGGTGGCTTCTGGCCGAGAAGTGACAGCGCGCGCAGCAGCAGTTGTTGGCGTTGGCCAGGGTCGATCGCCGGTGCCAGGTTCTGTTTGCTTAGCTTCTGCCCGGCCGGGTTTGTGATCACGGGTATATGCGCGTACTGGGGTGTCGAATAGCCAAGCAGGGTTTGCAGCGCGATCTGGTGCGGTGTTTCGTCGATCAGATCGCTTCCTCGCAGAATGTCGGTTACACCTGCGGCCGCGTCATCAACGACGACGGCCAGCTGATAGGCAAACAGCCCATCACGGCGAAACACGACAAAATCCCCGCGATCATTCTGCCAGTCGTACGTTCTGAAACCCTGGATGCGGTCATGAAACTGTTGCTCTGCCTGTGGGTGAATCACCCGAACGGCGCAGCTGGCAGAGGCGGATGGCGGATGACGCCGGCAGTGGCCATCATACAAGCCCGTCACGCCTCTGGTTCTGAGCTGCTTGCGACTGCAGCTGCAGCGATAGGCAGTGCCTTGGTCCAGTAACTGCTCCAGTGCGTCCTGATAGCACTTCAGCCGCGTGCTTTGGTATATCACAGGGCCATCCCAGTGCAGGCCGAAGGCGTCAAGGGTGTGCAGAATCGAATCGGCCGCGCCGGGCTGTTCGCGTGGCGGGTCAAGATCTTCTATCCGCAGCAGCCACTCGCCATTGCGCGAACGCATATCGAGATAGCTTGCCAGTGCGGCAAGCAGAGAGCCGAAATGGAGTGGGCCGGTCGGTGACGGGGCAAAACGTCCGATGCAACTCAAGGTGAGGGCTCGATGTCAGGCGGGAGTCGGGGGCCAGAGGCCCCGACGCGCAGGCTCAGCGTCCGAGCTGCTTTTCCTTGATTTCAGCCAGCGTCTTGCAATCGATGCATAGAGTGGCCGTCGGGCGTGCTTCAAGACGGCGGATGCCGATCTCGACACCGCAGGCCTCGCAGTAGCCGTAGTCATCGGAGTCGATGCTTTCAAGCGCTTCGTCGATTTTGCGAATCAGTTTGCGCTCGCGGTCACGGGTGCGCAGTTCAAGGCTGAATTCCTCTTCCTGACTGGCGCGGTCGCTTGGGTCAGCAAAGTTGGAGGCTTCTTCCTTGAGATGCGTGATGGTGCTGTCGACTTCCTCCATCAGCTCGCGTTTCCAGCCAAGAAGAATCTTGCGGAAATGCTCTTTCTGCGCTTCGTTCATGTATTCTTCGCCGTTATCCAGCGGGTAAGGTTCGAAGTGCATGAACTTGGTATCTGTTGTTTTAGGCATGGGCGCAGCCTCACGTCATTGGGGGCTCAGACCATGGAAAGCCCGATTGCTCCGGCCTGGCGCCCTGATATGGGAACACTATGGTGCTTTAAAAGCCGGTGAAAGTACCAGAACCCCAGTCTTTAGGCTAGACCTGTTTGGCCTTTTTGCCATCGCGATTGATTTCACCCGCTGCAACAGAGGCTTGCAACAGGTGTTGTCGGATATACTGAGGCGCTTATCTGGATCGGAGGAGTGAAGATGATATCGGACTGGACTGCACGGGCACGCGAGATTGATTCGTTCAAGGTGATGGATCTGCTCAAGCGTGCGGCCGAGCTGGATGCCGAGGGCAGGGATGTGGTGCATATGGAGGCCGGGGAGCCCGACTTTCCCACAGCAGAGCCAATCATGCAGGCTGCACGTCGAGCCATGGATGCAGGGCATACGCGTTATACCCCGGCAGGTGGCATCATGCCGCTGCGTGAGGCTATCGCGGATTTTTACCAGCGGCGCTATGGCGTCAACATCAGTCCGCGCCAGGTGTTGGTTACGGCCGGTGCTTCTGGAGCTCTTTTGCTGGCGTTCTCGCTGCTGGCGGCGCCTGGCAGTCGTTTCATGCTGGCGGATCCGGGCTACCCCTGCAATCGTCAGTTTCTACGCCTGCTGGAAGCACGTGGGCAGTTGGTGCCGGTGGGACCGGAGCTGAACTATCAGTTGAATGCGGATCTGGTGGCGCAACACTGGGCCGACGATACGGCAGGGGTGTTGCTGGCGTCCCCATCAAACCCTACCGGGTCGGTTGTGCCAACGGATCATCTGCGCGCCATTGCGGATCAGGTGAGCCAGTGTGGCGGCTCGCTGATCGTGGATGAGATCTATCATGGTCTCACCTATGGCTTTGATGCGGACACTGTGTTGGGTGTGGCACCGGATGCGCTGGTGCTGAACAGCTTCTCCAAGTATTTCGGCATGACCGGCTGGCGCCTGGGTTGGCTGGTGGCACCGGAAGAGGCCGTGGCTGAGATGGAAAAGATTGCCCAAAACCTGTTCATCTCGCCGGCAACGCTGTCACAGCATGCTGCGCTGGCCGCGTTCGAGCCGGATACCATCGCGATACTGGAGCAGCGCCGGCAGGCGTTTGCGCTGCGTCGTGATCGGCTTGTGGCCGGGTTGAGGGAGCTGGGCTTCGGTATTCCTCGCATGCCGGAGGGTGCGTTCTATGTCTATGCCGATGCTTCGCACCTGACCGATGACAGCTTTGCCTTTTGTTGGTCTCTGCTGGAAGAGGATTATGTCGCGGTCACGCCCGGCGCTGACTTTGGCCTTAACCGGCCTGAGCGGTATATCCGTTTTTCCTATACCACCGGGCTTGATCGCATTGAGCTGGCGCTGGAACGGCTGCAGCAGCGCATCAATCGCGGATAAGCCACACCTCGCCATCGTGAATCTCGACCGTCAGGGGTTCCAGCTGTTCGCCAGGGCAGGGGCCCGCGATACAGATGCCGTCATCAATACCAAACAGTGCGCCGTGAGTGGCGCACTGGATGAACTGTTTCTCGTAGTCGAGGAACTGGTTCGGTTGCCACTCCAATCGGATGCCACGATGCGGGCAGCTGTTGCGCCAGGCAACAACACTCTCACCGCGTCGGATCAGCAACAGAGCGGTGCCATCCTCAAGATCAAACCCCCGCGGGCTGTTGGGCTGTAATTCATCGAGTGTGCACAGTTTCAAGTGATAGGAGCCTTTCGGTTGGTGTCAGTCGGTGATCAGGCGTTGCGCACGCAGCTGCGCCATCAGCTGTTCGATCGCTTCATCATCGCGGGTGTCCACCGGCAGGGTGATCAACTGCTCTTCGCTGGTCAGGGGTTGCTGTACTTTCATCTGTTCGCGCATGACGCTGACATCGGCATCGGAAGGGTCGCGGCCTTCCGCTTCACGTCGTTTCAGACGCGCCTCAATCAGGTTGAGTTCGCAGTGGCAGCTGATAATTCTCACCGGGATGTCGAGGTTCTTTGCAAGCTCGACGTATGCGTTGCGGGTGCGCTGCCGGATGAAGGTGGCATCCACGACCACGGAATATCCGGCCTTCAATGCCTGAGCCGTTGTGTCATGCAGATACTGAAAGGTCCGCGTGTTCATTTCGGCGCCGTACAACGCCAGTGAGTGGCCCTGCAGGGATAGCTCTCGGTAGATGCGTTTGCGTTCGATGTCAGATCGAATGCGTATGACGCCGACCGCTTCTGCCAGTCGTTCGCTGAGATAGCTCTTGCCGCTGCCGCTGACACCGTGCATCAGGAACACGGTAGGGCGGCGTTCCCGACAGTAGTGGGCTGTCAATTGCAGATAGTGGCGACAGGTTTCCAGGTCGGGCTCCAGTCCCAGCATCGCAACCTTGGCGCGCACCATGGAGCGGTAGGCCTTGAAAAAATTCAGCAGTGGCAGGCTGGAGTAGTCGCCGGTCAGCTCCAGGTAGCGGTTAAGGCAGCGGTTGGCCCAACGGAATTGCTGGTTGGCCTCCAAATCCATCAACAGAAACGCCAGATCGGAGATCGTGTCTATCCAGCGAAACTCCAGATTGAACTCGATACAGTCAAACAGACGCAGCTGATCGTGAAACAGGTTTATGTTGGCCAAGTGCAGGTCGCCGTGGCATTCGCGGACGTGCCCCTCGCGTTTGCGCTGCCTGAGCCTGTCTTCCAGTGCACGGAGCTGCTGTGCGATCTGTGCAGACAGACGCTGCAGCAGGCTCCAGTCGTCGGTATCGAGATGATCAGGCGGGATATGACGGAAGTTGTCAGCCACGACCTCCCACAGTGTATCAGGCTCACCCCAGGGGCTGTCCTGAGCCACGATCGGGATTTTTTGGTGGAATTCTGCAATCTGCTCGGCCAAAAGGTCGATCCAGTGGCTTTCAAACAGCTGTCGCTGCAGCAGGCGGTCAAGCCGAAGTTCAGGATCGAACTGATACATTCGGACCGCGTATTCGATAATCCCCTCGCTGGCTCCCAGCTTGGGTTCTGTGCAAGAGCCCCCAATTGGAACCACATCGATGTAGATATCCGGTGCAAGTCGCTGGTTTAGACGCAGTTCCTCTTCACAGCAGTGGCGTCGCTGCTCAAGCGTGGTGAAGTCAAGAAAGCCGAAGTTGACCGGCTTCTTGATTTTGTAGGCAAACTCGCCTGTGAGCAGCAGCCAGGAGATGTGTGTTTCAATCACTCGGATCGGGCCGGTCGGGTGAGGATAATGCCCGGGCTCGCTCAGTGACTGTATCAGTTTGGGTAACATGAGACTCCTGCTGTTGTCAGCGATGGCATAAGATTATACTGACGCGATGACTAAAAAGAGAACCACCACCGCAAAACGATCTGCCTCCCGTCAGGCAAAACGACCCTCTCGTCTGCGCCGCCTGTTGGGATGGCTGCTCAAACTGGGTGTGGTTTTGTCGGTTATCGCCGGCGTTGGCCTGATCTATCTGGATGCCCAGGTGCGCAGCAAGTTTGAAGGCAAACGCTGGGCACTGCCGGCAAAAGTATATGCACGACCGCTGGAGCTGTACCCCGGACAGAAACTGGCCATGGATGAGCTCAAACAGGAACTCAGAGCGCTGGGGTATCGCTTTGAGCGCCAGGCCAGCCGGCCGGGAAGTGTCGAATGGGCAAGTAGCAGGGCGCGTATTCACAGTCGAGGTTTCAATTTTCCTGATGGGGCTGAGCCATCGCATAACATGCTGCTGAGTTTCTCCGGTGATCGGCTTGAGTCCATCCGGGCTCAGAGTGGACAGCAACTGCCGCTGGTGCGGCTGGAGCCGATTCTGATCGGTGGTATTTACCCTCGCTCCAATGAAGACCGTGACCTGATCAAGCTGGAGCAGGCCCCCCCTCATCTTGCGCAAGCCCTGGTCACGGTCGAAGACCGGGCGTTCTATGAACACCACGGCGTTTCGCTCAAGGGAATCGCCCGTGCCATGTGGGTCAATATCCGTGCCGGTCGTTTTGCCCAGGGCGGCAGTACGTTGACCCAGCAGCTGATAAAGAACTTCTACCTAACCTCGGACCGTACCCTGAGTCGCAAGCTGCTGGAGCTGCCGATGGCAGTACTGCTGGAACTGCACTATTCCAAGGAAGAGATTCTTGAAGCCTATCTGAATGAAGTGTATCTGGGGCAGTCCGGTAGTCGCGCGATTCACGGCTTTGGGCTGGCCAGTCAGTACTTCTTTGCTCGACCGATTACCGAGCTGGAGTTGCATCAGGTGGCATTGTTGGTTGGGATGGTGAAAGGCCCATCCTGGTATGATCCGCGTCGCCATCCAGAACGCGCGCTTGAGCGCCGCAACCTGGTGCTGAAAATGCTGTTTGAACAGCGCCACATCAGCCGGGCGGAATATGATGAAGCCCAAGGCCGGACGCTGGGCGTGGTACAGCAACGCAGCCTGCACAAGGGGATGTATCCCGCTTATCTTGATCTCGTCAAGCGCAAGTTGAGGGAAGAGTATCGCGATGATGATCTGGCAACGGAAGGGCTGCGCATCTTCACTACCCTTGACCCGCTGGTACAAACCCGTGCCGAGGCGGCGTTGGAACAGGGCCTGAAGCAGCTTGAGCAGCGCTATGGCAATAAGGCTGCCGGACTTGAGGCCAGCATGGTGGTAACGGATCCTCAGACAGGTGAAGTGCTGGCGCTGATTGGTGGGCGTGAAACACGCTACGAAGGCTTCAACCGTGCGCTGGATGCGCTGCGTCCAATCGGCTCTTTGGTAAAGCCTGCGGTATATCTGGCGGCGCTGGAGCAGGGCTATACATTGGCAACGCCGCTGCAAGACGAGCCTTTTGAGCTGAAGCAGCCAGATGGATCTCTGTGGCAGCCGCAGAATTTTGATCGCCGCAGTCACGGGGTGGTGCCGTTGCACCGTTCACTGGCGCTTTCCTATAATCAGTCCACCGCTCGTTTGGGTATGGAGGTTGGGCTGGGGCGCGTGATTGACATGCTGGAGCGTCTTGGTGCCGAGCGCGAACTCAAGTCTTTTCCCTCTCTGCTCCTGGGTGCGCAGGCGCTCTCGCCACTGGAACTGGCCAGTATCTATCAGACTATCGCGGCGAATGGCTTCAAGATGCCTTTGCGAGTGATACGCCGGGTGACCGATGCCGAAGGCAAAGAGTTGTCACGTTATCCGTTTACATTGAAACAGCAGGTCAAGCCGGAAATTGTACATCTGATGCAGTATGCCTTGCAGGAGGTTGCGCGCGAAGGTACGGCACGCAGCGTATACAATACTCTGCCGGCAAATCTGAACGTGGCCGGCAAGACCGGCACCTCGAACGACCAGCGCGACAGTTGGTTTGCTGGTTTTACGGGTGATCGGCTTGCAGTGGTCTGGCTGGGGCGTGATGATAATACGTCACTGCCGTTCACCGGATCGAGTGGAGCCCTGCGGGTCTGGACCGAGCTGATGCGACGCGAACGTCCGGAACCGTTTATCGCAACTCGCCCTGCCGGTGTTGAGTATGTCTGGATCGATGAGGCTACAGGTCTGCGCTCGGATGAGCGCTGTGAGGGGTCTCGTCAGCTGCCGTTCCTGAAGGGCACAGCACCAGAACAAAGCGTCGATTGCGGTCAGCATAATCCGATTAACCGCTCACTTGACTGGTTCCGCAACTGGTTTAACTGATCAAAGAAGGACAGGATGAAAAAGATCTGTTTGATGGCAGCATTTGCTGCTCTGCTTGCCGGCTGTGCAGGCCCCAATCCCTATCGTGCGCCTGTAGAGGATAGGGGCGCGCGCGCTCCCGCTGCAGAGCCGCCTGGCAGTGTGGTTCCGGTTGAGGAAACCCCGGGAGTGCAGGTGATTCCGGTGGGTGAAGCGCCGGTGATACGTGCCCAGCGTGAAGCACCGCAGCCCATGTCCGGTCAGGCGATTACTGAAACGCTGCCGGTACAGCCACAGAGCCCAGCGGTTGTTGCCTTGCTGGAAAATGCCCGCAGCGATACCGGCAGTGGCGATTTGCGCACGGCCCAGAGTCGATTGGAGCGCGCCCTGCGTATCGCCCCGCGTGACCCTGAGGTCTATATCCAGCTGGCGGATGTGCAGCGTCGACAGGGGCAGTTTTTGCAAGCGGAACAGGTTGCTTTGAAGGGAATCAGCATCGCTTCCGGGCAGGACAGCGCCCTGCGCCGTTTATGGACGCTGGTTGCCGAAATTCGCAATGAAGGAGGTAACAGTGCAGGTGCGGCTGAAGCGCGCCAGCGAGCCGCCGCCTATTGAGGCGACGGCTGTTTGCCCTGGCTCAACAGGGCAAAGGCAAACAGAGGCAGGGCCGCTGCCAGTGCTGAGCTGAGCACAAAGGCTGGTAACGGGGGCACCGGCAGAAGCGGACTGCACACGGCAACCGCCAGCAGCAGCCCACTGCCGGCTGAGGCCAGTCGTGCAAAGGTGCCGTGCAGGCGCAGGGCGGCACCCAGCAGCACAAGGCTGATGGCGATGCCGATCGCCAGTGTGTAGGCCTCGCCAAGCCCCATGCGTCGGCACAGTTCAAACAGAGCAAACAGTCCCAGCAGCCATCTTCCCCAGCCCGCTCTGGACCAGTGCCATTGCATCGCCTGCCCTGCCATGACGGTGGCCAGCAGGGGCAGGGCGGCATACAGTGCCAGGTTGTCCAGCATGCGCTGCAGCGTTTCGATATCCTGCCCGCTGTCAGTGAGTGTCAGGCGGCCCAGTGCGGCCAGAGCCACAAACAACAGTGCGAGGCAGCTCACTTTCAACAACAGACTCTGCTCTTCAGACGTGTCTTCCGTCTGGCGGAACATCAGTACCGCACTGAACAGGGCGGCTGCCAGCAGTACAATATCGCCCGCCATGTGTTATCCCGCCAGCTTGGCAAATACACTGTCAGCCGCTTCCAGGGTCGCATCCAGCTCGGCTTCTGTGTGTGCATTGGAAACAAAGCCGGCTTCAAACGCAGAGGGCGCCAGATAGATACCTGCGTCCAGCATGCCGTGGAAGAATTCACCAAAACGTTTCGCGTCGCAGCGCATCACATCAGCAAAGCTGCTGACTGTCTCCTGCTCGGTGAAGAAAAGGCCGAACATGCCGCCAATGGCGCTTGTGGTGAACGCAACACCGTGCCGTTTGGCCATTGCTTCCAGCCCTTGGGTCAGATATTCGGTTTTGGCAGAAAGCTGTTCATGAATACCCGGCTCACGCAGTTCCTGCAGCATGGTCAGACCTGCCGCCATCGCCAGCGGGTTACCTGACAGAGTGCCGGCCTGATACACCGGACCCAGCGGGGCGATATGCTGCATAATCTCACGCTTACCCCCGAAGGCTCCGACCGGAAGGCCGCCACCGATGATCTTGCCCAGTGTGGTCAGGTCCGGCTTGATGTTGAAATATTCCTGAGCACCGCCCAGCGCCACACGGAATCCGGTCATCACCTCGTCGAAAATCAGTACACTGCCGTGTTCGTCACAGACTTCGCGCAGACACTCCAGAAAGCCCGGTTCGGGCAGAATACAGTTCATGTTGCCGGCAACGGGTTCAACAATAATGCAGGCAACCTGATCGCCGATCTCGGCAAAGGCCTGGCGGACATTGTCAATATCGTTATAAGTCAGCGTAATCGTGTGCTCGGCCAGTGAGGCCGGCACTCCGGGTGAGTTGGGCTCACCCAGCGTCAATGCGCCGGAGCCGGCCTTGACGAGCAGGGAGTCGGAGTGACCATGGTAGCAGCCCTCGAACTTCACGATCTTGTCACGACCGGTGTAACCGCGGGCCAAACGGATGGCGCTCATGGTGGCCTCGGTACCGGAGCTGACCATGCGGACCATCTCCATGGAGGGCACCAGTTCGCAGACCAGATCAGCCATTTCGGTTTCAATGCCGGTGGGGGCACCAAACCCGAGGCCGTTATCCAGTGTAGCGCGCACCGCTTCAATCACGGGAGGGAATGAGTGCCCAAGCAACATGGGGCCCCACGAACCTACATAGTCGATGTAGCGGCGGTCGTCTTCGTCATACAGGAAAGGACCCTCACCTCGCTTGAAGAAAACCGGGGTGCCGCCAACACCCTTGAATGCGCGAACCGGGGAATTGACGCCACCGGGGATGTGAGTCTGAGCGGCCTTGAACAGGGATTCTGAACGGGACATGTGTCGCTTCCTTTAATGGTCTTGTGCCTGAATACGGAACAGCCGGCTGAACTGTTCAGCCCGAGTGCGAATATCCTGCGCGGCGAACAGGGCGTGCACGACTGCGGTCATGTCGGCGCCAGCTGTAATCACTTGTGTCGCATTATCCACGCTGAGGCCGCCTATCGCTACCATGGGTACACTCAGTTGCGCTCGTGCCGTGGAGAGCAGTGACAAAGGAGCCGGGCTGGCGCCTGGTTTGGTGTTGGAGGGGAAAAAAGCGCCGAAGGCAACATAGTTGGCACCTTCGGCCTGGGCCCTGATTGCAAGCTCAAGCCGGTCATGGCAGGTCTGTCCGATGATGGCGGTTTTGCCCAGTCGCTGTCGTGCCTCCGTGAGGCTGCCATCCTTCTGTCCCAGATGGACGCCGTCAGCCTTGCAGGACAGTGCCAGCTCCACATCATCGTTGATCAGGAAGATACAATTATGGCTTTGGCACAATGCACGCAAGGCGCTGGCCTGATCGAGGCGATGCGCTGAATTGTTTGACTTGTCCCGATACTGCAGGACTTTCATGCCGCCAGCGATGGCCGCTTCACAGGCGTTCAGCATGGTCTGGGTATCGGGCATGAGGGTGGCATCGGTAATGCCGTAAAGACCTGATAAAGAGAATGTAGGCATCAGAGGCTCTGCTTGTGGTTGTAGTAGGACTCGATCTGTTCTTTGCTGATAAGCCCCAGTGGGGACTCCTGGTTGCTTACGACAAGCAGGTAATCAAGCTGGTGTTGCAGCATCAGATCAAGCGCTTCCTTCAGCGTGGAGCGATAGAGCAGGGGCATTACATCCCGTCGCTGTGCCGGTATTTCCAGCAGGTTTATCGACAGCTCGGGGTCGGTTTTGTCTGCCGCTTCATTTTCAAGCCAGACTTTCAGGTCCGCCGGCGGCAGCAAAAAGCTGTTATCACCCTTTTGCACCAGCAGCCACTGAGGTGCTGCGGTCAGCAGGTCACGTGCAGACGACAGGCTGATGATACTCTCAGTCTCCGCAAAATTTCGTTGCATCAGGCTGCCAACGGCTGCTCGAGACAGCACCTGAGTCAAGGGTGCCTGGCGTAGATCCATCCCCTGTGCCTGCAAAGAGGCATGAAATATCGAAGGCAGGCCGAAACCGTAACGGGTGGTGAGGTTGGCGGTGACAATTGCCAGCATGCCGGGCAGGATGATCGCGGTGTTGTGGGTCAGCTCCAGCATCGCCAGCAGGGCTGCCAGCGGGGCGTTGAGCAGAGCGGCCATCATCGCACCCATGCCAAGCATGGCGTAAAGCGCAGTGTCGGCCGTCAGCCCCAGGCCGTTGCCTGTCGCACCAAGTAAAGCGCCTGCCGAGGCACCGATAAACAGAGAGGGTGCAATGAGCCCGGCCGGAATGCCCAGTGCGATGATCACTGGAGTCAGAAGCCATTTGGCCAGCAACAACCCCAGCAGCCAGATTGCCGCAGGCTGGGTGTGGAACAGGGCCTCGATTGTATCGTAGCCACTGCCCATGACTTCTGGCCAATGCATGGCTACCAGTCCGGTGAGAGTGCCAGCGAGAAGGAAGCGAGTGGGTATGCTCCACTGGCAAATGCGAAAGGTGTGGCGATACAGAAAATGAAAGCCGACCGCGAGAAGCCCGGTCATCAGCCCCAGTAGCATTACCAGCGGCAGTTCGGACAGCTCGTGGATCTGAAGGGCCGGGGCATTGAATACAATGGCTTCGCCTACAGTCAGGCGCACAACAACATCCCCGACCACGGCTGCTACCATAATGGGCAAAAAACCGACCAGAGTGTACTCAAGCAGAATCACTTCCATGGCAAAAATGACACCTGCCAGCGGTGTGTTGAAAGCGGCTGAGATGCCGGCAGCGGCACCGCAGCCAACCAGCAGGCGCAGCGTGTTGTTGGGCAGATTGAGGCGCTGGCCAAGCCAGCTGCTGGAGGCGGCGCCCATATGGACGGCCGGGCCTTCACGGCCAACCGAATGGCCGCTGGCCAGTGCAATGAGTGCGGCCAGCAGCTGGACCAGCATGTTGCTGCCGGGCATGCGACCCTGATGGTTGTTGAGGCGTTCCAGCAGGTGGACGATGCCCACGCTGCGAGCATGGGCGGGGATCGAAAGGTAGAGCAGAATCAGCAACAGGCTGCCGACCACGGGAAACAGCAGGCGACTGATTTCGGGAAGGCTTTCAAAGTTTTCGGTGCCACCGGAAAGCAGCCAATGCTGCAACAGGTTGTAAGCGCCTCGGAACAGGCTCATGAGTCCGCCGGCCACGAGCCCCGACAATACGCCAAGCACCACCAGCTGGGGCAAGGCATCAACATGAGCCAGCCGGGTGCGGAAGTGTTCCAGTGACAGCAGTCGGTGTGGCATGATGGGCTCTCGGGTGCTCGGTGGTCATCTGCAGAACGGCTGAGTATTATACCCTAACAGTTTTCGCATACTGATGAGAGGTGCATGTGGTCAAGGTAGGTATCGTCGGCGGAACCGGTTATACCGGTGTTGAATTGTTGCGGCTTCTGGCCAATCACCCGCAAGCGCGGGTTGAGGTCATTACATCCCGATCCGAGGAAGGCATTCCGGTTGCTGACATGTATCCCAACCTGCGTGGCCACCATGATATTACCTTTACGGTTCCGGATGTGGATCGGTTGGCGGCCTGTGATGTGGTGTTCTTTGCCACCCCTCACGGGGTTGCCATGAGCATGGCGCCAGAGCTGGTCGAGCGCGGTGTGCGTGTAATCGATTTGGGCGCTGATTTCCGTATCAAGGATATCGAGCTGTGGGAAAAATGGTACAACCTTGAGCACACATGCCCTGATTTGGTGGCCAAGGCTGTGTATGGCCTGCCTGAACTGAACCGTGATCAGATCAAGGGCGCTGAGTTGATTGGTTGTGCTGGCTGCTATCCTACTGCCGTGCAGTTGGGTTATCTGCCACTGCTGGAAAGCAAGCTGGTTGATCACCGTCGCCTGATTGCGGACTGCAAGTCAGGTGCCAGCGGTGCGGGACGTGGTGCCAGCGTGGGTACTCTGCTGTGTGAAGCCAGCGAAAGCGTCAAGGCCTACGGTGTGCCCGGTCATCGCCATCTGCCGGAGATTCGTCAGGGTCTGTCCGGTATCGCTGAACGCCCGGTGGGACTAACCTTTTCGCCACACCTGATGCCGATGATTCGTGGTATTCATGCAACCCTGTACTCTGTGCTGAAGGATCCAGTGGGGCCTGATTTGCAGGCGCTGTTTGAAGAGCGCTATCGCAATGAGCCATTTGTTGATGTGATGCCGGCCGGTAGCCACCCTGAAACACGCAGTGTGAAAGGCTCCAATATGTGCCGCATCAGTGTGCATCAGCCGCAGGGGGAAGATGTCGTTGTTGTGCTGTCGGTGATCGACAACCTGGTTAAAGGGGCATCCGGTCAGGCAGTGCAGATCATGAACCTGATGTTTGATCTGCCGGAGCGTTCAGGCCTCGAACAGGTCGCACTGATGCCGTAATACTTGACTAATTTGGTTGGTTTAGTCAAAATGCGCGGCATTGAAAAGGTTTGGTGTGACTATGAGTGAAACTGCACAGGATGCTCCGCTTGCGTTTACCGAGGCGGCAGCTCGAAAAGTTAGACGTTTGCTTGATGAAGAGCAAAATGACAATCTGAAGCTGCGGGTTTATATCACCGGAGGGGGGTGTGCCGGTTTTTCCTATGGTTTCACCTTCGATGAAAATACGGCTGATGACGATACAGTCGTAGAGCGTGATGGTGTGCTGTTGGTCGTTGACCCGATGAGCTTCCAGTATCTGGCTGGCGCTGAGGTAGATTATAAGGAAGGGCTGCAGGGTTCGCAGTTTGTAATCAACAACCCCAACGCCGCTACAACCTGTGGGTGTGGTTCTTCCTTTTCGATTTGATCTCTCTGTACCGATCAGTCAGTCAAAACGCCAGCCGCTGAGCTGGCGTTTTGCATTTCGGAATTCAGGCCGGACAGATAGTGCCCAGTATGCGAGGGCCTTTGGCACCTGTCACCTCTGGCAGGCTTGAGGTTTGCTGTTGAAGGGTCCGCATGGCAAACCATGCAAAAGCGGTTGCTTCAACCCAATCAGGGTCAAGCCCAAGTGCAGTTGTGCTGTCAACTCGGCAATCTGAGAGTCGGGCGCGAATGCGTTCCACCAAGCGACTGTTATGGCTGCCTCCGCCACACAGATACACTTCAGGTTGGATTAGCAGCTGGCTGCGGATGGCGTCACACAGGGTGATGGCTGTCAATTCCAACAGTGTCGCCTGTATGTTTTCAGGGGCCTGCTCATGGTTGAATTGAGCAAGCATGATGTTGAGCCAGTTCGGGTTGAAGTCTTCGCGTCCGGTGCTTTTCGGTGGCGCAGCGTGGAAAAAAGGGTGTGCAAGCAAGGCATTCAGCAGTTTGGTGTCGACTGTACCCGTTGCAGCCCAAGCGCCGTCCCTGTCGTAACAGCCGAGTTGGTTGTGCTCGATCCATCCATCCATCAGCACATTGGCCGGCCCAGTGTCGTAGCCCAGCACCGGACTCATCGGGTCAGCCGGCAATAAGGTAATATTGGCCATGCCGCCAAGGTTGGCGATCATCCGGTCGGCAATCGGACTGCGGAATAACGCCTCATGAAAGGCGGGTACCAGGGGGGCGCCCTGACCACCAGCGGCCAAATCCCGGCGACGGAAATCCGCTACTGTAGTAATACCGGTGCGCTCTGTAATCGTGTTTGGATCGCCAATCTGAAGGCTGAAGCCAGCCCCCGGCCGGTGGCGAACGGTCTGGCCATGGGAGCCTATCGCCTTGATTGCGTCAGTCGATACTCCGGCCTGTTGCAACAAACACAGGGTTGCGTCTGCAAAAATTTCACCGAGCGCTATATCCAGTCGCCCCAGTTGTTCAATCTCATCATTGCCGGGCTGCGTCAGCTGGGTGATCTGGTGGCGCAGCTCACTGGGCAGGGGGTGGCTGTAAGCCGAGCAGAGTTCGAACGACGGTGTGAATCGAACCAGTACCGCGTCTATGCTGTCCAGGCTTGTTCCGGACATCAGTCCGATATAAAACTCCGGGTCTGTCATTGTTCAGGCTCATTCAGGGCAAGGCGGGTGTCGGTTCGCTGATTCAGCTCGGCCATGATGCTGCCTGTCTGGGAGTTGAAAGCATTCATCTCGTTTGCCGGAACCGATTCAGCCTGAGGCAAGGCTACAGTGAGCGGGTTCTTATGAGTGCCATTAATGCGGAATTCATAGTGCAGGTGTGGGCCGGTAGCGAGGCCTGATGCGCCGACATAACCGATGACCTGGCCCTGCTTGACGCGACTGCCGTTGTTGACGCCCTTTTGGTAGCGACTCATGTGCGCATACAGCGTTGTAATATTGCCACCGTGCTGGATGATGATGGTACGGCCATATCCGCCCTTGGTGCCTCGCCAAATGACTTTGCCATCACCGGCAGCCTTGATTGGTGTGCCGGTGGCGGCGGCGTAATCAACCCCTCGGTGGGGGCGTCTCTTGCCCAATACTGGATGGAAGCGTTCCGGTTTGAAGTGCGAGCTGATACGCCGGAAGTCGACGGGTGATCGCAAGAATGCCTTGCGCATGCTGCGACCATCAGGGGTGAAATAGTTGGTCTCGCCTTTGCTGTCCGTATAACGGACGGCTTCGTAGCTCTGCCCCTGGTTAACGAAGCGAGCAGCGAGAATTTTGCCGTCCCCGATTTTTTCACCTTCCAGAAACTCTTCCTCAAACAGCACCTGGAAGCTGTCACCGCGCCGAATGTCGAGCGCAAAGTCGACATCCCAACCAAAGATCGATGCCAACTCCATTATGACTTTATCAGAAAGACCTGCACGGGCGGCATCAAGGAACAGCGAATTTTCTATCTGGCCCTGAGCGTGCGCAGTGCGCTTTTCTGGTGTGCGCTCTTCCTCCACAACTTCATAGCCTTTTTCTGTTTGCACGAGCAGGGTGCTGCTCAAGCGACTGCGAACATGGCGCAGCTTTGTCAATTGGCCATCTTCGACAAGAAGAGATATATGTTCGCCGGGGCGCAGCTGCTTGAGAGCATTGCTTCCGCTTACGGCACTGGACACTCGATACACATCACGCGGGCCGAGACCTGCCCGTTTGAATAGAGAGGTCAGGTTGTCCCCGGACTGGATTCGATATTCGACCCAGTTTTCGGCCGGACTTGCTGCTTCGGCTGGATGGATGCTGGCCTCGGATTCGGTGGGTATGGGGAGTGCCACTGAGGTTGGTGAAGTATTTTGTGTATCGGGTTCCACAAGGTGTGATGTGTCGTCAACAGTGATTGAGGCAGGGGGCTGCTGATGTGAAATGGGCCGGTTAATCGCTTCGGCCTCTTCAGTTGGCATCAAAATGAAAATCAGGCTGATTACCGCAATACAAATCATGGCAGCGGCAATGTGTATCGGAGGGAGCTGGCGCAAAGTACGGAGAAAAGAGGTCACGAACACACCCATGTCATTTTGAAAATTCGCTGACGTTGACACCGGAGTATAACGGAAATTCAACATTTTTATATTTGTCGGGTGTCAGTGGAACGTTGGTAATGGATAGAGTTTGTTCACATTCCTGTGAGCGTTTAGAATGCGCCATCGGCTTACACTCAACCCATATAGAGGGATTCAGGCGGTATGAACGCAAACAGTTTGATTGAGGATCTCAAGGCCCGGGGTCTGGTTGCCCAGACGACCAATGAAGAAGAGCTGGTCGAGCATCTGTCTCAGGGGCCGGTGACGCTTTATTGCGGCTTTGACCCCACGGCAGACAGTTTGCACTTGGGCCACCTGGTGCCTCTGTTAATGCTCAAACGTTTTCAGCAGGCAGGTCATCGTCCTATCGCTCTGGTCGGTGGGGCGACAGGTCTCATTGGTGATCCGAGTTTCAAGGATCAGGAACGTCAGCTGAACTCAGCTGAAATCGTTCAGCAATGGAGTGAGTGCCTCAAATCCCAGATCAGCCGATTCATTGATTTTGACGGTGAAGATGGGGCCATATTGGCCAATAATTACGATTGGACAGCCAGTGTTGATGTGCTCAGCTTCCTGCGTGACATCGGCAAGCACTTTACTGTCAATAAAATGATTGCAAAAGAGTCGGTCAAGCAGCGTATAGAGCGTGAAGGCTCAGGTTTGTCATTCACCGAATTCACCTATCAGATTCTGCAGTCCTATGACTATCAGCAGCTGAATCAGAAGTATGACTGTACGCTCCAAATCGGAGGGTCCGACCAATGGGGGAATATTGTTGGCGGTATTGAGCTGACACGCAGAGTGAATGGTGCTGCCACTCATGCGCTGACCTTGCCTCTGATTACAAAGTCTGATGGCACCAAGTTTGGCAAGACTGAAAGCGGTGCGGTGTGGTTGGATGCGAAAAAGACATCGCCTTACGCATTCTATCAGTTCTGGCTACAGACGCCTGATGCAGATGTTTACCGTTTCATGAAGTTCTTTACCTTCCTGTCCGTCGCCGAGATCGACGCGATCGAGGCGGAAGACCGTGCCCGTGAAGGTCGGCCCGAGGCTCAGCGTGTTTTGGCAGAGCAGATGACCGAGATGGTCCATGGGAAAGAATCCCTCGAGGCGGCGCGTCGCATCACTGAAGCTTTGTTTTCAGGTGACTTATCTCAGTTGAGTGCTGCGGATTATGCACAGCTGGAACAGGATGGGCTGCCGGCAACGCAGGTGCCAGCTGAGTTGACTGACCTGCCGCTGACAACTCTATTGGTTGAGGCTGGCTTGGCTGCTTCAGGCAAGCAGGTAAAGGATGCTTTGCAACGCAATGCAGTCGTGATCAATGATCAAGAATGCGGTATGGATCATAATATGGCGGCTGATAAGTTGTTTTCACGCGATGCGGCTCGGTTCGGTAAGTACTTTCTGGTCAAGTTGGGCAAGAAGAAGCACCACCTGTTCTACCTGCTCTGACAGCGTGGCTGAATAGCAAGTGTATCTATAAATAACGGACGCCTCGGCGTCCGTTATTGTTTTGGGGTTACATTAGGCGTTGCTACTGGCCGTTTTCATCATTCTGAAACTTTTTTACACGCAGGTGTTGACTCCCTCAGTGGTGTCTGTAGAATTCGCCTCCTCGCTTGAGACGCTCCACCGGAAACGGTTCAGGGCAGATCGATTGAGCAAGTGGTAAGATGTTGAATTAAGTGGTTTTTTGGTTCATCATTACGTTTCTTGAGTGACTGCCGAATCGTTGTTTGAGTGCTCAGCACTGAAACAGAAAACGAAAAAAAACGGTTGACACTGAAACGGGTTGCGGTAGAATACGCGCCTCGCTTGAGACAACAGGTTGCACCGAACGGTGCGGTTGGCCAAGCCCGCTCTTTAACAAATTGATCAGGTAATATGTGT
>NZ_JBEPQA010000016.1:0-93759 GCF_040547585.1 Marinobacterium sp. MBR-111
AGCAGTAGGTGAAGCATCAACCAGATAATCCGATGAGATGCCGGTCTGTCTCACTCTCATGCAAAGGTAAGATCAACCATTTAATCCGCTTACCCTTTGTAATCTAACTGATAATCAAAACAAAGCCAGATGAATATACGACTGGCCATATCGGCAAAGCGACCACTTCGAGCTGTTTCAGCGCACGCTACGCGCCGCAAAGACATTGTAAAGCGGCACCCAGATCAGGGCGAAATACCAGCCATAGCCGTAACTTTCCAGCAGCCCCAGGAAGAAACTACCCCAACTGATCCACTCAAAACCTGGCAACAATGCCCGCCAGCTTTCATACATCGCCTGCTCGGGAAACAACAGGTCGAATCCGACACAGACAGAGAACGAGATCGCCAGGAACAGGCTAGAGGCATGGCCAACGGCAACAAGAGAGACTCGGGTGGTCATGACTGTTCACCTGTCTTGTGGAGATAGCGCTCGGGATCAGCATCGAACTTATCCAGGCAGACACGGGAGCAGAAGCGAAGCGTCTGACCATTATGAACCTTGCCGTAGCCTTGATCCGGCGCAACCTCCATGCCGCAGACGGGATCCCTGTGCGCTTCCCCTCGTTTATGGCCAGAGTGACCATGCCCATGATGATGACCATGGATCATGTGCGCACCGCATCCAAAACGCATCATCAGATAAAACAGCCCTGCAAACACCAGCAAGGATATGAATCCGTCCATCTGTCATCCTCCAGCCCCGCATTCTCTCAATAAGGCAGCGATCAGGAAGGTGATTTCGCTCCCGCAGGGCACCTTGTATTTAATCGGATTGTCCAACGGTAGAGCGCATGGCAACAGGCTATTTCCTTGGTGGAACCTTGCTGCAGCACCAAGGTTCATGCCTGGCGTTGTCCAGAACATTCTGGTCGGTGAAGCGATACCAGCCTTCCTTGAAACGATTCCACCAACTCTGATCAAGGTCACTGCCGTAGCGACGTACTATCGCCTCAATCTGCTCAAGCTGCAGAACTGAAGCGTCGTAGGCGATATCCAGTCGCCGTGTGACTGGATCAAGCGCTACACTATCGACGCCAAGCAATGGCTCTATTTCCTGTGCAATAGCTGTCGCTTGCTCGGCATCCAGAGAATCAAGCTTCAGCTTTCGCCGCACCAGATAGACCTCGTGAACACCCGGCTTGTGGTCTGTGTTAGACATGTCGGCCTCCTTATCAAACATCTTGTAATCGATTGTTACCCATAACCATCTGCATCGCCTCGTGCTCTTCCATAGTTATCAGGCTTTGCAATAACTCCTTCGCAGAAGCGGCACCAGCCTGGGCGTGCAGATAGCGATATAGCTCAATCATCTGATTATGCTGATCAATGATTCGGGTCATGACAGTTAGCCCTGCCAATCCCTCTGCGCAAGACTGCAGTATCAATACGCAGCCCTTTACCCTGCATTCAGTATGGTTGAATATTACCGACATAAAACTTACCGGCTGATTACATTTTTGTAATTTTACATAGAGCATGAAAACATCAGATATCCTGATGCACTTAATATCAGGATAGGTTCTTGCGCGACAAGGCATCCGAATATTAAAACGTTGAACTCACCCTTACATTTCCATTGAATCAAGCTGGCCATATCCTTCGATATGGCCAGCAGAAAAGATTATCGACTCTTTATATAATTGTGCAATTTCGTAATAAGCAACATCATTTATGCTTGGCACCGTCCATCATATAACCTTGGGGCCCATCTCCTGAGAGCATCATGTAATGCCGGCTCTGAGCGTTGCGCCGGGAACTGGAGGCCTCTTTATCACTCTTACCAAAGGAGCCTGACATTCCATGCTGCTGGCCTTGCATTTTATACCCTTGAGGCCCTTCCCCTGAAAGCATCATGTAGTGTTCATCCTTACTAGAGCGCATCGATTTTGCCAACACTTTGTCACTTCCGGCAGAGTCATCAGATACACCGTGCTCACGTCCTTCCATCATGTAACTCTGAGGCCCTTCTCCCGACATCATCATGTAGTGCTTTTCTTCAGCGACCGACACCGATGCCACTGATACGAGTAAAGCTCCCAAAACTGCCTGATTGATAGATTTCATCATTTACACTCCATTTGAAAGAATAACCAGATGTTAACGATCAAGCCTGTCTCATGAATTACCCCAAAATTATAATCATGTAATCTTTTTTATAACGCTACTAAATACACTTAAAACCAATTAAAAATCAAACAGTAAGAGGTTAACTAAAAATCTTATTATTCGCGTCCTGCGCCCAGTAAAGACCTTTTTCTAACATGGAAAGCTCCCATACATCTCAAGCCCTCGATCTCCTGATACTTTCTATGATGCTTTGGTTGAAAAGTACTGAAAAAAGCACCTAAACCCCTTCAAACCAGACACATTATGAACATTACTTTTTCGTAATCATGACTATTTACATTATCGATATGGCAAACTTGCTCAGGGCGTCATACTGGTTTCGAAGACCGCAACGGAAACCTGTCTGACTTGCATCCTGACACCGGAAACACAACGTTCGCTTGACCAAGGCTTATGATGTCACTAACGCTTCGTCTGACCCTGCTCTTTTCCCTGGTATCGGCGGCCATACTGTTCGGCCTCAGCCTGCTCATCCAGCACTCGATAGAAGGCCACTTCGCTGCTCAGGACTTCAACGAGCTCAAACCCAAGTTGAACCAGATCGTCAACCTGGTGAAGCCGACACCCGATTCGACCGATACAACACAACTTGCGGCTAAACTCGATGAAATTGCCCATCGCCACCGCCTGATCAGCTTCCGCATTGACACCCTGAGCAGGCAAAACCTGTACACTTCCGGTTCTTTGGACTTTCCCCTGACATCTCTTACGCCGGGTCAAGTATATGAGGCGGAGTGGTCGCAACAGGGCACCGAGTTCCGGGGAACCGCAATTGCCATATCCGAGGAAACAGCTTTTGGTCAAGGCGTCGTCATCGCTATCGGTATCACAACGTCTCGACATACTCTTTTCATGGAGACATTCACGAGGCAACTCCTGTCCTTCATTCTCATCGCCATACTACTGAGTAGCCTGCTCGGATGGCTGGCCGTTAAAAAGGGCCTGTCGCCCTTACGAATGATCAAGTCGAAAGCACGGGCGGTCAGTGCCGAGAGGCTCGACCAGCGCTTGCCACTGGAATCCGTGCCCACAGAAATTGCAGACTTGGTCAATGAATTAAACCTGATGCTGGATCGACTGGAAGCATCGTTCAGCCGATTGACGCACTTCTCATCGGACATTGCCCACGAGTTGCGTACCCCTCTGAGCAATATGATGACACAGACCCAGGTTTCCCTGTCCCAGTCACGCACCTTGGCTGAATACTCGGACATTCTGGCTTCGAACCTTGAAGAACTCGAGCGTATGTCACGCATGATTTCCGATATGCTCTTTCTTGCCAAAGCCGAGAATGGGCTCGAGCTACCCTCAAGCTCCTGTATAGATCTTGCCACCGAAGTGGAGAAGCTATTCAATTTCTACGAAGCGCTGGCTGACGAAAAACAGATTAAGCTGCAACTACAGGGAAAGGGTACTGCTCAAGGGGATCTCATGATGATCGACCGGGCGCTCAGTAACCTGATATCCAATGCCATACGCCATACTTTTGAAGGCGCCGAAATAAGGATCGACATACAAACTCATGGGGATCAATCACTCGTGACAATCTGTAATCAGGGGCCGCCGATCTCGGAACATGACCAACGTTATATCTTTGACCGCTTCTACCGTTGCGACCGGGCCCGCGCCCATGGTTCAAATGATGGCACAGGGCTTGGCCTGCCAATCACCCGCGCCATCGCCCACGCGCACGGCGGAGAGGTATCGGTATGTTCCAATACCGAGGAAACCTGCTTTACCCTGTCACTCCCGGTACACAACCGCTAACGCTATACTGAAACTGATGCTTGAGGAGGTCAGATTGAAACTGCTGATTGTAGAAGACGAGGTAAAAACAGGCGATTACCTGCGCCAGGGACTGGGCGAAGCTGGCTTCGTTGTCGACCTGGCCCGTACCGGCATGGATGGTTTGGCACTTTTAATGGAGGAACGTTACGACCTGGTGATACTTGACGTGCTGCTGCCAGAGCTGGACGGATGGCAGATTCTACAGGCGATCAGAAAACGTGACAGTTCCACGCCGGTCATGTTCCTGACCGCACTCGACGACGTCGATGACCGGGTCAAGGGGCTCGAACTGGGTGCCGATGACTACCTGATCAAGCCCTTCGCCTTTTCCGAACTACTGGCACGCGTCCGAACATTGTTGCGCCGGGGCCGTAGCCCTTCAGAAACTACTCTGCTGACCGTAGCGGATCTTGAGCTGGACCTGATCAAGCGCAAGGTCAGTCGTCAGAAGCAACGTATTGATCTGACCGCCAAGGAGTTTTCGCTCCTTGAATTGCTGATGCGTCGTAAGAGTGAGATTCTGCCTCGTTCACTAATCGCATCGCAAGTATGGGATATGAACTTCGACAGTGATACCAACGTGATCGAAGTTGCCGTACGCCGGCTGCGCAGCAAGGTCGATGACCCCTTTGACAACAAGCTTATTCACACGGTCCGAGGCATGGGGTATGTACTGGAGGAGCGCACCTGAGGCATCAGTGCACCGGCCCTACCAGTACCGCCAGCACCGTGGTAACGGCAAGAATCGCCATGCCTACGGCCTTTTCCAGCATCAGCGAGTGCTTCATCGAACGAGCATCACCAACATGCTTGAGCGCTGGAACCAGATAGAGTTTGTGGAAAGCGGCCAATGCCAGAATTGCACCAACCAATGCTACCTTGAGTATCAGCCAGAAACCGTATTGACTGGTGATCAGGTCAGCTGACCAGCCGGTCAGGCGGTAGCTAAGCACCATGCCTGCGACAAGCACTAAAAGCACGACTGGCAACGCTAGCCTGCCGAATAGCTCCAGTACTTCATGACTCTGCTCAGAGTCGAGCTGGTGTGTGACCAGCCAGAGCGGAAACAGCGAGCCCATCCACCAAGAAATCAGTAGCACATGTGCCGTCAAGGTCACCGCTGACAACATGCCTTCACTTTGAACATGGCCGCTCAGCGTGTAGGAGAACGCCAGTGTAACCATGCCGGCCACGGCCGTGACCAACTGCAGCCAGTGCATGGGACCGGTATTATCCGAGCGCAGGTTGATATAGTGGGAAACCCCCAGCAACAGCATACCCAATCCTGCCCAGATCAGAGCATCGCCCGCCGTGGACTGCCACATGAGCTGCAACATGACAGGCTCGAACATCCCGCTGACTCCGGCTTCAGCCAGCGCACCTGCACGAATCAGGAAGTGGGTGATCAATGCCAGAGGCGCCAGCAGAATACCTGTCAGGGTGTATCGCTTAAGAGCAGGGCCGATAGCCCTGTAACGGTGCAAGAGCCATTCGCCGGCAATACCACCCACCGCGATCGCCATTCCCAGATAGAGCACCCAGCGTGAAGTCAGTGTCAGCCATTCCCAATCGCTCACAGTACCTCCTCCAACCAGTGAAATTCATAGGTTTTTGAAATATACCCCGGGCAACAGGGGCCTGCTCATTGCAATCACCCGAAGCCATTGTTCCTTACTAGCGTTGCTGCAACTCCTGTTTCAGCTTGCGATAGGTATCCATATCGATCTCCCCGCGCGCCAGTCGCTGGTCGAGGATGTCAAGCGCATCCTGCGCCCCCCGATCCTCAGAGCTGCTCGGCCCTTTCAGCCATTTGACCAAAGCCACGATCAGCAACACCATCAGCAGCCAAAACAGAATCATATGGACGCCGCCGAACAGCATCCAGCCCCAGCCATGGACCTGATAATCACCCCACATGGCGGTACCTCCTCATTCACCCGGTCGGGCCGGGCCTGCAGCACAGCGCTGCAGGCAGCCCGGTTCGTTTAGTGCTGCATGAAGCCAAAGGAACCTTTCATCTTGTGCCCATCGTCACCCATGGTGGTCCAATGCACGGTGTAGTTGTCCGGCTGCAGCATCGGTACCGGCACGCTGAACTGCTTGCCCGGCTCCATCATCGGGCTGAAGTCGATCGACACCGGGCGGTTATCGGAACTGATCAGCTTGACGTTGACCAGGCGAACCGGCATGCCGAAGTTCAGTTTGAGTTCGCCGACCTGTTCCATCATCATCGCCCCGTCCATCGGGTGGCTGTCCATCATGTCAGTGTGTGCCATAACCGGTGCGGACAGTGCAATCAGACCGGCAGCCAGCAGGGATTTGAACATACGCATTATCGTGTTTCCTTTTCTGTGGTTGTATCGGAGTGAGCTGCCGGAAATTCAGCTACCAGCGACTCTAGAGTAAGCGTTTTCATTGAACGCCTGCGCCACAAATAGTAGACAGCAGGCAACACTAAAAGGGTCAAAATCACGGCACTGACCATGCCACCGACCATCGGCGCGGCGATACGGCTCATCACTTCAGAACCGGTGCCGCTGCCGTAGAGGATCGGCAACAGGCCGACAATGATCGCGGCAGCTGTCATCATCACCGGTCGCACGCGCAGACCGGCACCATGCAGCACCGCATGGCGCAGGGTTTCCTCGCGCGGCACCACCTGGTGCGCAGCACAGCGCTGCAGCATTTCACGCCAGGCCTGGTTCAGATACACCAACATGATGACGCCGATCTCGACCGCTACCCCGGCCAGGGCGATAAAGCCCACGCCTACGGCAATGGAGAAGTTGAAGCCCTGCCAGTACATAAGCCAGACGCTGCCCACCATTGCCAGCGGCAGTGTGCCCATGATGATCGCCACCTCGGTCAGGTTGCGGAAGTTGAGGTAAAGCAGCACTACAATGATCGCCAGAGTGAGCGGGATCACGTAGGTCAGTTTCTCCTTGGCCCTGAGCATGTATTCGTACTGCCCGGACCAACTGATCGAATAACCGGCCGGCAGCTCCAGTTCGTCGGCCACCACCGCCTGTGCCCGGCTTACATAGGTACCCAAATCCACGCCGTCGATGTCGATGAAAGCCCAGCCGTTCAAGCGCGCGTTTTCACTCTTGATACCGGGCGGGCCGTCTTCGATGTAGATATGCGCCACATCTCCCAGGGCGATACGCTGCCCCGCCGGGGTCACGATCGGCAACAACGCCAGCTGCTCCGGCGAGTCGCGGTATTCCTGCGGATAGCGCACATTGATCGGGTAGCGCTCCAGCCCCTCGATGGTCTGGGAGACGTTCATCCCGCCCACAGCACTGGCCACGATCTGCTGGATATCGGCAATATTGAGGCCGTAACGCGCCGCATCACCTCGCTGAATATCCACCTTAATGTAGCGCCCGCCGGCCACACGCTCGGAATACACCGACGCCGTCCCCGGCACTTCCTTGAGGATGGTTTCCAGTTGCTGGCCAATCGCCTGAATCTGCGACAGCTCCGGCCCAGCGATCTTGATGCCGACCGGGGTCTTGATACCGGTGGCTAGCATGTCGATACGGGTCTTGATCGGCATGACCCAGGCGTTGGTCAGCCCCGGCAGTTTGACCAGCGCATCCAGCTCCTGCTTGAGGCTTTCGGTGGTCACACCTTCACGCCATTCGTCCCGCGGTTTCAGCTGAATAAAGGTCTCGATCATGGTCAACGGGGCCGGGTCGGTGGCCGACTCGGCACGGCCAACCTTGCCGAACACGCTCTTAACCTCCGGTAGGGTCGCAATCAGCTTGTCGGTCTGCTGGAGCAGCTGCCGTGCCTGCCCAATGGAAATGCCGGGATAGGTCGTCGGCATGTACATCAGGTCACCCTCATCCAAATTGGGGATGAACTCGCTGCCGATTTTGTCGACCGGCCAAAAGCCCAGCGCCAGCACCGCCAACGCCCCAAGGAGGGTCATTTTCGGGTACTTCAACACGCCTTTCAGCGTCGGCATGTATACCGCCGTCAGCAAGCGGTTGATCGGATTCCTGTGTTCCGGCAACACCTTGCCGCGAATGAAATAGCCCATCAGCACCGGTACCAGAGTGATCGCCAGTGCCGCAGCAGCGGCCATCGCATAGGTCTTGGTGAATGCCAACGGTGAGAACATGCGCCCTTCCTGGGACTCCAATGTAAATACCGGCACAAAGCTGACGGTGATGATCAACAAACTGAAAAACAGAGCAGGCCCCACCTCACTGGCCGAATCCGCCACCACCTTCCAGCGGTTCTCCGGTGTCAGCGGCGTGCGCTCCATGTGCTTATGCATGTTCTCGATCATCACGATGGCGCCGTCGATCATCGCCCCGATGGCGATGGCGATACCACCCAGCGACATGATGTTGGCGTTGATGCCCTGCAAATGCATAACGCCAAAGGCTGCCAGAATACCCACCGGCAGGCTGACAATCGCCACCAGCGACGAGCGGATATGGAACAGGAACAACATGCAAACCAGCGCCACCACCAAGAACTCCTCCAGCAGCTTGTGCCAGAGATTTTCGACGGCGCGACCGATCAGGCCGGAACGGTCATATACAGTGACGATCTCCACCCCGTCCGGCAGGCCGGCCTTCAGGGTTTCGAGCTTGGCCTTCACCCCTTCGATGGTCTTCTGGGCGTTCTCGCCAAAGCGCATGACCACCACGCCACCAACTACTTCTCCGTCTCCGTTCAGTTCGGCAACGCCGCGGCGCATCTGAGGCCCAACGCCGATCTCGGCCACATCCTTGAGCAACAGTGGCGTCCCTTTGACGTTCACCCCAAGCGGAATGCTTTCAAGGTCTGTCACACTCTGGATGTAGCCGCTGGCACGTACCATGTACTCAGCCTCGGCCAGCTCCACTACCGAGGCGCCCACCTCCTGGTTACCCCGGCGTATGGCGTTCTGTACCTGGGCCAGCGGGATGTTCAGCGCCCGCAGCTTCTCCGGATTGACCTGCACCTGGTACTGCTTGACCATGCCGCCGATCGCAGCAACCTCGGACACACCGGGAACCGTCTGCAGCTCGTATTTCAGGAACCAGTCCTGCAGCGAACGCAGCTCGCCAATATCATGCTGGCCGCTGGTGTCCTGCAGGGCATAGAGATACACCCAGCCGACACCTGTCGCGTCCGGCCCCAGCTGGGGACGGGCATTCTCCGGCAGCGAGGGTGCCACCTGAGACAGGTATTCCAGTACCCGGCTACGCGCCCAGTAGATATCGGTATCCTCGTCGAAGATGACGTAGACGTAGGAATCACCGAAAAACGAGAAGCCACGTACGGTTTCGGCACCGGGCACCGACATCATGGCGGTGGTCAGCGGATAGGTGACCTGGTCTTCGACCACCTGCGGCGCCTGGCCGGGGTAGCTGGTCTTGACGATTACCTGCACATCGGACAGGTCCGGTATCGCATCGACCGGGGTATTTTTCAGCGACCAGGCGCCCCAGCCCAGCAGCAGCAGAGTGGCCAGCAGCACGAAGAAGCGGTTGCCGACCGACCAGCGAATAACAGATTCAATCATTGGGCCTCCTCACTGCTGCCGGAAGCGTCCTGATCCATGGTATGCATGCTGTGATCCATGGCGTCCATCGCAGGCGAATCCGTCCCTCCTTCGCCCGGCTCGGTGATGAAGGCGTCAACAACCTCATAACCGCCGCCGTCGAGCTTGCTTACCTCTATCTGCCCCTTGGCACCAGGGGCCAACTCGGACATATCGACAAACTCGGAGACATTGAAGTCCATGCGCATTTCAGGCCAGCCCCAGTCGGGAATGGCTGCATGGCTAACGTTGATCTTGCCCTGCTCAGGCATCACCGCATTGACCGTGGCATCCACCCAGACACGGGTCGGCCTGGCCTTGGGCGCGCTGTCCCCCGCCTGACTGTCAGCTTCCGCGTTCGCCATGAACACGTCACTGATCTCATAACCGCCCGCGTCCAGCTTGCGCACTTCAACCTGCCCCTTGGCACCCGGGGTCAGTTCGGTCATATCAACAAGCTCGGAGACCGCGAAGTCCATGCGCATTTCGGGCCAGCCCCAGTCGGGAATCGCGGCATGGTTAACGTTGACCTTGCCCTGTTCGGGCATCACCGCATTGACGGTGGCATCCACCCAGACCCGGGTCGGCTTGACCTTGGGCGCGCTACTGTCTTCCTGAGCGACAGCACTGCCGGCCTCCTCATCCCCGTAGTACATACGCTTGAAATCGGAGGTCTTGCTGGATTCGGAATCGAGCAGGAACTGGGCCGAGGTGACCACCCGCTCTCCCTCGCGGACTCCGTTCAGGACTTCGATTCGGTCGCCGTCACTGCGGCCGGTACGCACATGCACCGACTTGAAACGGCCCTCGCCCAGCGCCAGCACCACCCGGTTGTTGCCACCACCACGGATCACCGCCTCACGGGGCACACTGAGAATATCGCTCGCGGTCTCGTTGTGGATCTGCACCTGTGCAAACATGTTGGGTTTGAGCAGGTGATCGGCGTTGTCGAAACGCATGCGCACCCTCAGGGTACGGGTATCCGAATCCAGAGTCGGGTAGATGTAATCCACGCGTCCCTGCCATTCGCGTCCCGGCAGATAGTCCAGCTCCATGCTGACCGGCAGGCCGGGCTTAACCAGGCTGGCCTGACGCTCGAACACTTCCGCCTCAACCCAGACCTCATCAAGGCTGCCGATGGACATCAGCGTCATGCCCGGCTGTACAAACAGCCCCTCGCGCAAGGTAAAGTCATCGACTACCCCGGTAATCGGGGCGTAGAAAGTGACAGTTTGCGAGACCTTGCGCTCACGGCGCAGTGTCTTGATCACTTCATCAGACACGTTCAGCGAGCGCAGACGGGACTCCGCGGCCTGCGCCAATCGGCTGTCACCACGACCCAGTGCAAATAGCAGTTCCTCCTGGGCATTGACCAGCGCCGGCGAGTAGAGCTCGTACAGTGGCTGCCCCTGCTCGACCGGTTCACCGGCTGCCTGCACATGAATCCGCTCGACCCAGCCTTCCACGCGAGGGTGCAGGTGCACGATCCGATCCTGGTCGTACTGCACATAGCCGACGGTGCTGACTTCAAAACTGAGGGCACTGTGCGCAACACTGGCGGTTCGAACGCCCAGATTGTTGACCACTTCAGGCGATATCCGAATGGTCCCGGCGCCCTCATCAGGGCCGGAGGTCGCGTCTTCCTCGTAGACCGGAATCAGATCCATCCCCATGGGCGACTTGCCGGGCTTATCACGCCGGTAATTGGGATCCATGGGGGCCACCCAGTAAAGCGGCTCGGGTTCACCCGAGGCGTTGGAGCCACTGCTGGTTGCAGAGTTAGCCCCCGGATTCAGGACATAAACCGCCCCGCCGCCGATCACACCACCCAGGACCAGTACGCCCAGAAATTTAACCGTTCCATTCATGTTCACATCTCCTCCTGGCGCACCTGGGTCATGAGGTAATTAAGCTGGGCGACCTGCTTCTGCTGCTCGGCCATGATTTCAATTTCCGCCAGACGGGCATTCAACTCAGCGATACGGGCACGTACGACTTCGGCAAAGTCGCCCACATCCCGGGTATAGGCATTCAGTGCCGCCTCGGCCGCCTGCGCGGTCTGCGGCAACAGCTGTTTTCGATAAAGGGAAAGACGCTCATTCAGACGCTGCAAAGCCGCCATCGAGGTATCGTGAGCAGCCAACAGCTGGCGCAGCTTGAGCAACCGCTCGGTGCGTACGACCTCTGCCCGGGAAGCGGCCGATGCCACTTCACCATCCTGGCGACGGGTGGAAAACAGCGGCACCTCCATACTCACGCCCAGGCTGAACAGGTCCGCTCGGTCCTGCCCCATGGGATCATCGCCTCGATAGCCGTAGCTGGCGCTGACGCCCCAGGCCGGCTTGTAGCTCTGCTCGGCAAGGCGAATATCGGTTTGGGCCACTTCGATCTGCCGATCGAACAGCACCACTGACGGGTGTTGCAGGAAAAAGCGTGCACGACTGTCCTCTCCGCTCTCGGATTGCAACTGCCGATCCAGCACCAAAGCCGGAGGCTGGGCCGCAATTTCAACCGCGGCGACATCAACCAGTCCGGTTGAACGCTCACGGGCAGCGGCAAGCCATTCTGAAAGACGACCACGCAGGGTGTCGTACTGCAGATCGAGACGACTGATCTTGTCCTCCAGCTGAGTCAGTTCAAGCTGGGCACGCACCACATCCTGCTGCTGTGTCTTACCCAGGCCGACCATATAGCTGGAGGTCGCTACATCCTCAAGCTGTTTGAACAAGCGCCGGTTACGCTGAATGAGCGTCAGGCTTTCCCGCGCCCGCCAGGCATCGATCCACAACTGGCTTACCTGCATGCGCACCTGGGCACGGCGTTCCAGGCGCATCAGGGGCTGCAAATGGGCTTCCTGGCTGAAGCGCTGTTCCTTGAGTTCCAGTGTGTCGCCCCGTGGCAGCATCTGGGAAATCCCGAGCGCAAACTGGGTCATCCCCTCCTGGCCAAAGTCAAAGCTGTCGGTCGGCATATTGGCCAGGGCAAGGCTGATTTTCGGGTCGGGCAGCGCCCCTGCCGCATCGGCCATGGCGCGCTTGGCCGTTTCATTGTGGTGGCTGGAACTCAGCCAGATATCGTTGGCCAGCGCCTGATCGACGACCTGCTCCAACGTAAGCTCGGCAGCATGGATAGAGCTGCTCAGTAACAAGCTGGCAGCCAGTCCCCAGCTCCGCAGGCGGGCCTTGTGATCTGTTGTCATAACATCCTCGTCTGAACGCAATCATGGGACTATCCGCAGGGGACAGAGACCATGAACAATCGGTAAAACCGGCCCTGTCAGGCCGATAACTCAGAAGGGTTCAGACGTTACGGGGAGGTCGGCCGGGAGGGGCCAGTACCAGGGAAAGCAGCTGATAGCCGCCGGAACTGAAGTATTCGCGAGCGGTATAAGGCATGACGCCCAAGGGTTGGCTGAGGAGCCCCTGAGACGAGAAGCAGTGATCAGGTGAGCAGTCCGGTGTATTCTGGCAAGTGCTGCCATAAGAGTCATCACCGGATAACCGTTGATGCTCGGCACACCCCGTGGACCTGGACGGCACTAGGTGCCCGGCATGCTCAGCCATCGCTACAGGCTGACTGAGAGCAGGAGTGGATTCATCCACCGGCATTACCATCGGCATCAGCTGATCCGCACGCGCCACCGCCGACAACACAAAGGCCATCAAATATAGCAACAGGGCAATGTAGGAACGAATACGCACGGATCTTTCACCCGAAAGGAGTTTCAGCCAATAAGCTCTTTTAATTTAAAGCGTTGGGCCAAGTGACTCAAGAAAAAACAGACTGGATTACACAGATGTAATCTTGCGGACAGCTAGCCAATCACGTTTCATAAAAAGCCAATGACTACTCTCCAACCATCTGTTTGATACACGGCAATATATCCTGATCAGACCTGCATTGGCTTCGCTGCTGCTGGCAATGGTTACCTGGCATGAACTATTCGCAGGAACCGTTTTGGGGTTTATTGCTTCGGCTGTGTTGGCGTCAAGCGTCACTCTGCCATGAATATAACGGCGTCAGGAGCCATGGTTATCGTCAATACCGTGGTTACTGTGCAGGCCAAGTTCAAACTGGATGCGTAGGATACGGCTTTGGCGCTGGCTCCATGCTGGCTGCCCTATCAGTACCAGCATTGCTGAAGCGTTTCAGTGATCGTAGCCTCATGTTATAGGCCAGCTTGCTGTTGGTACTGGATCTATTGATAGCCTCACAGATCAGTGATTTGAAACAGCTTCTCGTCATCTGGGCGCTACTGGTCATTGGCTCTGCTCTTGTGCAAACCCCTTCAGGGCGTTTGCTAACCCGCTCCACACATCCCAAGGATCGTCCTGATCTGTTCGCGGCTCAATTTTCACAGTCGCATGCCTGCTGGCTGTTGGCATATACACTGGCCGGGTGGCTAGGGGCCACCTGGGGAATGACGAACACGTTTTTAGTGTTTGCACTTTAAGCCTTGCTGGCAGCGATAGTTGGGTGGCGACTATGGCCTGCAAATGATCTGAGTGAAATTGATCATTGCCATGATGAACTGCCCGAAGGGCACTCTCACTTGAACGGAAGTCAACGACACCATAAGCATCCGTTCTAGATTGATGACCTGCGTATTCGATGGCCAAGGTAACCAGGCCTTCAAACAAAAGGAATGCCAAAATTCGAACCTGGAAGTGCATCAAGGTGTAAAACCTATATGCGTAGTGCAATTTAATGGTCACTTCAGGTCGATGTAAATAATGTCCGCTTTGTGCGCAAACCAGAAGTTGCAATCTGTCGAACGCCTTTGCCTGTACACTGGTGAGAAGCCCCCAGAGCGGGTTCAAAGTCCCCTCCTCATCCGTGTTCGCCTCTAGCCACCAGCCCAAACTCTGCAGCCTGATCATCCGCGTTTCCGTCAAACATGCGGCAGGCTTGGCGCTCTTGCTTCAGTGTTGCCAGTGCTGAGAAAAAACAGCCTTCGCACAGATGCAACTCGTATCGCGCTCCATCATGGCGGGATCCGTACCCCCAATCAGCTTTGAGCACACCAAATTGAGGTGGATGTTCACCTTCACGCGATGTGCTGTCACCACAGACATCACAGCGTACATCCTTAACGACATCGACAACCTTCTGCGTCATGATTTTCATAGTTACTTCCTCTCTGTATCGCTCCTGTAGAGGTTCTACCAGACTACCCGACAGGTCAAATCGTGCTTGATCACACTGGTTCTATCGGTGCCACCGGTCGAAAAATGCCGGTCTTGATCGTCTCGCGCCGCAGATCAAACCGCTCCAGTACAGCGATGAGATCCACCTGCTTCAATTGTTCGAAATTCAGTTCAGCAAAGCGGGCTTTGTCTATCGCTACTGAGAGCAGGTAGTAATCGTTGATCGCGCCCATGTCGGGCTGGAGCTAGGTGGTCATGCCATCATGCGCAGTCTTACCAGACCATCCTGCGCTGGGATGCGCTCAATGGATGACCCTCCTGATCCACTAAGCTCACCTGCCCCCTTTCATCCAGCATACTTTGAAAGCAGACAGCGCTAGCTCTGATCGAGATGTGGTGTGATTGCCTTGGCGTTGCCGTTCACACTGTGCACATCGCCGGTGACTGGGTTAGCCGGACAGACGGGGGCGACAAGACATGTCGGCACCGGGAGCGCCAACAGTGCCCTAGAAGCCATTTGTTACCCAGCGCAACAGACGCCGCCGCGCTTACCGAAGTTAAGCCGAATGCCCAGCCCCAGACGAATGGTATTATGAAATCCAAAAGCCATCATAGGTGTGTATAGAACATCCGTGTTGTGATGGTTTTCAGATTCGATTGGAATGCCCTGAGACGGTATAACTTGGCAGATTTACCTGTATATCCTGGTGGAGTTCCAATCTCAGGTCGATCTGGACGTGGCAATCAGGCTGGCCACTATGTAGCATGCTCTTGCTTAAATGGCTCCAGACCACTGAGCACTTCCCGCCCCCTTCTAAGACCGGCTAACCTAAGGTCATTTTATGTGTAAAAATACATTTTCAATCTGTGACAAAACAAATTGTCGAAAAGTGATGGAAAGTGGCATACAACCAGAGATCCCATCGCGCACGATCCACACAACATGCTGATTTTACGGCATTTTAAGGGAATTATAACTGATACGGGACATTAGCTGCTTCATTCTCATAACCCGAAGGTCGTTGGTTCAAATCCAGCCCCCGCTACCAAATTTCAAGAGGCAGATCAGGTACTTACCGGTCTGCCTTTTTTCGTTTTTCGCCTGATATTGGTTTGTGCCCATCCGATGCCTATCATGACCGGCCCGTAACACCTCCCTCAATACACCCTGAAGTTCCACTCTCTCGCTCTCACATTTCCACAACCGTCTGGTACGATAGTGTTTTTCACCAGTCGGATCTGCCAATGGCCACCCAGTCCAGCACACTCTATCAACTTCATATTGAACTGGAACATGTTCGGCCCGCCGTATGGCGCCGCCTTCTGCTGCCCGCCGAGATGAGACTGAGTGAGCTGCACCCCATTTTACAGGCCGCGATGGGCTGGCAGGATCTGCACTACTACTGCTTCGTCACGGCTGATCAGCGATTCTTCACTGATGAAGAAGTCATAAACCAGGGCTTTGATGAATGGCAGGACGATACAACGGCTCGTTTGCAGGATGTACTGACGACCACCAAATCGGAGCTGTTCTACGAATACGACTTTGGTGACGGCTGGCGACATCGTATTCGTCTGGAAAAATCACTGCCATTAATTGGCGCACAACCGAGCGAGGCAATCTGCCTGGCCGGTGAAAACGCCTGCCCACCCGAGTCCTGTGGTGGAGTACCCGGTTATGAGCGACTGGTCACCATCCTGAAAGACCCTCAGCATGATGAGTATGACGAGCTATGTGACTGGCTTGGCACTGACTCCTTTGATCCTGCTCACTTCGATAAAAAGTCTGTTAATGCCCGATTGGAGGCGATGCATCACTACAGCCCGTTGCTGGTTCACGATGAGCTCTTTGAGGCCTTCAAGTCCGTACAGCCTGAAATTGACCGGCTGTTACAGCAGGGTGAGTTTGAGTCCGACATGATCAGACAGGCATTTATTGATCAGTTTTTGCTTCACATCATGGAAGATGATGAACAACCGCTGGTTGAGCTGCCGATGTCGCCTCACCTGCTGCATCAATTACTCTATCACCCCTTTGAAGCTCCGGAAGTGCTGCAGTTTAACCCTACAGCGGCTACGCCTGAAAACTCGCCACTGTTGGCGCTGTTCAAGACTCTGGCCGAGTGCGCTGAAGAAAAGGGCATCAAACTGACCAAAAAAGGCAACCTGCCACTGGCGGTCGTGCGCAAAATGGTCGATGCAGTCGATCCCGCCATGTTGCACTACAATCGATTTATCTGGCAACGCGGCTATCGATCCGAAGAAGATGTGCCACCCGTGCATTACAGCCGCATCATCGCAATAGTGAGCGGCCTGTGCCGCATCGTCAAAGGTCAGTTAGTGCTTACACGAAAAGGCCAGACCATTCTGAAAAAGCAGGACTGGCCTGCTGCCTTCCACACCCTGATGCAGGGGCTGTTTACCCAATTCAACTGGGCCTATGTGGATAACTATCCGGCAATGCCATCAATCCGATTAACGGCGTTGGTTCTGCTTTACCGCCTGCACACACAGCAGCACAAGCTCAAAAGCGTAGATGCGGCCAACTATCTGAGGGAGCTTTTTCCGCATATGCTGGCTGAGCTCGAAGAAGAAGACTTCCGTATGTACCGCGAGCCCAGCGAGGTATTTGCTCATGTCGTGAAACATCGCCTGGTGACACTGCTTACGCTGGCGGGGTTGATAGCGTTTGATGAGGGTGAAAGAGCTGTTTTGCTGGAAGGAGATGACTCGTGCCTGAAGTTGAGTCAACTCGCAGAGGAGTATTTCGAATGGAAGAGTTAGTCACATCCCCAACCACTCCACAAGTCTCAAATTGGTTTTAAGGCGCAAACGTTGCTGCAACATCCCTTCGAATACAGCATCCAACGTACGATTCTCACCGAGCATAGGGAGCGCTGCCTCTGCCTCGGAATAAAACTGTTGTTCACGCTCGGTACCAATAATGGCATTACCCCACCAGTCGAGGACTCTTGGCCGAGCTTGCTTCAATAGAAAGTCGGCAGGAAACGTCTCGGATTTTACAGCATTGGCTTGCTGACAACGCCAACTTCGAATTTTGCGGACCTGTGCCATTCCTGTTTTTTATAGGCTTGATGCAGTGGAAGGCGGGGCTGTGCTCTACGACGATGCGTTTTTTTCATCCCTCCTGTCCACCGTAAACCCGTGTCCCAGCCCCACACGCCAGGACCAGACCAGAAACAGCAACAACAGGATGCCGGCTGAGAGGGCGAACGCGGTCGGAAATCCGTAAAGCTCAGCCAGAAAACCAACCATAACGGGTGCGGATGCCTGAGCAAGTCGGTTACCCATAAGTCGTGTAGCCAAACTGGGAGAACGCTGCTCACGGCTGACGCTTTCGGACAGAATCACCATCGACAGCGGTTGGGATATCCCGCCCGCGACACCGATCGCTATGGTCAGCAGGGCCAACAATACGACCTGGTCACCCACCATACCGGTAAGCATCAGCGCCCCCGTCACCACAACAACACCGATTTGAATCGAGCGGGTACGCCCGCCGAGCCAGTCGATCATACGCGACATCACCAATCGCACCAACATGGAGGTTAGCGCTCTGAGGCTTAGCAGTACACCGATTAGGCTCGCGCTGATGGCAAGCCCTTCAAGGTAGATCGGCATGAAGCCTGCATGTGCCCCCATGATAAACAGCGACACACTCGACATGATGATCGCCAGCTGTACGCCGTGGTTGGTTCTAAGCAAACGCCACTGGGCAACATAACTGGCATTGCCACGCTGACTTTTTCCACCATAACCGGCACTGGACGAGAAAAACAGTGCACTGACAAACGACAGCAGCGGAATGAAAGCGATGGTCGCAAAAGACAGGTGCAGCGAGTAGTGTTCAATCAGATAGCCCGCAAGCAGAGGCCCCAACAGCTGTCCGGCTGACATACACATTGTGTACCAGCCGAAACAGCGCTCAAGCACTCGCCCCTGTCCAAGCCCGGACACCAATGACTGGGCGGCAATAATAAGTACCATATTAGACATACCGGCAATAACCTGGTTGGCCAGCAGACCCGTCAAGGAGGGGAAGAACAGTGAACATAAAGGCCCCGCAGACATGCCCAAGGCCCCGGCCAGAATAATGTTTCTGGCACCCATACGGCCGACGAAACCACCGATTGGAATGGCCAGCACCAAAGGCAATACGTAGGGAGCTGCCACAATCAGACCGATCATGGCAGGGCTGACCTGCAGTTCCAACGCCATGAAAGGCACCGTCAGCAACAGCATGGTGTTGGCCAGCATGGCAAGTGACAGGGCAAGACTCACGACGACGAGATCACGGTAAGCTTCTGGGTAGGCTATCTCGTCTCTGGGCGTTTCAGGCGTATCCGACACGATGCAATGTCCAAAAAACTCTCGATTCTACACCAGCCTGCTTGCTGGTGAAGCATCGGGGCTCAGTTGCCAGCCGAGCAGCTTTCCCCATACAACCGCATGAATTCGCTCGCCGGCATGGGCCGATAAAACAGAAAACCCTGCCCGGTCTTGCATCCTATATCCTGCAGCAATCGGGCCTGTTCATCGGTTTCAATCCCCTCGGCTACCACTCCGAACTCCAGCTCAGAGAGCAGCTGAATTATGCCTTTAAGCAAGGTAGCCGCACGTGCATCGGTACACAGGTCCGCTACAAAACTGCGGTCGATTTTCACCACATCCAGAGGCAGGCGCCTCAGGTAGGTCAAGCTGGAATAGCCGGTCCCGAAGTCATCCAGCGCCAGGCTGAAGCCGGCAGCACGCAAACTGGCAAGCTGTCGCAACACATCGTCCGCCAGGTTGATAAATGCGGTCTCGGTCACTTCCAGTTCCAACTGTTGCGCTTCCAAACCATATAGTGCGATGGTGTGCAGACACCAATCAACCAGATCCGGCTCCTGCAGCTGCCGTGCCGACAGGTTGACACTCAGTCTTGGCAAGACGGGCAGCAGAGTCTGCCATTGCTGCAGCAAAGCACAGCTTTGACTGAACACCCAGCGGTCCAGCGCCACAATCAGACGGCTTTCTTCGGCTAGTGGAATAAACTCGCCCGGCGAGATCATTCCTTTTTCAGGATGTTGCCAACGCAACAGAACCTCTGCTCCCACCAGCGCACGGTCGATGATGTTAACCTTCGGCTGCAGGTAGAGTTCAAGCCCCAGACCGGTTTCATGCTGAATCGCCAGTCTCAGCTGTTGCTCCAGCATCAGCCGTTGACGTAATTCGTTACTCAGAGCCTCGTCGTAGAAACGATAACTGTCACGCCCGGCCTGCTTGGCCGCGATCAACGCTGTTTGGGCGCAGGCCAGCAGAGTATCGGCATCATCTCCATCTTTGGGAAAAACCGCCAGCCCTGCCGAAGGACTCAAGCGAATCGTCTCACCTTCAAGATATAACGGCACCTGCAACTGGCTGATACACTCATTGGCATAACGCGCCATTCCGGTCAGGTCATGGGTGTCATTGATGATAGCCACCAGCTCATCGCCGGTCAGACGAAAAAAACTGAGCCTGTCGCCCAAGTGTTGCTGCAGTCGTTCAGCCTGACGTTTGATCAGCTGGTCGCCGCCACGCATGCCAAAGCGATCATTGATCGGTGACAATTGACCAATATCGATGCACATCAAGGCAATCAAGGCTGAATTCGTAGAGGGTTTTCGGTTTCGTTTCAGCAGCTGGGCAAGCGTCTGCACCAATTTGTAGCGGTTACCCATCCCCGTGAGCGGATCAGTAAATGCAAGCTCCTCGATTTGCGCTTCTTTTGCACGCATTTCGGTAAGATCATGGAAGATGGAAACAAAATTGGTTACGACGCCGTTATCATTCTTCAGCGCACTGACCGACATCCACTGCAGATAGACTTCACCACTCTTGCGCCGGTTCCAGACCTCCCCCTGCCAACTGCCGTGGTGTCGCAGCGACGTGTTCATCGCATCATAGAAGGGCTGTTCGTGATGATTGGAGCGCAGCATTTTGGGTGTCTGCCCAATCACTTCTGATGCAGCATAACCGGTAATTTGGGTAAATGCCGGGTTAACCCGCTCGATCCGGGCGGCGGCATCCGTGACGATAATACCTTCAATAGTGCTATCCAGAATGCGTTCCGCCATTGCTTCCTGGGTTTGAAAGGCACGTTTCAAGCGCTGATCCTGGCCTATACCGGTCAGGCCGGTTACCTGACCATGCTCATCCAGATGAGGCAAAATGCGGAGGCTGACAGGCACTTCATGTCCCGCAAGGGTGCGGAAATTCACCACCCCGGCCCAGTAACCACATTCCAGTACCTGCGGAAAAATTTCGCGAGACAGCTGCTGCCAGGTACTTTCGGTATGAAAGTCGCTGACGTGCAGCGGCTGCACACTCAGGTCATGTTCCTGACCGATTCCCAGCAGCTCACGGCCGGAGCGGTTTATAAACTCGATCCGGTAATGCTTGTCGACACTGGCAATAAAATCGCCGGTCAGATCCAGAAACTGCTGTTGTCTATCCATCGCTCAATCCAGTTATGTCCCGTCAGGCACGGCCACGCAGCCAGCTAATCGATACACTGTCCCCATGGTAAAGAAGACACTACTTTAGTATCAAAAGCGAAGCAATAACCCTTTAGGTTGTGTCGAATTGTTCAAAATACATTTTTAACTGGATCACCTGCCCTCACGATTGCCAACGACTGCACACTCCTGGAGCTGAGTGCGTTTTATTGGTGCACAAATCAAGAGCACAACATTGTCATATCCATGTAACACATTGTAAATATTTGTATTTATCAACACTGGCACAGCTTTCGCTTTTACCGGATCAACAAGCGGCACTCAATGCCCGACTTGCTATTTCAAGAGACTGTAAGGGGAATATGATGAAAAAGCTGACCAAATCTCTGATCGCTGCCGGCCTGCTGACTGCATCCGCTGCCGCAAGCGCTGAACTGTCGGTCAACGTGGGCGCCATGAGTGACTACTGGTTCCGTGGCATTGATCAGACCTCCAACAACGCCAGCCTGATGGCTGGTGCTGACTATGACTTCGGTAATGGTTTCTACGTCGGCACCTGGGGTGCTCAGCTGGACGATGCTGAAATCGAATACGATCTGTACGGTGGCTACGCCGGTGAAATCGGCGACTTCACCTACGATGTAGGCTACGCTGGCTACTTCTACACTGTTGATGATGCATCCGATTACCATGAACTCATCCTGGGCGGCGGTTACAAATTTCTGAGTGCCCAGTTTGTCCTTGGCCGTGAAAATGTTGACGGCGCAGGTGATGACGCCGACTACACCTTCTTCAGCCTGACAGGTGAATACGAAGGCGCCTACCTGACCTATGGTGTATTCGGTGAAGACTATGACGGAGACTACGTTGAAGCCGGTTACGGTACAACTATTCAGGGCCTGGACATGAGCCTGGCATTCATCAAACAGTTGGACACTGAACTCGACGGCGATGGCGAGAAAGACTCCGAATTTGTCTTCACCATCAGCAAGACCTTCGATCTCTGATCAGACATCTCCTCTGCGTTACTGAACATACTAAGGTTGTCTTGGGGCCCTGCGGGGCCTCTTTTTTTCAACTGCCGTCGGGTTTCAGATCAGTACCCGCTTCCGTTATCATGCCCACCTGTATCACTGTTTTGGAGCCTAAATGGCGACCTACGCAATTGGTGATCTGCAGGGCTGTTATAACGAATTGATGCAGCTTCTTGAGCAGATCAACTTCAACGACCAGGATCAACTCTGGTTTACTGGCGACCTGGTCAACCGTGGCCCCGGTTCACTGCAATGCCTGCGCTTTGTCAAAAGTCTGGGAGATCGCGCTGTCTGTGTACTGGGCAACCACGACCTGCACCTGCTGGCCCTGCACAATGGCAACGGAAAGAAAGCAAACTCCACACTGGAACCGATTCTGACCGCACCCGACCGGGATGAGCTGATGCACTGGCTGCAGCATCGCCCCCTGCTGCATGATGACAAGTCGCTGGGCTACGTCATGACCCACGCCGGCATACCTCATATCTGGAGTCTGAAAACTGCCCGCAATCTGGCTGCCGAGCTTGAAGCTGTGCTCCAAAGCGACAGGGCCGAACGTTTTTTTGCCAATATGTACGGCAACCAGCCTGATCTTTGGCAGGACGACCTCAAGGGACCCGCGCGTTTGCGCTGTATCACCAATTATTTGACCCGAATGCGCTTCATCACGACCGAAGGGCGGCTGGAATTCAGTGCCAGCGGCCGCCCTGAAGAGGCGCCCAACGGTTTTCGCCCCTGGTTTGAACTGCCGCCGGCCAAACCACTCAAACGCATACAACTGTACGGCCACTGGGCTGCACTGGGGCATCATCGCAATGAGCGCAGCATCTCGCTCGATACCGGCTGCGTATGGGGTAACGCCCTAAGCGCACTGCGCCTGGATGATGGCCAGCTGTTCAGCCAACCCTGCACTGACCACCCAACACCCGGAGACTGACACGTGAGTGAGTACCGCTGTATCAACATCACCGAAGCCTGTGACCTGATCGACCAGGGTGCACAGGTAGTCGATATCCGCGATGAAACCAGCTTCAACGAGCTTCACATCCGCGATGCAACCAACCTCAGCAACCACAACCTGCCGGAGTACCTTGCACAGGCAGACTTTGACCAGCCCTTGATTGTCTGCTGCTACCACGGCATCAGCAGTCAGTCGGCAGCCGCCTATCTGGCACATCAAGGGTTTGAACAGGTCTGTAGCCTGGACGGTGGTTTTGAAGCCTGGCGCGCACAGTGCCCGGACCGTTGCAGCCGCTGATGCAGATCTATCTGGTCGGCGGCGCAGTCAGGGATCGACTGTTGGGGCTTGAGGTCAAGGACAGAGACTGGGTGGTGGTCGGTGCCACCCCTGACGAGATGCTGGGTCGGGGTTTTAAACCGGTCGGACGTGATTTTCCTGTGTTTTTGCATCCGGATACCGGTGAGGAATACGCTCTGGCCCGTACCGAACGCAAAAGCGGCAAGGGGTATACCGGCTTCCAGTTCCATACCAGCCCGGATGTTACACTCGAAGAAGACCTGCGCCGCCGCGACCTGACCGTCAACGCCATCGCGGAAGCGGAAGACGGCACGCTGCACGACCCCTGGCACGGTCAGGATGACATCAAGACGCGGATGCTGCGCCACGTTTCACCGGCCTTCAGTGAAGACCCGCTGCGAGTACTGCGAGTGGCGCGCTTCTATGCCCGCTTCGCCGATCTTGGCTTTCAGGTTGCTGACGAAACGCTGGCACTGATGCGCGAACTCAGCGCCGGGGATGAGCTTGCCCACCTGACGCCAGAGCGTGTCTGGCAAGAGACAGAGCGCGCGCTGGCCACTTCCAGTCCAGCGCATTACTTCGCCCTGCTGCAAAAAACGGGGGCGCTGGGCAGCCTCTTCCCCCAACTGGAAGGGCTGGACACAAATCGATTGGCTCAGTGTCTGTCTGGCATTGCCGATACCGACGCACGACCAGCCATGGCGCTGGCTCTGCTGCTGTATCAGACCACCGAGTCGATACTGCCAGAACAGGCCTGCGACATTATCGGCAATTTTTGCAGCCAGCACCGCGTACCCAATCGGATGCGCGACCTGGCATTGAAACTGCGCCAGGGTGTAAACGGTCTGTATCAGTTTGACCGGCTTGACGGCAACGCACGGCTACAGCTGCTGAAACAACTGGACCTGATCAGGCGCCCGGCTCTCATGCCTACGCTTCTACAGCTGGTCCGTCATGTCCACGTCATACCGGTAACGCGGGAAGCCGCTCTGCAGCGGCTGCTGATGCAGTTGTCTGAAGTGGATACCCGCACGCTGATTGAGCAGGGCTTCAGCGGCAAGGCTCTGGGAGAGGAGCTGGCCCGACAGCAGGCCGAAATCTGCGCCCGGTACAAGGAGTAAAATGCCATGAGCACACGTCCGCTGGCACTGGTCACCGGTGCCGCACTCAGGATCGGCGCTACCATCTGTGAACGTCTGCATGATGCAGGCTACGATCTGTTACTGCATTACCGCCATTCGGCCGAAGCTGCTACCGCACTGTCCGAACAGCTCAATCAACGCCGCGGCGACAGCTGTCGACTATTGCAGTGCGACCTGGCCAATCTCGATGAGCTGCAAGGAATGATCGACGTACTCGGCGCCGAGACCCGTTTGGATCTGCTGGTCAACAATGCCTCCAGCTTTTACCCCACCCCGGTGGATCAGGCGACCCAGCACGACTGGGATCAGCTGATCAACAGCAACCTCCGCGCACCCTTTTTCCTGAGCACTGCGCTGGCCCCGCAGCTGAAACACAACAGTGGCTGTATCATTAATCTGGTGGATATACATGCCGAGCGCGGCTTGAATGGTTACCCCATCTACTCCATCGCCAAGGCAGGCCTGAAGATGATGACTCATTCCATGGCAAAGGAGCTGGCCCCTGACGTGCGAGTCAACGGTATCGCTCCAGGGCCCATTCTGTGGCCTGAAGCTGAAGCGGCATTGAGTGAGGCGGCACGGGAGCAGGTACTCGCCAAAACACTGTTACGCCGCACCGGTTCACCCGAAGACATCGCTCAGGCCGTGCTCTACCTCGCTCAGGCCGGTTATGTTACCGGACAGGTATTGGCCGTGGACGGCGGGCGCTCACTCTACAGCTGAATCTGTCCGCGAAATGGCTCGCCCATGCCAGCTGAAATTGATCGGCCACAGCTTCTGCTCCCGATCATAGGCCTGCCAGAGTTCAGCATAGGGACGCTGGAGCACCGGGTGCAAGTCATCCGGTGCAATTTCGGCCAACGGCAGCAGCACAAAGGCGTTATTGAGAATTTCGTCACGCGGCAGCTGCACCCCGGCCACCGGCTCAGTCAATTTATCGTAGGTCAGGATATCAATATCGAGCGTACGGCCACTGAAGCGGGGACCACTGCGCTCGCGGCCATTATCATCTTCAATCCGTTTGAGGCTGGCCGAGAGCGCGGCCACATCCAGATCGGTTTCAATCCCGACCACCAGGTTATAGAAGTTATCGCCCTTGAAGCCTACCGCTTCACTTTCATACACCGACGAAATCTGCAAATGCCCAAACCGGCGGCTCAGTGCATCAAGCGCAGCGCGAATATAGTGCTCACGCTCGATGTTGCTGCCCAGACTGAGGTAAACCCGGTGCATCAGCCCCGCTCTCCTCGCTCGATGATCACCCCCACATCACGTGCACCACGTACGGCGCCAGGCTTGCTCAAGCGCAGCCGCAGCCAGGGTACGTTAAACTCTTCCTGCACAATCTGAGCGATCTCTTCGGCCATGGTCTCGACCAGCAGGAATTCACTCTGGCCAATAAACGCAATCAGCCGCTTGGCTACAGTCTTGTAGTTGAGAGTGCTGTCGATATCTTCAGTGGCGGCAGCTGCACGAATATCCGTCCCCATCTCCAGATCGAGACTCACGGTCTGGCGCACTTCACGCTCCCAGTCGTAAATACCGATAACGGTTTCAACCTGCAGTTCTCGAATGTAGACGATATCCATCTGTACTCCCGTCGGTACGGCGCATGCCAGAGTTGCATTGTAGCTGACACCCGCCTTGTATATGCTTGATTTGAGGCAGTTGTTAATTTACCACGCTGGCAGTCGCTCCGCGAAGGATCGATGCCGGCCCGTCTGGAATCCTGCATGTTTGAATTCTGGCTGCTGTTGTGCGCCTACCTGCTCGGCTCTTTTTCAAGTGCCGTGCTGGTCTGTCGTGCAATGGGGCTGCCAGACCCTCGTCTGAGTGGCTCCGGCAACCCCGGCGCCTCCAACGTGCTTCGGACCGGTGGCCGAGAAGCCGCCATCCTGACGCTGGCAGGCGATCTCGGCAAGGGCTCACTGGCCGTGCTGCTGGCCCTGCTGTCCGGTGCCTCGCTACAGCTGCAGGGCTGGTGTTTGCTGGCTGCGGTCTGCGGCCATCTGTTCCCGTTTTTCAGCAGCCTGCGCGGCGGCAAGGGTGTCGCCACTACGCTTGGCGCCATGCTGGTACTGCACTGGCCTCTGGCACTGATTCAGCTGGCATGCTGGGGGATCCTTTTTGGACTGAGCCGCATTTCGTCACTGGCATCCATCGCCACCGCCCTGCTGCCCCCCCTGCTCTGCCTGTTGCTGTTGCCCGAACTGATCTGGTCGATCAGTATCACCTGCCTGCTGTTGCTGCTGCGTCACAGCAGCAACCTCCGCAAACTGATAAGCGGTCGAGAACACCGCTTTTAAATCGCATCCAGCGTATCCAGTGGCCAACGCGGTCGGCACTGGATGGTCAGATCAGCCTGCTGTCCTGCCAACAGCCGCTGACAACCGGCATATGCAATCATCGCACCATTATCGGTACAGAATTCGGGACGAGCGTAAAACAGCTCTGCACGTTCCTTTTGCACCATGGCACCCAGTTTTTCACGCAGATGCCGATTGGCACTGACCCCACCGGCAATAACCAACTGTTTCAAACCCGTTTGCTGCAGGGCACGCTTGCACTTGATCGCCAACGTATCCACCACCGCATCCTCAAACGCACAGGCGATATCCGCCAATGTCTGCTGATCGATCCGCCCCTGCTCATCCCTTGCGGCGTTGGCCGTATTCAGGGTAAACGTCTTCAGTCCCGAAAAACTGAACTCCAGCCCGGGGCGATCGGTCATGGGCCGCGGAAAACGGTAGCGACTGCGATCACCCTGCTGCGCCAGTTTGGCGATCAAGGGGCCGCCCGGGTAATCAAGACCCAACATCTTGGCTGCCTTGTCGAACGCTTCACCGGCGGCGTCATCCAAGGACTCACCCAGCAGTTCGTAACGACCGATACCATCCACACGTACCAGCTGTGTGTGACCACCCGACACCAGCAGTGCCACAAAGGGGAACGCCGGCGGCTGCTCTTCCAGCATCGGCGCCAACAGATGGCCTTCCATATGATGCACCCCAATCGCAGGTACTCCCAGCCCAAGCGCCAGCGCACGGCCGGTTGAAGCGCCTACCATCAGCGCACCGATCAGCCCGGGACCAGAGGTGTAGGCTACGCCGTCAAGATCGGCCAGTGTCAAATCCGCTTTCGCCATCACTTCGCGGATCAGCGGCAGCAGTTTGCGCACATGGTCACGAGACGCCAGCTCAGGCACAACGCCACCATATTCGGCATGCATTTTGACCTGGCTGTACAGTGCATCCGACAGCAATCCCTGTTTGCTGTCGTACACCGCCACACCGGTTTCATCACAGGATGTCTCAATTCCCAGCACTCGCATAACAGCCTCTTCGACAACGCAGTTGCAATATAGACGGCATTATCCTTCAGATAGAGGCAAAATTCACGGGTCTTTGCTTTACACCACAGCCCGGGCTTAATAAAATATGCGGCCTTCTTGCCATGGATCCTGATCCGGGCGGGGAGAAAATCCAATTTCCTTACAGATTCAGGAGACTCTGAATGCCTCAGGTTAAAGTAAAAGACAACGAGCCGTTTGACGTTGCTCTGCGTCGTTTCAAGCGTTCTTGCGAAAAAGCCGGCATCCTGGCTGAAGTACGTCGTCGTGAATGCTATGAAAAGCCCACTTCCGTTCGCAAGCGTAAGGCTGCTGCTGCCGTTAAGCGTCACGCCAAGAAGCTGCAGCGCGAAACTTCACGTCGCGTACGTCTGTACTGATTTGACGTTTTAGCATCTGAACTCACTGCCACCGGAGCCTCTTGAATGTCTGATCTGAAAAGTACACTGACAGAACAGATGAAAGATGCCATGCGCGCAAAGGACAAGGTTCGCCTTGGTACGATCCGCATGATTCAGGCCGAGATACAGCGTGTCGAAGTCGATGAGCGTGTTGAGCTCAACGATGAACGCATTCTGGCCGTGATGGACAAGATGCAGAAGCAGAGAAAAGACTCCATTACCCAGTACCTGGCGGCTGAGCGCCCGGAGCTGGCAGAAAAGGAGCAGCAGGAGCTGGAGGTGATTAAAACTTTCCTGCCGCAGCCACTCAGTGATACTGAGATCGCTCAGATAATTGATGACGCCATCGCCGCATCAGGCGCAAGCTCGATGCAGGATATGGGCAAAGTGATGGCACTCGTCAAACCCCAGGTTCAAGGCCGCGCCGACATGGGCAGCATCTCCGGCCTGGTGAAGCAGAAACTCTAAGGTCCGCATACGCTGACCTGTCCGCAGCGGAGCGAACATGGCAGGTCGAATCCCCCAACACTTCATCGACGACCTCCTTGCACGCGTCAACATTGTTGACGTGATAGACGGCCGCGTAAAACTCAAGCGCGCCGGCAAGAATTACTCCGGCCTCTGTCCTTTCCACAAGGAAAAGAGCCCCTCCTTTTCGGTAAGCCCCGACAAACAGTTCTATTATTGTTTCGGCTGCGGCGCCGGCGGCAACGCGCTCGGCTTCCTGATGGAATATGATCGTCTCAACTTCCCCGAAGCCGTAGAAGAACTGGCCAAACTCGCCGGTGTCGACGTTCCCCGAGATGAAGGCCGACCTGCCGACCATCAGCGCGAGCAGGAGATCAAGCGCCAGTTTGAAGCACTGGAGCACTCCAACCGTTACTTTCAGGACATGCTGCGCAGCTCCTCCGAGCGCGAGCGCGCCATCGGCTACCTGAAGCAGCGAGGCCTCAGCGGCCAGATCGCCGCGGCGTTCGGCATCGGCTACGCTCCTCCGGGCTGGGACAATCTGTTGCAACACGTTGCTCACCTGGAGAATGCCGCCCCCCTGCTGGAGCAGTCCGGCATGGTCATCCACAACGAAGACAAGCAACGCTATTACGACCGTTTTCGTGACCGCATCATGTTTCCAATCCGGGATGTGCGCGGGCGTGTACTCGGCTTCGGCGGACGCGTTCTGGGCGACGACAAGCCAAAATACCTGAACTCGCCGGAAACACCGACCTTCCACAAGGGGCGTGAACTCTACGGCCTGTATGAAGCGCGCAAGCACAGCAATCAACTGGATCGCCTGCTGATTGTCGAGGGCTACATGGACGTGGTCAGCCTGGCTCAGCACGGCATCCACTGGTCCGTCGCCACACTGGGAACCGCCACCACGGCGCAACACCTAGAACGCCTGTTCAAGCTGGTCCCCGAGGTGATCTTCTGCTTCGACGGCGATGCAGCCGGGCGCCAGGCAGCCCAACGCGCATTGGGCGTTACACTGCCAGTGATTCGTGATGGCCAGGAAGCTCGCTTCCTGTTTCTGCCCGATGGCGAAGATCCCGACACCCTGGTTCGCCGCGAAGGCGAAACGGCTTTTTCCCAGCGAGTAAGCCAGGCCCTGCCGCTGAGTGAGTTCTTCTTCCGCCAACTGTCAGATGAAGCCGATTTGAGCAGCATGGATGGCCGCGCCCGTTTCAGCAACCAGGCTCTGCCGCTCATCCAGTCGATGCAGCCCAGCCTGTTGAAGCAAATGATGCTGGATCGCATCTGTGAAATCACCGGGCTGTCACTGGAACAGATCAGCAGCGTTATCGACCTGCACCAGGCAACCAGCACGCCAGCACCAATCAGTGCAGAGAAAGCCTCGCAGCCGGCTTCCACGCCCAACCCTTACCAGCAAATACGACCAGCACCTGTACGCAACAAACCAACCCAAAGCGAGCATCGCAATCTGGTCAATCAGGCCATCTCCATCCTGCTGCACCGACCGGATCTGGCTCGCTCTACAGCACCAGCGGCCGACTTTGTCAGCATTAGTGAAACCAACATCGGCGTACTGATCCGACTGCTGCATTATTTACAGCAGGAACCTGAAGGCTCTCTCGGCACACTGCTGGTAGACTGGCAGGACGACCCCGACCATCGCGCCGATCTGATGTTGCTGAATGAGATCTCACACCTGGACCCGGTGATGGGTGATGTGGACGCTGCACGCCTGCTGGAGGACACTCTCAACCGCCTGTTGGGCCGTCGTCATGAGACTTTGCTTGACCAGCTCTTGAAAAAATCGCGTCAGGCCCCATTAACCGATGATGAGAAACGCGAGCTGCAGCAGCTACTGCAAAGCCGCCAACCATGAAGGTTTTTTGCTTTTTTCTGCAAGCGTCTGATTTCTGGTCTATTCTCATACCAACTCAGGTATATGCCTGCAGTGCAGTAAAGACCAGCTGTAGCCGCAACGTCGGCAAACAGGTATAATACTGCGCTTATTTTTACGCCATCCGTCACACCAGCATTCATTCGTCGCAGGGGCTCTATGTCAGACAAATCCCAACAGCAGTCTCGTCTAAAGGAACTGATCGCCCGGGGTAAAGAGCAGGGCTATCTCACCTATGCCGAGGTTAACGATCACCTGCCGGAAGATATCGCCGACCCGGATCAGGTCGAAGATATCATTCGCATGATCAACGACATGGGTATCCGCGTTGCTGAAGAAGCACCGGATGCCGAAGATCTTCTGCTGACAGGCGGTGACTCGGCCGATGAAGCCGATGAAGAGGCCGTTGCCGCACTGGCCGCCGTAGAATCGGACGCCGGACGCACCACGGACCCCGTGCGTATGTACATGCGCGAGATGGGTACGGTTGAACTGCTGACGCGTGAAGGCGAAATCGACATTGCCAAGCGGATCGAAGAAGGGATCCGTGAGGTCATGATGGCCCTGTCCCGCTTCCCGGGCAGCGTTGACATCATTCTGGATGCCTATAACCAGGTATTGCAGGAAGAGGGTCGCCTGAGTGACATCTTCAGTGGCTATATCGACCCCGATGCCGAAGTGCCCGAAGATGAAACCGATGCGCCGGTCGATATCGATGACGACGATGATGATCGCAGCGACGACGACGATGATGACGACGACGATGACAGCGACAACAGCGACTCCAGCACTGACGAAAAAGAACGCGGCCCAGACCCCGAAGAAGCCCGTCAGCGTTTTGGCCTTATTCAGGAATGCCTGGACAACCTGAATTCCGCACGTGAGCGCAATGCCAGCCAGGATGAAATTTCCGAAGCGGTAATGGCACTGTGCAACGCCTTTGCACCGATCAAGTTGTCGCCGCGTTATTATGAGCTACTGGTCGAGCGTGTGCGCAACTGCATCGAAAGCATCCGCAAGCAGGAGCGCAGCATCATGCGCATCTGCACCCAGAAAGCCAAGATGCCACGCCCTGCGTTCATCAAAAGCTTCCCGGGCAATGAAACCAGCAGCGAGTGGCTCGAATCACTGGCCAACGGCAACAAGCCCTATGCTGCTGCCATCAGCCGTAACCTGTATGATCTGCAGCGCGCGCAGCGCAAACTGGTTCAGATTGAAGAGACCATAGGCCTGAGCCTGGCTGACATCAAGGAAGTCAACCGCGCCATGTCCATTGGCGAAGCACATGCCCGCCGCGCCAAGAAAGAGATGGTTGAAGCCAACCTGCGTCTGGTTATTTCCATTGCCAAGAAGTACACCAACCGCGGTCTGCAATTCCTCGACCTGATCCAGGAAGGCAACATCGGCCTGATGAAGGCGGTGGACAAGTTCGAATACCGTCGCGGCTACAAGTTCTCCACCTATGCAACCTGGTGGATTCGTCAGGCGATCACTCGCTCCATCGCCGACCAGGCACGCACCATCCGTATTCCGGTGCATATGATCGAAACGATCAACAAGCTCAACCGCATCTCCCGCCAGATGCTGCAGGAGATGGGCCGCGAAGCGACCCCGGAAGAGCTGGCCGAACGCATGGAAATGCCGGAAGACAAGATCCGCAAGGTGCTGAAGATCGCCAAAGAGCCGATCTCCATGGAAACCCCGATCGGCGACGACGAAGACTCCAGCCTGGGCGACTTCATCGAGGACACCACCCTGTCCTCCCCGGTGGACACTGCCACCGGCGAAGGTCTGCGCGAAGCGACCAAGGAGATCCTCTCCGGTCTGACCGCGCGTGAAGCCAAAGTCCTGCGCATGCGTTTCGGTATCGACATGAACACTGACCACACCCTCGAGGAAGTGGGCAAGCAGTTCGACGTGACCCGTGAGCGTATTCGTCAGATCGAAGCCAAGGCCCTGCGCAAGCTGCGTCACCCAAGCCGCTCCGATCACCTGCGCACCTTCATCGACGAAGGCTAAGTACTTCATTTCAATAGTATTGCGCCAATGACCGGAAGTGGTATCATTGGCGCTCTTTTTGGGGCCTTTAGCTCAGTTGGTTAGAGCATCCGACTCATAATAGAATGCGCTAACGGGTGGCCGGAGAGAGAAAACATAGCAAATACAGCCGCTTACCCCAAGAAGAGAAATTGAGCGGCAGCACCATGTAAAAGGTGTGTAAGCGTTTTACAAAGTTTCGGGCCTTTAGCTCAGTTGGTTAGAGCATGAAGCCCACAGGTAGGAAAAATTTGGCCCTATAGCATAATTGGTTAATGCACCCGACTCATAATCGGTAGACTCCTGGTTCAAGTCCAGGTGGGGCCACCATCTTACGGCATGTCCGGCCAGTGCCGGTTGCTCTTGATACAATTCTCAGCGGCAGGGATAGCCCGCAGATTGCAAGCTACGTGCAGCCCACAGACGCGCTTCGAGCGTAGCGGCACAATGTGGTCAACATGGTGCGGGATGCCCGTTTCCTGCGTCAGCCTCTCAGCTTCGGCATATACAGTTTCAATGGCAGCTCGGTCTGCCCATTCAGGCGTAGCTTGCACTTTGGCTGCCTTGTCCTTGGCCACAGTAGCATTCCACTGAGAGCGGTTCGACTCGACCCAAGCCTGCCATTCGCGCTTAGCTCTTTCAGGATCAGCATGGTAGCGTTCGCGGTCTCTAGCTCGTCGCTTCTCCAGCGCTTCAGGTGACAGGTTCTCTGCCCGATTCCTGAATCGGTTCAGCTCTCGCTGTTCTGGTGTCATGTTGGAGCTACGATTCCGCACCTTCTCACACTCACAACAATGGCGGTCTGATACTCGCCTCTCAGCGATGTGACCCCACTTGCAGGGCTGACCTGTAAAGTATCTAGTCAGCTTATTTGCCCGCGCTTCTTTCTCACTTATCAATTTCATAACTTGTTCCTCACTGCACAAGTTATAACGCAAGTGCAGGCGATTGGCTTGATAATTTCCCTACCGCCCAACCTTGCGCACGCAGCACGATCACCTGCCACCGCCGCTAGCGTACTGGTGGCCTGCCGATCGTCGCCTGTGCCAGCGCACAGCGAGCGCAAACGACAGCGCCCCGAGACATTGCTGCCAAGGGGCGCTGAAGGCTGGGTCGCAGGTCGTGGAGCGGTGTCTGCCCCAGCTGGTTCCGATGGTTTATCGTGCGTCGGTTTCCTGTAGCACGACTCATCCTTGAGCGGCTCCCTGGACGGAGATACGTCTACCCGCTGGCGACAAGAACGAGGTGGCTCAAGTCTCGCTTGTCGTAGTGCGGCGGGCAGTCCTTCTTGATATTCGCTTTGAGTTCCGCTTGCATATTGCTGGCAATAGCTCCCCACTCGTCAACGGGCATCAGCTCAGGGAACAGGGCCACGACTTTCCTTTGACCACGCACCTGCTCCAAGGCCTCCAGCCGCTTCAGTGTGGCCATTGATACCCGCGCTCTCATGCCACACCCGCCAGCTTGGCAATCATTTCGACCCGCACCTCATGGGACGGATGACGGCAAGCAATGAAATCGGCTGCACCGTTGAACGCGGTAAAGGTCTCAGCCTCGTCGCGAGGAATGCGCGTCTCAATAATCGTGCCTTCGTGCTCCTTCCAGAGCCACGGCTTTTCTCTGTCAAAGACCTGCATACTGACGCAGAGATTAATCGCAATCTTCCAAACGTCCTCCAGCTTCTCGGCGCACCGCACCATCGCGTCACCGCCAGCCTCGATGTAGAGGGCGGGCACTGTTTCGCAGTCGCCATGTGGCCAGTGCAGTTGGCCTTCGTCTAGATAGAACGTTGTCATGTTGTCCCAACGGTGAACCTTCATACCGTCGGTCGGCAGACGCATGTCACCTTCAATCTTGATCTTTTCACGTTGCATCGCAGTCACTCCTGAATTGCTTGATTGGTACAGAGGGGTCATAGGTGCCGACGATCTCCGCACGACCGGGAACTGCCACCACTTCCCCATCTTCTCGCTTGATGATCGTTGTCACCCCGTTGAAAGCCTGAATTGCAGACCAGGCTTTTGTTTTCGATTGAGCTACACGGGACTGAGGCGCAGGCTTGATAGGCTCGAATTCGTCATAGCCGTCCCATTGATACTCAATGTCATAATGTTTGTTGGTGCTCATAGTGCCCCCAGCCTGCGCCGTGCCACGGCGATATATGCCCTGACCACAGGCGTCTGAGGCTGGGCACTGGCGCTGGCAAGCTGTTCAAGCAACTGCCCGCGTGTATGGCCCAACGGGGAAAGCTGGGGCACTACCTCAGCGGGTGGCGTTGTTGTAGCCTCTGCAAGCTCTTTGACCCAGCCCAAACTAGACATGACCTAGCGCCTTTCGTAATTGGATTTTCACTTCTTCGATATAAGCGAAGTACGGGAGCCTTCCATCGTCTGAATCTGCCAGCAGGAATTGCTCAATCGCGCTGTCGAGAAGCGATTGCAGGTAGATAGGGTCAGTGCCCGAAGGTGGCGGCAGCTTGTGGGCTGGAATTGGTCTGGATGTGATATTCATTATCGACCCTCCAACGCTGCCAGCCTGCTCTCGATCTCGTCCATTTGCCGGATCGCACCCAGCGCACCAATCGCCTTGATGATCCGCTCAGCGTGGTCAGTAGACAGCTCCCCGCTTGCGGTGGCGGAAAGCACCTGCTCGACCTGTTTGGCAAGCGGTGCAGATGGGTCAAGGTCAAACTCAACCCGTTCAGCTTGTGCAGCCAGTGTGGGCATAACCCGCGCCAGCACGAGCGAGGCAGCCTGTAGGTCGCCTTCCTTGGCCTTGGCTACCACTACGCCCGCAATCTCGTGGGCATCGCTGAGCATGGCTTGTGTCACCTTGTGGCGCTTATCAACGATCCCCTTTGGCCTGCCTTTCGGGTTGGGGCTTTTCATTCCCTTCTGCCAATTCGGATTGCCGGTCTTAGGTGCATCTGGATCAGGCTTCCAGTTCTCCAACCATTCCGGCTTTTCTTGTGCGTTGGTCATAGTCGAAACCTTTGATTACATCAGCGCCGGATCAGTGTTCGGCAGGATTGAAGTCCTTCATCACCAGAGCAGCCTCAGCCTCGTTGGTGGCGGCTTGGAGACGTTCCACGTCACGGCGACTTGCCCCGACTGCCTTTTCCAGTTCTTGTAGCAATGCCGGGTGGGCGCGTTGCAGCTTCTCGCGTGTGGCCTGCATCACCTTGAGACGCTGGGCCATCTCGGGATTGGTCGCTTCGTGATACTGGCGTGTGAAATGCTTGTGTTCGATATCCGAAAGGCCACTCAGGTACGGAGGAGCGCCGAGGATTGCCCCTGCTGTGGTTATGTCGCCGCTCTCGATTGCCACAGTTAGGAGCTTCACACGCTCATCCCGGCTGAGGGCTTTTGCGTGAGCGCGAATCTCGCCGTTCACAGTTCCAGCGCCCGCCTGCTGCTGTAGTGGCTGGGAAAGTTCCTGTTCAGTGTGCTGAATCGCCTTGTCCAACCTGCCCCAGGACGACTCGAACTGCTTTTGCAGCTTCTCGGAATACTTGTCCGCCAGTTGGGCAGTCATCAAAACCTTGGCGCGGTCAGTCCGGCTTTGGTCAAGGTTCACCTTCTGCCGTGCCTCAATAACGTGGGCGACCGATTGGTGAGCCGAATCCAGTGTCGTGACCGCGTCTGCGACGTAACCCTTAGCAGCATCATATCCGTCGATGCTCGTGATGTTTGCGGGGTGCAACGTCGGGGATACGGTCAGTTTTACTTCGCCGTTGATAGCCATTTTGGGTGCTCCTGTTGTGCGAATAGTTACTTAAGGCTTATAAGCTAGGACAAAAACAAATAGTTCAGCTAGCAGTTTCTTATTAAAAACAATTACTTATCAATCTATTTGCAAACGAAGAACCTATAACTACCCGTTTCTGGTTCGGCAAATCCCACTGCATCAACGAAAGTCGTTGCCGGTCACCGGAGATGCGTCATAGCGTGTGCCTGTCATCAACAAACACCGGAGCAACGACAATGACGACGCAAACCTACACCAGCAAGAAATCAGCCCAAGCAGCAGCCCGCCGCATTCATGGGAAGGACTACGCCAAGCGATTTGAAGTGCAGGAGGCCGAACTGGGTACCGGCGAATGGGTCATTCTTGAGAAGCCAGTGACCACAGCAGCACCCAAGCCAGCACGCGAAGAACAGAACGGCGTGAAACGTCCAGCCCCTGGCGGTCTCTGTGCTGCCGTATGGGACTACCTCGACGCGCACCCCGGCACAACTGCAAAGCAAATTCGTGAAGCAGCAGAGGGCAAAGGCTGGAACGTCAACAACGCCATGTGCGAGCTGTATACATGGCGCAAGTTCAACGGAATCAGCGGCAGAGTGAAGGCGTAACCACAGTGGAAATGATGCCTTGCGGCGGTAGTGGCTGTAGTGATGGCGCTGCGACTCGGCACTACCGACAAAACTCCGTAAAAACAGTGCTTTAACAGTGTGTGTAGTATGTGTAGTAGTTGTAGTATATGGAGTATTACTGTTCTTTATTTTATGTCCTTTATAGAGCGACAGTGCGACCATGTACTACACCCACTACACTCACTACCGGACGCAGGGAATGCATATAAAACAAACACTTACCGCGACGATAGTTACTACACCCCATAGCCCGATCTGCTACACCCACTACTGCCGCGCTGGCAGATGTGTCACATGTGGTCATAGTTCAGCCCGCCCCCTCAGTCGTCAATGTACCGATAGCAGTCTCCTTGCTCCCCGTAGATTTCAGCCATCTTGTATTTGTCTGCCTTCATCAAGCGGCCATCGTTGACCAGTGTTTTGATCGTCTCGTCTAGTGCTTTGGCACCACCGAGCGGATGGTTTTTGAAAGGGGCTAACCGTGAGGTGTTGGACTGGAGTACGCGCCGAGTAATGATTCCATCCTCGTTCATGCGCGGGCGCTTGTCCTTCAACTCACCCTTTATGACCCGCAAGCAGACCTCCAATACCTTCTTCTGGCGAGTATCGTCACCATCACCCACATCACCAGAGTCCACCTTATCCAAGAAGGTTTTAGCGTCACGCTCGACAAGGTAGATCGCCCAATCTGTATGGGCGCCCGTTATCGTGGGGCTCATACAGTTATCAGCTACCGCAAGTAGAGAGGCCACTTTCAACGCCTTGAGGTGCGCCCGATTCCATACGGCTGCCCCGAACAAGTCGCCGTTCCTGTTTGCCTCGTTGACACGCTGCCTGCATTGCTCCTCGAACTCACTAAAGTCGGCCTTAGCGTCGGCGTGCCTGTACTGCACCTGCACTGGCTGCAAGGGTGGAGGGTTGCCAGCCAGCATTACGTTTTGCGGGAGGTTGTGTGGGATGTTGTTAATATCAAGAGCCATCTCGACAATCAGACTCCACTGGTCAAACGCGAAGGAGTCCAGTTGCAGGCTGGCATCATGGTTGGATGGGGGACGCTCTGACGTGACAGCCATTGTGAGAAAGCGGGAGAAGAAGCCGTCCTCCATCATTTCAACGGTCAGGGCACGGTAGAACGTTTGCGGTGTCGTTTCACCTAGGAAGGACAGCGCAGGCCACTCCATTCCAGGGAGCGAATCATCCTTGCCACTGCGGGTAATGCCCTCCATGAATTCCTTCTCATAAGCGGCTGTCAGGAACTCGCCGAATTGCTGATCGTGCCCGCCCTTGGCTCTCGGTGATGCTATTGTGGCCAGTCGCTTACCGAATTCAGGATGCAGAGCCAGAAAGCCGGGGGTCTCCAGAATGCGCCTGTGTAGCGCTGGGGCACTAGCAAAGCGCTCAGACACTGCAAACCTATCAGCACTGGGAAAACCGGAAGCTCTCAAGAGCTTGGGTATGCATTTGTAGATGGCATCCTTGCCGGAACCAGTCGGTGCAACCAGCAGATAGTATTGACTGAGCGTTGCACCTGTCGGCGTCCGGTAGGCGCGCCCCATCACTCCTGACAAAGCCGCCAGCGCGGCAACAATGGCAACCTCTTGTTGAGGCAAAAAGCTGGCGCGGTGAATCGCCTTCGCTATGCGGCCAGTAACGCCGGAAGGCCAGCGCATAGGCTGCTCACCCTCTATAACGTACTGGTCAGACTCGATCTCGGCCTGTGTGCCGTTGTGCGCGGCGAGCAATGCGGCGGCTTGCTCCCTGCCGTGATCCGCATTGCCATTCCCAAAGTTATCTAGCTTGGCCTCCGGTGGCTGCCCTATAGTATTTTCGCTTGGCATTATTAATCACTCCTGTCGAGCAAAGGGCTGCCGGAACACGCCACCGCATTGTGAAAACAGTGCGTTCCGGTGGCCCTTTTTCTTGAATTGTTTACAGCGCAGTTACTCGACCCGTCAGGAGTGACGGCAAAGGGTTGGCGCACTTCTATAATTTGCGAAAGGCACATAGTTACACCCATACCTTGCGCTAATAGGATTGGTGGCCTTGATGGCTCGTTCCGGTACGTGTTTGCTGGTCAAGCCACTCCATCACGTCTTCTTCGGAGTAGCGAACATTCTTTCCGATTTTCAGAAAACGAGGACCGCGCTTTAAGTAGCGCCACTGATTGACCGTATTAAGCGAAAGGCCGAGCCATATGGCTAACTGCTCGGGAGTGATGAGTTTTTTCTTGGCGAGTTCTGCTGACATGAGGCAAGACCTTTTATTAGGCCTACCGCAACGAGATTATGTAAGGGCAGCGGCAGGCAAATGCTTGCCGTCTGGGATTTATTATGGTCACTCGGCCACTGACGGGAACGGCCTGTGTCCGGTGTCCTGGGAGGCTGGCTACTCTTGCTCCACCGGCTGGGGTTACGTCACAGATTCTTCGTTATAGGCGCTCTGTGCAGCCCCTTGCGATATACGTACTAACGTAACTTTATACGTGCAGATACGCAAGCGGTTTCCGCTTTATTTTACTTTATTATCAATTAGTTAGTGAACAGGCGTTACTATAATGCAACACCTGTTCACCCATCCTCTATGCCTTCATAGGCACCACGTTGTCACCCTTCGCCGCTGCCCGCGCCGCGCTGCCTTGCCCCGTAATCCAAGAGCCTATCTTTTGAGCGGCAGGCATCAGTATTGACGGGTCGGGGTTGTTCTCGTAGTTCGTCCCATGAACGTCACTGGCGAGGTGGTTTGATAACTGCCTGCGCTGATCGGAATCAACGCCCACAATCTGCGCCACATCCAAGAACGTGCGCCTCAGCGCGTGCGGGTGAATGTGATCCCCTGCAATATCTGAGACTTTCTTGAGTAACGCCCTCGGGTCTTTCAAGTATCCGGTCTTACCCCGCATGGCGGGAAACACGTAATCATTCCCTTTACGGCGTGCCTCGTTCCGGCGAGTCAGAACCGCGTGCAGGGCATCGCCGATTGGCAGTGTAATCGGATTGTGGTTCTTCGTTATATCAAGGTAGAAAGTCGGCACGTCCGCATCGAGCTTGACCCTGTCCCAGGTCAGCATACTGGCCTCGGAAACCCTTGCCCCGGTCAGCAGCATAAAGGCGATCATGTCGGCGCTGGTACAGGTAGTGGCTATATTCCTGTCTGGGTCGCCATGATCCTCAAGCATCGCCCACACCGCGCCGATCTTCGCCTTCGGGATACGGCTGTCCCTCGCCTTCTCAGGATTCCACTGCACCAGCCCGCCCTTTCTGATGGCCATTGAAACGGGGTTGACGGGCAGAATGGTATAGGTGCCATCCGGTGCTGCATATTTCTCCCGCGCCCAGTTCAGCAGGGCCTTTAAGTAGCGGAACGATTGGTTCGTCTGTACGGGGGCGGACTTAGAGAGGTCGCGGAACTTCAGCACTACCGCATCACGCGTAATTGTGGCCACAGGTTTGTCAGCCCAGTCCGAGAACGTGTTCTCCACACAGTAGCGGTAATCCGCCTTGGTACTGGGACGGAGCGGGCCGTTCTTCGTCCGCTTATGCGCCACGTAATCCTCCATGATCTGGCGGAGCGTTTCACCCTGAGCCAAATTCTCCTGTTGGCGCTTCTTCTTTTCGAGGAGCGGGTCAATGCCTTTGCGCATCAAGGCCCGAATCTTAGCGGCTTCCTCCCGTGCCTCAATGTGCGTCATTTCAGCAATAGGGGCGAGCGTGAAGCGTCGAGATTTGTTGTTGACCCGCCCCTGCACTATCCAGCTCCGTGATCCTGCGGCAGTAATGCGAAGCCCAAGACCCGGCGTTTTGTCCCAATAGATGCTCTGTCCGCTATCTGGTGTCGGGAACTTTGCCTCTGAGACTGCGGCGGTATTGGTGATGCTGTATTTCTTGACGGTCATGCTCGCGCCCTCCAGTGAGTACCCACATGGGCGGCGAATCCAGTTAGAATGGTCATATCGGCGTTGCTCCTGCTAGTTGGAACGTCGGTCACGCGGTCGGGACTGTTGGCGCAGTCGCCGGCCGCTCTCGTTTGCGTACACGAAACACCTTGTAAGCGTCATGTACGCGTTTTTAGTATAACGACGAACTAGCACAGATTACTATGTATAAATACAACGCACTGATTTATATAGGATAGTATGTTTACACGGAAGGAGGTATAACGAGGCATAACGCCAGCCCAACTAACTCATAATCGGCAGGTCCTGGGTTCAAGTCCCGGAAGGCCCACCATTATTTTCAATCACTTAGGCGAATTCTGTCACCCCAAGGCCCCTTCCCTCCGGTCCATTGCCGGTACAATTTCGCAGATCTCATAGCACAGGGCTTTTCCGAAACCACTGAACCAAAAGCAAGAAACACCTACCTCAAATTCAAAATTTGACCTCTATCCATGCGGACGGTCGAAAGTTCCCTCACTTAAGTTACTGCAATACGTGAGTCCTTTGCCCCTTCGGTAGCTCTATGCCGGACTCCTCCCGGGTGTTTGTGAATGATTGATTGACCACTACAAACTGATGCCAGCCCTGAATCAATTTATACAGTCTACTGTTGTTTTGCTTGGGAGTTGAATTCGCGGGATGCCCTATTTCCACAAAAAGTCTTTATATTGCTACACAATCCTTAAGCAGCATTACAATTATCCACCGCACTGTTGCCATCTTCTGTTTTATGCTTTAAAAACCCATACCAATCGGTTGATACAAAAGCACGACAATAATAATCGTTCTGACTCCTACTGGTAGAGCGACCGACGAGCAGGGATAGTACATGAAGATAGGGACGCTGGGTTTCCCCTCTGATCAGCTGAAAAAACTGGAAAAAATTCTCAGCCTGTCAAAACGGCCGCTTGTGCTCGTCAGTTTTGATCAGAATGAGTTACCCGACCTTCTTCTCGTGTTCGGGCCAGAGCTACTGCAGCAACCGGCGGTTTCAGAACTGCCACAGGAATATCACCGCCGGGTGATCCTGGTCAGCAAAGCCCGCCCAAATGACAGCAGCTTGCCTCACATCAAATCACCTCTGATCTCATCCCGCGTCATCCGTACACTGGAACAGTACCAACCGTTTGAACCGTCACTCTCTACACCTGTAGCCGAAGCCACTGAAAGGCCACTTTCTGAGCCGGATGCCATTGATCTTGATGTCCAGGCGGAAACGGAGAACCCGTTCAGCAAATACGACGCCCGCATCGCTGAGGTCCAGAAGCTGAAAGATACCGCCCCTGAGACGGTGACTGATGCGTCCTATGCCGTTCTGGTCGTGGACGACAGCCACCCAATGCAGCAGATGCTTGCCAGGGAACTGCAACAGCTGGATCACCCAGTAAATCTGGACTTTGCCGATGATGGTGAATCGGCTCTGGCCAAGGTGGCCGACAACCATTATGACTTTATTTTCCTCGACATCATGATGCCTGGCATCGATGGTTTTGAGACCTGTACTCGCATGCGATCCATGCCAGCATTGAAGAAAACACCGATCATCATGCTGTCATCGAAAACATCTCCTCTGGATGAGGTCAAGGGAATCATGGCTGGCTCTTCAACCTACCTGACCAAGCCTATCGAGCATGCCGAGTTTCAAAAAGTGATTCGGCGTGTTTCCCGCTGGGTCAGCGAATTCAGAAAATAACGCGTTTCATCTACCGGAGTAAGATATCTGCCATGGCCATCAACAAAATCCTGATTGTGGAAGACGATCCTGTTCAACAGCAGCACCTGCAAACCATTCTTCAGACAACCGGCGCCAAGATTCTTGTCGGCGAAAACGGCCAGCAAGGCATCACTTTGGCTGAGCAGGAAAAGCCCGATCTGATATTCATGGATATTGTAATGCCCGAGGTGGACGGCTTCTCTGCCTGCCGGCATATCACCAGCGCCGAAAGCACCCGTTCTATTCCGGTCGTTATCGTATCCAGCAAGCACCAGGAGGCAGACCGAGTTTGGGCGCAGTTACAGGGTGCGAGTGCACTGGTCGCCAAGCCGTTCTCTGATCAGGACATACTGGATCAGGTCAAGGCCTTCAGCTGACAGGAGAGCATCATGGACGATATCAACAGTACGCTTGACCGACTGCTGCAAGCCGACATGGCTACAACGGCAGCAGCATCTGGTGAGATTCGTCACGGCTTCAGCCTTAGCGGCCATCATTTCCTTTTACAGCCAGGTACGTACTGCGAACTGGCGGCAAAGCAGAGCATTTGCGCCTTGCCAGACTGCCCCGACTGGTTTGCCGGGTTTATCAATCATCGCGGCCATGCCGTTCCGGTCTATGACCTGGCACGTTACCTTGACACGAACATTCCCAGGGCAGGACAGAAACGAGAATTCTGGATTCTGCTGCTGGATGCTCACCCCAATACAGCAGGATTTATGATTCCGACTCTGCCAACCGTGTTAACAGACCTCTCCTCTGTCGAACATCTCAACGCCACCGATCAGCCCGCAAACCTGTCATCCTTTATCAGCCAAGCATGGCAACAAAACGGGCAACGGTGGTACGAAATTGACCACACGGCGCTGCTGAACCATTTAAAGCTGCAATTTCAACCCTCCAAACAACAATAAAAAGCCAACAATACGTTTCAAGGGAACAGATATGACTTCTTCACGGAACCTGCAAGGCATACGGATAAGCACCAAGTTTGCGATAGCAGGCATTATGCTGCTCATCTGTATGGTAGCCATCGCAATTGCCTACTACCGTACCATCGTTATTGATGAGGAATCGCAACGCATTGACGCTGAAACCCGTGCCGTGTCGAATGTCGCTTCCGTTTTGACACAGCAACTCAATGAAGCGCAGCTGGCATTTACGCGGGCTCGCCTGACCCTTTCGGTGGCGTCTCTGAATACGCTTGAAAACAGTACTCAAGCCTTTTTTATTCAACTTGAGAAATTACCGGCTCTGTTGACCAATTTGCCCGGGGGCGATGAGTTGAAAGATCGCCTTTCTACACTGGACATTGAGCATGCTCTGGCAGAGCTGAATGCCGTTAAAGCCTCGTCAGCCCCACGCAAGGAGCGGGTACTCCGACTGCAAAAGGCGTTCGGCCCCATTTTTGCCACGCTGCAGCATGAAAACATCGTGTTGAAACTGCTGCCGGACATCTACAGTGCTGAAGCCATTGCCCAACGCAACGAAGCCAAGGCGGAAATGCTCAAACTGTTTCTTGGATCATTGCTGCTGCTCAGCTTCGCCCTTATCGCCGCCATGGCAATCGTCAAGCACGGCGTTCTGGATCCGATTGCCAAGCTCTACGCCACTGTAAATGCGGTACGTAATGGTGATACCGATGCACGTACAGAGTTGGAAAGCCGCGATGAACTTGGACAAATGGCAAGCGTACTGAACAGTTTGCTGGATGAAAAGGAGGCGGCAATTGCCCGCCAGTCGGAAGAAAACAAGAAACTGAACGACTCAATCATTCAGCTGATTCAGAATGTATTCAAGATCAGTCAGCGCGACCTGACTGTACGCGTACCGGTTGCAGAAGATATCACCGGTGCAGTGGCGGACTCCATCAACCAGCTGACCAACTCGATTGAAAACGTATTGCGTGAAGTCAGCGCGGTTACCTCTGAGGTCAACAGCACCTCGGTACAGGTTAAAACACAGTCCGAAGCGGTGCTTCTGCACGCCAGTAAAGAACAGGAGCAGATCAATGAAACACTGCAAGGCCTTGATTCAGCCATTCAGGCGATGCAACTAATTGCCAAATTGGCAGCCGTTACCAACAGTGCCTCTCAAAAGGCGATCAATACGACAGAAAATGCCAAGGAATCCGTTTCGGCAACAGTAGCCAGTATCAACAAGATTCGCCAGACGATCCATGAGGCCGAGAAACGCATCAAGCGTCTGGGAGAACGTTCACAGGAAATAGGCGGTATTATCAGCCTGATCAACAACATTTCCGAACGAACCCATATTTTGTCATTGAACGCCAGTATGCATGCCGCTTCGGCAGGCGAGGCCGGCCGCGGCCTGATGGTTGTTGTTGATGAGGTGCAGCGATTGGCTGAAAACTCACGTGAAGCGACCGCCGAGATCGAAAGCCTGGTTAACAATATTCAGTTGGAAACTGCTGATACCATTCACGTCATAAACACCGTAATTGAAGATGTGGTATCCGGTACACGATTGGCCGAGCAGGCGGGTGAACGTATGGAAGAAACCCGCAAAACGACCCAATCTCTGGTTGAATCCGTGGTACGTATTGCGCAAAGCGCAACCGGCCAGGCAAAGCTGGCCCAGAATCTGCGCCAGCGTGCTGGCAGCATTAACGACTTCACACACGCAACCAATACCGAGATGCTGCAACAGAAACAGTTGTCTGAACGACTGGTTGGCGCGGCCGATGAACTGCAGCGCTCCATAAGCGTATTCAAGCTGCAGCAGGCCGAGTAAAGGGGGTCGTCATGGACCAGACCACAAGCACGACGGCTATTGAGTCGCTGCAGCAACTGATTGAGTGCCTTCAAACCGACAGCGGGAGTGAACCAGACAGTATCAGCGAGCAAATGAATCAGCTGGCAGATCTGTTTCACGATCAGGGGATGCCGGGATGTGGCGACCTGTTGGCCCTGCTGGCAGAGCAGATCGAGGCAGAACAGGGAGCAGCTCTGAGCCCGGCCCAGGCTGAGAGTGTGCTGCACCAACTGGGCCTGATCTTGAATGCGGACACGCCGAAAAGCCTGCTGGAATATGTGCAGCAGGCACCTGCAACAGCCGTATGGGACTCGCCACTCGACCCACAGGATCTGGAGTTACTGCCACAGCTGCTGGAAGAAGAATGGCCACGCCTGCGTCGCTTTGCAGCTCCTCTCGAAATAGCTGCAACGATCGAGGCTCAAGCCGGCATGGACTGCTGCACGCCTTCAGAACGCTTATTGAACTGCTTTGAACACGCTGACGACCCAGAGGCACTGGCCGAGGGGCTGGCTGAGCTGAGTGAAACACTTGCTGCGGATTCACCCGTGTTAGCAGACCTGATCGCTCTGGCTGCCGAACGTGTTGAGGGAATAGAAACCCCTCATGCTACTCCCGTTCTTGAATTACAGTCTGCATTGCAACAGCTGCTGCAACACCCTGACCAACAGCGGGCAATCAGTGTTCTGGATCTATTGCTCGACCCACGCTGGCCAGAACCGCTGGACTCGAGTGAACAAAAGGACCAGTTAGAGCTTATTCAAGAGACGTTGCCCGCCGCCCCCGACGGACCCGAAAATCACACACAGGCCGATGCAGATCCATTCATTGATGAGCACCGAAGTGGCGACCGCTTTTGTGAGGTGGACATGTCGCTGCTGGAACAGGATGGCCCCGCCGTAGATCCTGGCATTATGGCCATGCTGACGAGTTCACTGCAGGCATTGGAGCTGCAGTGGCAACAACCACCCAGCGACACTATGGCACTATTGGAGACCAGCCTGGACGCCCTCCAACCCTTGAGCCGCGCCTGCGCTACCGTCAATCTGACTGGAGCTCAGTTGCTGCTGCAGGGTCTTGGCGCCAACCTCCATCTCTTTCGCCAGCATCCGGAACAATTTTTCGACTATAACCGCACCCACTTTGCCCACTGCCTCAGCGCTTTGCATCGACACCTGGACGCGCCGGCCGACAAATTGATCCGAGAAGATCTGATTGATTGCCTCAGTGATGACTGCCTGCCTATTCATACTGACCCCCAGCAGGCTGCTTTTATTTCAGGACTGCTGGCACTAACCAGTCTCCGATCACCGGACCAAATAGAACTGCAGACCGCCACAGCAGACGATATTGACCTGAGCACAGGTGATGAAATAGATCTTCAGCTGATGGATATGCTGTGCGCCGAGTTGCCACTTTTGGTGGATGAGTTCCAGCTACAGCTGCAAGCTGTGATAAGTGACCGAGATGTCAACGGTTTGCTGGGCGCTCAACGTGCCGCACACACCATCAAGGGGCTGGCCAACATGGCAGGCATACGCGGCCTTGCCAACTTGACTCATCATCTTGAAGACATTCTGGAAGTATTGACCGATACCTCCACGCTCCCCGGTGAGCAGCTGTCACAGGACCTGACGGATGCAGCCGACTGTCTGGCCCAGATGAGCGAGGCTGTAACCGAAGGCGGTCAACTGCCTGAAACCGCCTTGACCCAGCTACAGCAGTTGATGAACTGGTTCTTCCGGTTGCAGACAGAGGGGGTTGAGTGTGCTTCAGCAGCACTCGACGATGCAGAGCGCCACCGTCGTCGCGAACAGGCCGAGTTCCAGGCAGCTGAGCCGCCGCTCAACACTCCGGCTCAGCAGGAATCTCGTGACAATAACCAGATACGCGTTCCGGTCGGTATCCTCGACAATCTGTTCCGTATTACCGGAGAGTCAAGCACGCTGAACGCACAGCTGGATGACAGCCTGCTGCAACTGCGCCGCCTGACCCGCTCCAACCGAGACCGCCAGCGTGTACTGCAGACAGTGATGTTTGATCTGGAACAGCAACTGCACGACCATTTCACCCTGACACCTTCCATGCAGGAAGGGGACACGGACTTTGACCCGCTGGAGATGGACCGTTATCACGATATGCACGCGACCTTGTCGCAACTGCAGGAAGCCGTTGCCGACGTACGTGAAGTTGACCATCAGACAGCTCAGCAACTGAGGCAGCTCACTGAACTGCACGTCGCTCAGGCCAACTTGCAGAAAGAGTCTCTGGAAAACGTACTCAACACCCGATTGGTGCCTGTCAGAAGCATCACCTCTCGCATGCAACGCATCATGCGACAAGCCTGCCGAGCCTCGGGCAAGCAGGCGCGACTTGTAATTGAAGGTGAAGGCGTAATGATGGACAGTCAGATCTTGAATCAGCTGGCTGACCCTCTGATGCACATCATCCGCAATGCCGTAGATCATGGCCTGGAAACACCGCACATGCGGTTCGAGGCTGGCAAGGATGAAACCGGCACACTGAAAATCAGTTTCAGCCAGCGCCAGAGTAAAGTCCAGGTCAGTTGTGAAGATGACGGCGCCGGTATTAACCTGCAACGCGTACGTGAAATTGCCGAGCGCAAGCAGTTGATTGAGCCATCCTCGGTATTGAGCGATGCTGAAATCCAGCGTTTGATTCTTGTGCCCGGTTTTTCAACGCGGGACGAAATCAGCCAGCTGTCCGGTCGCGGTATCGGCATGGATGTGGTCTATCAGCAGGTTTCCCGCATGCAGGGTACACTCACCATTCATTCACAGACGGGCAAAGGCACCCGGTTTGACCTGTCGATGTCGGCATCTTCCCTCCTCGTACACACCCTGCTGGTACGTTCGGGCAACGGAAAAATCCATGCCTTGTCCAGCCACAGCATCAGCAAGAACCTGCTTTCACTTGACGGGCAGCTGCAGACACATAATGAACGGCCCGTTTTCGTTACGGCAGATGCAGAATACCCTGCCTATACCCTTGAAGGCCTGACGGGTGAAGCCGTTCCGGATTATGCCGCCATGCGCATACACCCTGTCGTACTGGTACAGCTTGATCAGGATGAGGAAGCAGCCGTATTTGTACCTGAAATACTGGCGCACCGAGAGCAGGTCTTCAAATCGATGGGGGAGCATATACCCGACATCCCTGGCATTCCGGGCGTGACCATTCTTGCCAACGGCGAAATCGCTCCCATTATTGACCTGCAGGCCCGCGTACGTCACCGGCACTCGGTACTGGCAACGGCTCTGGAATCGCCTGATGCCAACCTTGACCTGCACTTACCACGCTTGCTGGTCGTTGACGACTCACTCAGTGCACGCAAAACACTCGAGACATTGCTCAGCGACAGTGGCTACGATGTCACCACGGCCATTGATGGACTGGATGCACTCGACAAGGTGCGCGCCAACCCGCCCGACATGATTTTGACCGACCTGGAAATGCCCCGCATGAGTGGCATGGAACTGGCGGCCATTGTACGCAACAGCCAAAACTTCAATGATATCCCCATCATCATGATAACCTCTCGCTCAACGCGCAAGCACCGTGGCGAAGCCGAAGCCGCAGGTGTTTCTGCCTACCTGACCAAGCCCTGGACAGAAACGGCCGTGCTTGAACAAGTACAACAGCTCCTGTTCTGAACTTTTCTGACATCAAGGCGGTCTTTTCACTGGCACACATGTTGCTGGAAAGTCCGCCCTGCTCGACCGCATTTGGTGGACTCTGGAGCCGTCAAAAGGTATAAATTACTCTCATTCAGCGCATACTTCATCGACCGCTAATACATGAATTCACCCGCTACCGACCGGAGCACGCCCAGCAGATGAGCCTATTCTGGATTCCGTTATTACCCCTGATCGGCACCCTGGTCCCCCTGTTCACCGAACGCTTCGGTCGCAGCGCCTGTGCATGGTTCACTGCCATGTTGCCGGCACTGTCACTGTTTCTGGTACTGCAGGCCGTGCCGCAGATTTTTGCCGGCGAAACCCTGCAACAAACGTTCAGCTGGATACCAGCGCTGGGTCTGGAACTGTCGTTCCGGCTCGACGGCCTTGCGCTGCTGTTTCTGCTGCTGATTCTTGGCATTGGTCTGCTGATCATTTTGTATGCCCGCTATTATCTCTCGTCCCAGGATTCCATGGCGCGCTTTTATGCCTACCTGATCCTGTTCATGACATCGATGGTCGGCATCGTGACATCCAACAACCTGCTGCAGCTATGGATGTTCTGGGAGCTGACCAGTATCAGCTCCTTTCTGTTGATCAGTTTCTGGCACCACAAGAGCGAGGCACGCAAGGGCGCCCGCATGGCCCTGACGGTTACGGGTGCCGGGGGGCTTGCCCTGCTTGCAGGCCTGCTGCTGGTCGCTCATATTGTCGGCAGCTACGATCTCAGCGTGGTACTGGCAAGCGGTGATACTCTGCGCGAGCATGCAGCCTACCCGGTTGCACTGATTCTGGTTCTGCTCGGTGCATTCACCAAGTCGGCCCAGTTTCCATTTCATTTCTGGCTGCCACATGCCATGTCAGCTCCCACACCGGTCAGCGCCTACCTCCACTCGGCTACTATGGTCAAGGCAGGCATCTTCCTGCTGGCTCGCTTCTATCCGGTTTTGTCCGGTACCGAGCTCTGGTTCCTGACCGTCAGCCTGACTGGCCTTGCCACCCTGCTGCTGGGTGCCTATATCGCGCTGTTCAAGCATGACCTGAAAGGGCTGCTGGCCTACTCCACCGTGAGCCATTTGGGCCTGATCACGCTGTTGCTGGGCATGGACACCGAACTGGCCGCCGTGGCAGCCGTGTTTCATATCATCAACCATGCCACATTCAAGGCATCGCTGTTCATGGCCGCGGGGATCATTGATCACGAATCCGGTTCACGCGACATGCGCAAGCTGAACGGTCTGTGGCATTACATGCCGCATACTGCCACGCTGGCGATGGTGGCAGCAGCATCCATGGCCGGTGTACCTTTGCTCAACGGCTTTCTGTCGAAGGAGATGTTCTTTGCCGAGACGCTGCATCAGGTAGCTCTGGGCTCACTGTCCTGGATGGTACCGGTACTGGCGACGCTGGCGGGTATTTTTGCAGTGGCTTACTCGATGCGCTTTATCCATGACGTGTTTTTTAACGGCGAGCCGATCGACCTACCCAAGACACCCCATGAACCACCGCGCTATATGAAAATACCGGTCGAGATTCTGGTGACACTGTGTCTTCTGCTTGGCATTTTCCCCGGCTTCATCGTGGGCGGGCTACTGGAGTCCGCATCCTCAGCGGTGCTGGCCGGCAATGTACCGGAGTACAGCCTGTCGATCTGGCACGGCTTCAACCTGCCATTGCTGATGAGCATCATCGCACTGGCTGGCGGCCTGATGATCTACTATAACCGCCGTCATCTGTATCAGTTCCAGGCCCAATTCCCTGAAACCGATGCCAAGCTGGTGTTTGAGCGCATCATTCAACAAATGGTGCGCACGGCTCGCAGTATCCACGGCTTCCTCGAGAACGGCTCTCTGCAGCGCTACATGTTCCTGTTGCTGCTGTTTGCACTGGTTTTGATGGCAGGCCCATTGATGGATCTGAACACCACAGCCGGCCTGCGCCCTCACCTGCCGATCGATGCAGTTGAAATCACGGCAGCCGTACTGCTCTGCCTCAGCGCACTGGCGACGGTGGTGTGGCACCGCAAGCGTATGATTTCACTGCTGACCCTGTCGGTGGTCGGGCTGATCGTGTCCATTACCTTTGCCCGCTTCTCGGCGCCGGATCTGGCCCTTACTCAGCTTTCGGTCGAGGTGGTGACCGTAATCCTGCTGATGTTGGCCCTGTTCTTCCTGCCACAGAAGACGCCCAAGGAATCCTCCCCCAAGCGGGTGGTCCGCGATCTGGGTATTGCAGCCATGCTCGGTGGCATCATTGGCACCATCAACTATGCGTTGATGACCCGACCACTGCACAGCATCTCTGACTTTTTCCTGGCCAACAGTAAAACCGGTGGCGGTGGTACCAACGTGGTCAACGTGATTCTGGTGGATTTCCGTGGTTTCGATACCCTGGGTGAAATTACGGTACTGGGTATTGCGGCTCTGGGTATCTACAAACTGATCGTACGCATGCGGCTCTACATGCCTGCAGGGGACGAGAGTGGCCGTGCCTGGGCCAGCGACCGTCACCCCATGATGCTGGCCGTCATTTCGCAGAGCCTGCTGCCCTTGGCCCTTCTGGTGTCGGTTTACATTTTCCTGCGTGGCCATAACCTGCCCGGCGGCGGCTTCATTGCCGGTCTTGTTACCTCTGTCGCTTTGGTCCAGCAATATGTTGCTCATGGGGTCGACTGGATCAAGGAGCGCTTGAAGGTCAATTACCAGTGGCTGATTGCCAGCGGTGTGCTGATCGCCACCCTGACCGGAATGGGCAGCTGGTTCTTCGACCGCCCGTTCCTGACATCCTGGTTCGACTATTTCAGTCTGCCCTGGATCGGCGAATTTGAACTGGCCAGCGCCATGCTGTTTGATCTTGGGGTTTACCTGACCGTTGTGGGGGCTACCCTGCTGATCCTGGCCAACCTGGGCAAACTGACTACCAACCATCGACCCACTTTGCCGGAGTCTGAATAATGGAAGCCGTATACGCGACCTGTGTCGGCCTGCTGACCTTTTCAGGGATTTTCCTCTGCCTGCGGGGCAGAACCTTCCCGGTGGTGCTCGGCATTACCCTGCTGTCCTACGCCGTCAATCTGTTCCTGTTTTCCAGTGGGCGTTTGAAGCTGGATGGTGCGGCCATTCTTGGTACCTCTTACAGTTACGCTGACCCGCTGCCACAGGCGCTGGTACTGACGGCCATTGTGATCGGTTTTGCCATGACCGCCTTTATCGTCATTCTGGCCATGCGTGCCCGTGCCGACCTTGGCAATGATCATGTGGACGGTCGTCTGCCTCCTCAGCCCGAAACCAAGGCCCGCAGCCGTAAGGAGAAGGCATGACCGCACACCTGCCCATTCTGCCGATCCTGATTCCCATGATTGGCGCTCTGTTGCTGCTGTTGCCTCCATTGTGCGGCAGTCCAGATCGACAGCGTGCAGCCGCTCTGTTCTTTTCGGCATTGACACTGCTCGTATCCATTCTTCTATTGCAGGTTCAGCAACAGGGGATTCAGCTTTACGTTCTGGGCGACTGGCAGCCTCCATTCGGTATTGTGCTGGTCGCTGACCGCCTCTCCAGCCTTCTGGTGCTGTTGACCTCGGTGTTGGGGCTGGCCTCGATTCTGTATGCCTGCGCCGGCGATGACCGCACCGGTTCCTACTTCCACCCGCTGGTACTGTTCCAGATCATGGGCATCAATGGCGCATTCCTGACCGGTGACGCCTTTAACCTGTTCGTCTTCTTTGAGGTGCTGTTGATTGCCTCCTACGCCCTGCTGATTCACGGCGGTGGCAAGCAAAAGACTCAGGCAAGCTTTCACTATGTCGCGCTGAATCTGGTCGGTTCGAGCCTGTTCCTGTTCGCTCTGGGCATTCTTTACGGCACACTGGGCACCCTGAACATCGCCGACATGTCGACCAAGATTGCAGCGCTTTCCGGAGGTGAGAAGACCCTGGCCCGTGCCGGTGGCCTGTTGTTGCTGGTGGTGTTCGGCCTTAAGGCCGCGATGCTGCCGCTGCATTTCTGGCTGACACGTACCTATGCGTCGGCCAGCGCTCCCGTTGCTGCGCTGTTCGCGATCATGACCAAGGTCGGCATCTACAGTATTTTCAGAATCCATACCGTTGTATTCGGCGAAAATGCCGGCGAGTTGGCATTCATGGCCCAGCCCTGGATCTGGCCATTGGCCCTGCTGACCCTGGTGGTTGGCAGTATAGGCGCACTTGCCAGCCCCAACCTGCGGGAGCTGACGGCCAACCTGGTGGTGATTTCGGTGGGGACACTGCTGGTATCGATCGCACTGCAGAACGAAGATGCCACATCGGCCGGGCTCTATTACCTGGTGCACAGTACGCTGGTGTGCGCAGCGCTGTTTCTGATTGCAGATCTGATCGGGCAACAACGTGGCAAGGCCGCTGACCGTTTTGTGGTATCTCGTCGCGTACGCCAACCGGCGCTACTGGGTGTGCTGTTTTTTATTGGTGCCATGACAGTGGCTGGCATTCCGCCTTTCTCAGGCTTTGTCGGCAAGGTTTTGCTGCTGCAGGCCGCCCACGGCACCACTGAAATGCTTTGGGTATGGCCGGTCCTGCTGATCAGTAGCCTGATTGCCATCATCGCACTGTCACGTGCCGGTACAACGCTGTTCTGGCGTCGCAGCACCGACAAGAGTCAAGGCGAGGTCGCTTCACCCTGGCACCTCGCTGCCGTTACCCTGCTCCTGCTGGCAGCCCCGATGCTTGTGGTTTTGGGTGGCCCAATGACGGAATATACCCGTGAGGCCGCACATCAGTTGCACTCTGTACCGATTCACTTGCCTGTTCTGCTGCCGGGAGGTCCTTCATGAGTCGCTCACTCTGGCTGCCCATGCCGATACACAGCCTGTTGCTGTTTATCGTTTGGCTGTTGCTGAACAACACGGTTGCACCGGGGCATATTGTACTCGGCGCGTTTCTGTCATTGGTGATCCCCATCCTGTGTGCTCCACTCAAAACCGAGCAGCCCCATGTGAGGCGCCCTTTGCTGGCACTGAAGTACATTCTCAAGGTGCTGGGGGATATCGTGGTTGCCAATATCGAGGTTGCCATTCTGGTACTGGGACCGGTGCGCCGGCTGCAGCCAGCGTTCGTTGCCGTACCGTTGGATATCAAGGAAGAGTTGCCGATTACACTGCTGGCCAGCACCGTCTCCCTGACACCGGGTACCGTGAGCTCGGAACTGTCGTCGGATCACAAGTGGCTCTATATTCATGCGCTGCATGTGACCGACGAACAGGCCCTCATTGCCACCATCAAGTCACGCTATGAAGCGCCGTTGAAGGAGATTTTTGCATGCTAGACACGGCACTCATGATCGTCAGCGGCATTCTCTGTGTTGCCCTGATACTCAACCTGTGGCGACTGCTGCGCGGGCCTGACCTGTCGGACCGGATTCTGGCGCTGGACACCATGTATATCAACAGCATCGCCCTGATTCTGCTGTACGGCATGTACATGCGTACCAGCCTCTATTTTGAAGCAGCTTTGCTGATTGCGATGCTAGGCTTCGTCAGCACCGTGGCCCTGTGCAAATATCTGCTGCGCGGCGACATCATTGAATAGGTTTGCATATGACTTTTTGGGTTGAACTTCTGGTATCCATATTGCTGCTGATCGGTGGCTTCTTTGTGCTGGTAGGCTCGGTCGGCCTCAGCCGGCTGCCCGACTTTTATACCCGCCTGCACGCACCAACCAAGGCGACCACACTAGGCATGGGCGGTATTCTGATCGCCTCCATGATCCTGATGACTTATGAACAGGGCTATCTCAGCCTGCACGAACTGCTGATCACCCTGTTCCTGCTGATCACGGCTCCGGTGACCGCTCACATGCTGGCAAAAACCGCGCTGCACCATGAGAACCGTGCCTTGAAGCGCACCCGCTCACTGCACCTGATGAAGCCGGCACGCGAGCAACAGGCGCCCTCAGCAGCAAACGAGCATGACTGACCCTCAAGCACCACTGCAGCAGGCCGATCTGGAGTGGCAGGATGGCGTACCGTCATCCACGCTGTTTGAAGATATCTATTTCAACCGCGCCGGCGGCATAGCGGAAACGCGCCATGTTTTTCTGGATGCCAATGCGCTTGAGCAACGATTCAGTGAAGCCAGCGGCGCCCCTTTCGTGGTGGCTGAAACCGGTTTTGGAACCGGGCTGAACTTTCTGTGTTGCCGCGCGTTATGGCTGCAACAGGCTCCAGCAGAGCAGCAGCTGCACTACATTTCCTGTGAGAAATACCCGCTAAGCGCTGCCGATCTCAGGCAAGCTCTGTCGAACTTTTCCGAATTCAGCGATGGGGCCAAGCAGCTTCTTAAAAGTTACCCACAGCCGGTCGCCGGAGCCTATACCCTCGTGTTTGATGCCGGGCGTATTCTGCTGACGCTGCTGTTTGGGGATGCACTGGAGACACTGCCCCGGCTTGATGCGCGAGTGGATACCTGGTTTCTGGACGGTTTCGCCCCGGCACGCAACCCTGAGCTCTGGAATGAACAACTGTTCAGTGAAATTGCACGCCTTAGCAGGCCGGGCAGCACCTTTGCGACCTTCACCGCAGCCGGAGTGGTTCGGCGTGGCCTGCAGGAGGTCGGTTTCGAAGTCATCAAGCGCCCTGGCTTTGGCCGCAAGCGGGAAATGCTCAGCGGTCGGATGACCCTCGCCCCCTTTGACGCCACACCGGCAGACACTCCGATCTGGTTTCAGCGCCCAGCCGCTGCCATCACGGACGAGCCAATTGTGGTGATTGGAGCCGGCATCGCCGGTGCTTCCACCGCATACGCACTGGCATCGCAGGGCTACAGGGTCATCGTGCTGGAACGCCATGCAGCTCCGGCGATGGAGGGTTCTGGCAACCCTCAAGGGGCTCTGTATGCAAAGCTGCCCGCCAGCCCAACCCTACACAGCCACTTTCATCTCAGCGGCCTGATTCATACCAGCGCGTTGCTGGCTACTCTTAGCGAGGAACACCCCGAGCTAGGCCAGTGTTGCGGTGTACTGCAGCTGGCTCTGACCGATAAGGAAGCCGAACGGCAACAGCAGGTCATCGAACAGGCCGCCTACCCCTATTCTCTGGTTCGTGCCGTGGATGCGGCAACCGCCAGTGAGCTGGCAGGCATCACAACCGGTGAGGGCGGGCTGTTTTTCCCCACCGCAGGCTGGATAGCGCCTGCCCGGTTGTGTGAGTTGCTGCTGTCACACCCCAATATTGAGTGCCACTACAACACGCCCGTTGAGACACTTGAGCGTCGTTCCGGGCGCTGGCACCTGGGCAACAGCGGATTCAGTAGCGAGCAGGTCGTGGTCTGCTGCGCCAGCCAGGCCGTGAGGTTTGATCCACTGTCACAGTTGCCGCTCAAACCAATCAGAGGCCAGACCAGTCAGGCGTCTGCACCGGCCGGGCTCCCGCCGCTGAAAACGGTCGTCTGTGGTGAGGGCTATATCTCCCCTCCGCTGAATGGTGAGTACTGTTTCGGTGCATCATTTGTACTGCATGACAGCAATGATCAGGTACGACAGGAAGAGCACCAGCACAATCTAGACATTCTGCAGCGGGCTCTGCCAAAGCTGGGCCAGGCCCTGCAGCAGCAGTCGCTTGAGGGTAAGGTCGCATTTCGCTGTAGTACACCCGACTATCTGCCGCTGGCAGGTGCAGTAGCGGACCACGACGCTTTCATCGAGACCTATGCCAAGCTGCGCGATGATGCCCGCTGGCCCTTCACTGCACGGCCTCCGCTGCAGCGTGGGCTCTTCGTGAATGTGGGCCATGGATCGAAAGGGCTGCTCAGTGGTCCAATCTGTGGGCAGTTGATCGCGGCACTGATCAGCGGTGCGCCGTTGCCGCTCGCTGCAGATCAGGTTCGGATCCTTAACCCGGCGCGTTTTATGGTCAAGAATTTGATCCGCAAGACGCTATAATAAGAAGGCCGGCATTATCCGGCACTGGCGGAGTAGCAGTTTATGGCACTTGTCATCTACGATCAGGGGTATCGGATCCAGACACCAGTTGAGTCTCTGTTTCGCCCCCGCGGAGTGGAAGGTCTGACTCAAAGCATCAACAGTGCTGCTGTACCGGGCTCTGAAGACCAGATTCGTCAGCAACAGGATCTTGAGCAGCGCATACAGCTATCAAAGGAGCGCTTTCAGGTTCCCGGTGAAAGTCCAGGCAAGGCTTCGCAGAAAGCCTATCAGGACGCCAGCACCGCCGGTGACAAGCCCAAAAAGCCGCAAGGGCTGCGGGCGGCCCAGATCATGACCAGCCCCGTGCTCACCATTCCGCCGGAAACCAGTCTGCGTCAGGCCTGGGCCTTGATGCAGGAGCAGGAAGTTTCGCATCTGATGGTGGTAGATGCTGACGAACGGGCATTGGGCATTATCTCCATACACGACATCATGCAACGTGGCACTGACTCACCGGTCAGTGTCACCCAAGCCTATCATCGCCAAATGATAGTAGCTTCACCCGACACTGAGGTTTCCAGCATTGCCGCCAGTTTTGTGCGTTACCCCATCGGCGCAATTCCGGTGATAGACCGCGACGAGAAGCTGGAAGGCATTGTGTGTCGCACCGATCTGATCAGAATGCTGATCAATGATGGTCATGTAGAGAGCTGGGCCTGATCAGTCCGGAGGCAGCTGAGGCTTAATGCCTGGACGGGGTGCAGCCGCACGGCGTGCGTCACGCTCCAGATCACCTTCGGGGCTCGGGCTGTCATCTTTCTGGCCCCCAAACAGTCTGGCCAGAAACCCGAACACTTTTTTCACTCCGCGCCAGAGCTTCGGCAACAGCCAGACCAGCAGCAGGATAAACAGTATGAGCCCACCCAAAAACCATAACGGGTGGTTAAGGGCCGTCCAAAGCCCTCCGATTACAAGCAGGTCCTCACTGAATGACGCGACCCAATTGCTGACCGGCTCGGGAGAAGTGTTGATCATGACCCGACTGCCCGCCTTGAGTGCATGGCTGCCTGCGGCCACTGAAGCGCCGGTCAGGGCTGCTGCAAGCCCAACAGCTGGGCTCAGATCACCCACGGCTCCCGCCGCCAGAGCAGCTCCTGCAGGGATGCGAATAAAGGTATGCAAGGCGTCCCAGCCCGTATCAACCCCCGGTGTTTTGTCAGCGAAAAACTCAACGCAGTACATGAAACCGGCGGCAATCAGCACCAATGGATCAGAGACTATTTCCAGCCCCGGCGGCAGGCTGATATGGCCCATATTGTTCAGTACACCCAGCATGAGCACCGTGGCATAAAGATTGATGCCACTGGCCCAGGCCACCCCCATCGAAAGGGCGATCAGTGTACTGATCTGATCCAGTTGCTCCACCCACTATCTCCTCGCCGCCGGGCTCAGTGATCAAACTCCGGCAAGCGTTCACGGGGCACAATGTTGCACTGACCGGTGCTTTCGCTGAACAGCAGCAGAGCCTCACCGCTGATCAGCTTCAGTCGAATCTGCTCGGCCTTCTGTGCCAGACTGAGTTCCTGTTCACCATAGTCGGTGCCGTCACGACTGACAAACTCCTCCAGCAGATTCTGCAGTGTATCCGGGTCTAGTGACTGCCAGGGAACAATCATGCCTTTTCCCAAGCCTGTAACTGATTCATAAATGCATCCTCGTCCAGTATCTCAATGCCCAGCTCTGTCGCCTTGTTCAGCTTGGAACCCGCACCCGGACCGGCCACCACACACTGAGTCTTGCCGGAGACGGAGCCGCTGACCTTGGCACCCAGTGCCAGCAAGCGATCCTTGGCCTCGTCTCGGGTCATGGTTTCGAGCGTTCCAGTCAGTACCCAGGTCTGCCCGGCCAGTGGCTGTGTGGAGCCGGTATCAGACGGACCCTCGCACTGCCAGTGCATGCCAAAGGCCTTTAGTTGCTGCTCCAGTGCCCTTGCCTGCTCACACCAGTCAGGCTCTGCCAACTTCTGCAGCAGGCCGCTACGCGCCTTTTTGCTGAGCTTGGCAACCGATTCCAGTGCCTCGGCATCTGCCTGCAGAAGAGGCTCCAGTGACTGGAAGTGATCGGCCAGAGCCATAGCACCGGTTTTGGCCACTCCCGGTATGTCCAGCCGCTGCAGCAACATCGGCAGACTGATGGCGCCCTGCAGCGCTGCTGCAATATCGGCCTCCTGCTGAAGTTCAATGCCCTGTGCCAGTAATGCATCCATCACTTGGCAGTTATGCTCGTCCTGCATGAAGTTATGAATCTCATGCCCTACTTCCAGCCCGATATCCGGCAACCATGTCAGCAGCAACGGCAGTGCCTGACGCAACCGCGCAAGAGACCCCAGCTGCAGCGCCAGCGTGCGCGCCGTGCCTTCCCCCACTTCCGGAATGCCAAGCGCGTAGATAAAGCGGGCCAGCTCCACGCGGCGGCTGGACGCAATGGCGCTGTACAGTTTTTCAGCTGACACCTGTGCGAAACCGTCGAGTTCGAGCAGGTCTTCCACCCGTAGTCGATACAGATCAGCCGGAGACTTTATCAGGCCACGCTCAACCAGCTGTTCAATATTCTTTTCGCCCAGCCCATCTATGTCCATCGCCTTGCGCGAGACAAAATGGATCAGGGCCTGGGTCAGCTGGGCACGGCACGAGAGTCGACCGACACAGCGGTAGATTGAGCCTTCACTGACCTGTTCCCGTCCCTTGCCTCGCTTGATCAGCCGAGTACGCTCCACATCCGATCCACATACCGGACAGGATGAAGGGATGCTGATGTTTTGTTCAGTGCCATCGCGACGCTCCTTCAATACCTGTACGATTTGCGGAATGACATCACCGGCACGGCGTACCGTGACCCAGTCACCGGCATGCACATCAAGTCGGGCGATTTCATCCATGTTATGCAGGGTCGCGTTGCTGACGGTGACTCCGCCCACAAAGACCGGCTCCAGCCTGGCCACCGGTGTGATTGCTCCGGTTCTGCCAACCTGAAACTCAACCGCCTTGAGGCGTGTAATCTCTTCCTGAGCCGGGAACTTGTGCGCAATGGCCCAGCGCGGTGCGCGGGCGACATAGCCCAGCGCTTCCTGCTGATCAAGCCGGTCCAGTTTGAATACAATGCCGTCAATGTCGTAGGGCAACTGATCACGCTTATCCGCCAGTGAGCGGTAGCTTTCCCGACACCCCTCCAACCCATCAACACGCCGCATTTCCGGATTGATTTTAAGTCCCCAGCGGTTGAGTTGTTGCAGCCGTTCAATGTGACTGCCCGGCAGCTCCCCGTCCGCAACCACGCCGGTACTGTAACAGCAGAACTCCAGCGGTCGCCGGGCGGTAACCGCCGGATCCAGCTGACGCAGGCTGCCAGCGGCGGCATTACGCGGATTGACGAAGGTTTTTTCACCGGCATCACGGGCCTGTTCATTGAGCCGTTCAAAACCGGCTCTGGGCATGTAAATCTCGCCCCGCACTTCCAGCAGCCGTGGCCAGCCTTCGCCCAACAAACGCAAAGGCACGCTGGGCAGGGTGCGTACATTAAGGGTGATATCCTCACCTGTATAACCATCGCCCCGGGTTGCAGCACGCACCAATCGGCCCTGCTCGTACAGCAAGCTGACCGCCAGGCCATCCAGCTTCGGTTCACTGACAATGGCCAGCGGCGCATCAGCGCTCAGCCCCAGACGCTCACGTGCGCGGCGAACAAAGGTAGCCATCTCGTCATCACTGAAGGCGTTGTCCAGAGACAGCATGGGCTGTTCATGACGCACTTCGGCAAAACCTGAGTCCGGCTTTTTACCGACTCGCTGCGTTGGTGAATCTTCACTCACAAGCTCTGGATATTCCGCTTCCAGCGCCTTGAGTTCATTGAAAAGCCGATCATATTCCGCATCCGGAACACTCGGCTCGTCCAGCACGTAATAACGGTAACTGTGTTGTTCGATCTCGGTGCGTAACTGCTCGGCACGGGTCACGACGGATTCAGGCAGGGTCATGGAATCTGGGTCTGGTCAGAAGTGGAACGAAAGCGGGTATCAGTGTACCCGCCGGGTGCGGTTGTGCATCTCGAACTCGCGAATGCGCTCGCGATAGTGCTCCTTGGTTTGAGGACGCATGACGGAGCGGTCTTCATCCAGCAGATCGCCGTCGAGGTGCTTGGCAAGCGTTTCAGCGGTCGCCAGCATGCACTCATAAGCGTTCATTGGATCATCCGGTTCACTCATGGACATGAAGAAGGACACGGCAGGTGTTTGCAGCTGCTCCAGATGTTCTGGGTCAAAGGTACCCGGTGCAACGGCGTTGGTCATACTGAATTGGACGGCAGCATCGGGCGCATCTGTTTCACTGCGATGATAAATCGACATTTCGCCCCATTCCATGCCACAGGCCGTAACGATCTTGTGCAAAGCGGGTCCCGGCAGCAGCTGACGGTTACGGCCAACGACCGTGATCACCAGAACGTGCTCGGGATCGGGTGCACTGCGCAATCCGGGCCGTGGTTTTTCAGGAGCCGACGCTTCAGACACTGCAGGTGTCGGTTCTGCTACAGCGGGGCTTTCTTCATCCAGACCCAACTCGGTACTGCTGAACAGGGATTCGTCCGGTTCGGCTGGCAGCTCAGTGGCCGTCAGCCCTTGCAATGGATCGTTCTCAATACGCTGGCGCGGAGAAGGTTCTGGCTGTTCATTCAATGAGCGCTTATAGGCCGCAAGGGTGTCATCCGGGAGATCAGCCGCATCGGGTGAGGGTACCTTGTCGAACAGGATCGGAATGGGCTGCTCAAAATCCAGCTCCATGCGGTCATTCAGGCTGGTACTGATCTGACGCTCTTCGTGCGCGGTATCGGTATTGAAGTCAAGTGAACCGCCCTGCAGTTCACCCTGTTCGACGGCGCGCAGCAGCTCAGGATCATCGTCAATCGTCTGTTGTACCGGCGCTGGTGTTGAATCGTTTTCTGCTGTTGATTTCTTTCTGTTCCGAACCGGACGAGCACGGCCCGTCTCAGTATCGGCAGGAATATCATCAAACAGCGGGTCCATCTCGCTAAGCTCTGCCTGTACCGCCGTGGCATTCGATGGCTGCTTCGCGGGTTTGGAAGTGATCGATTCATTGAATACCGGCTCACGCCGCACTGGCTGTGGCGGTGTTGTTGCGGCTCGTTCAGGCTTTGCTGCGGCTGGCTTTTGTGTCGGGGTTTCTCGTACGGATTCCTGACTGCGCCGCCGTGCACCACCGTTAGGTAGTTCAGGGTTGTGCTGCGACGGTTCTGCCTCACCCAACTCCGAAAGAGTACGGTCAATTTCCAGACGCAAACGATTGCGGTTGGCACTCACACGGCGCCAGCCGTCAATCAGAATCAGTACCACGATCAGTATACCGCCGATGATGAGCCATTCGCGCAGACTGATATCCATACCCTTGCCTTTTACCTGTTCGATATTCGCCGGAAGGTTACTGTACCACCTGGTCGATGATCAGTGTAACTGCCTCGTCACCCTGACGAGTAGAAACCTGCAACGGACGGCTTTCGAAATCACCACTGCTGGCCTGCGGTTGCCCGGAAAGGCTGATCCGGGCCCCCACTTCAACCTGATCATGCAGTGACAGGCGTGCCTGTGGCATCATCGCCATACTGTCATCCAGAATCACCTCCACCGGTAAGTCCGATACTGTATAGCGTGCCGCTGCGAGCGGCATGCGACCACCTATCGGTCGTGCATAGATGAACACGACCTGATCAGGCTGCGCCCGCTCCGCAAGTTCGGCGGACAGTGATACCTGCAGTTTTACCTCAGCCAGCGCAGCCTGTTCTATTTCTATATCCGGGACCGGCTCCCCTCTCGCTTCCAGCTCAGCTCTTGCTCGCTCAATCCCGCTGCGCAGTGACTCAGCGGCCTGTCCTTCGGCACCGGCCAGTGCCTTGTTCCAGTGCTCTATGGCTGCATTGAAGTCCTGTTTTTCAAAGGCATCAATACCGAGCAACCCCAGCGCCGCAATTTCGGTCGGATCAATACTCAGCGTTGCATCAATCTGAGTGCGCACCTCATCCGTCATCTGTGTTTCACCGGCAAAGTAGAGTGCCTGTGCCAACTGCCCCATTACGCTGGCGTATTGCGGGGCATCCTGTGGCAGCACCTGAAGCAGTTCGCGGAACGCCTCTGCACCACCGGCATAGTTGCCCATGCTCATATAGGTATTGGCCAACAGGTACCAGCCTTGCGCGTTATCCGGATTTGCCGCCAGCTCACGTTCCAGCCCAGCAATAGCCTGCTCAAGACTCATCTGTTCACCTTGAGAGCCTTGGCTGGCCGGCGCATTGAGTGCAAGGGCCAGGTCATCTGCACGCCCCAGATGGTTGTAAAGTCCCAATGCCGCAGCCGGGATCATCAACGCCAGCAAGGTGACGGTGACCAGCTGAGTCTGGCCAACACGAACCAGCGGCGCGCTCTGCATCGGCACATCCTCTGCATCGATCAACAGGTTACGTTCCAACTCAAGCTTCAGAGTCGCGAACTCCTCCGCTGCCAACGTTCCCTGCTCTCGCTCGGACTCCAGTTCGGCCAGTCGCTCACGGAAAATATCGATGTTTTGTTGCTGACGTTGAGTTGCTTCGGACTTTGCCAGCTGCTGATGACGCACCAGCGGCCAGAAAACACAGGCCAGGGCAACCAGTGTCAGGACAGCTATGCCGATCCACAATGTACTCATTTATCAGAATCCCGTTGCAGTAACTTCTTCAGACGCTCAGCCTCTTCCGGGTCAAGCCCCGGCTCCGGCGCATACTCGTCCGTTCGTCCGTCCGCTTGCCTGGTTCGACCCGTTTCCTCTCCAGAGGTGGATCCAACGTGCTGGCGGCGATTGCGGCTGATCATCACAACCGCCAACACACCGATCCCCAACAGGACAAAAGGTCCGTACCACAGCAACCATGTCACTTCATTGACCCTTGGGCGGTACAGCACAAACTCACCGTAACGGGTCACCATGAAATCGATGATGCTTTCATTAGGCTCCCCCTGTTCCAGCATGCGGTACACTTCACGTCGCAAGTCCGCCGCCAGCGGAGCATCAGAATCCGCAATATTCTGGTTCTGGCACTTGGGACAACGCAGCTCGCCGGTCAGCTCATGAAACCGCTTTTCGTACTGTTCGTCGCTGAACTCGTAAGCATCAATTGTTGCCTGAGACAGACCAGGCAGCAGGATCAGCAAAGTCAGCAAAAATACCCTCATTGTGTGCTCTCCTGCTCTACACTGGCCATTACCTGTTGCAGGGTCTGCCATACGTCGGCATCAACAGCTCCCACATGGCGGTAACGAATACGTCCAGCCGCATCCAGCACATAGGTTTCAGGTGCACCGTAGACCCCCAGGTCCAGGCCCAGTGAGCCATTCTGATCCAGCACGACAGCCCGGTATGGATCCTTGTAGCGACGCAGCCATTCACGGGCCTTCGCAGGATCATCCTTGTAGTTGACGCCGTATATGGTCACACCCTGCTCCAGTGCAAGCATATTCAGGAAATCATGTTCCTCCTTGCAGGTCGGACACCAGGTCGCCCATACATTGAGCAGGGCGACTTCACCGGTCAGGTCCGCTTCCGTCAGAGTCCGCTCGGGGTCCGTGACCGACGGCAGACTGAACTGCGGTACAGGACGCTTGTTTTTTGCCAGCTCGGAAGGCAGCTCACGGGGGTCAAGATACAGCCCGACCCAAAGAAACACGCCAAGCAGGATGAAAACCAGCAGTGGAACAAAAACCAGAATCTTGCGGTTATTCATCTCAAATCCTCATGCATCAGCCAGCGCCGCTGCCGGGCGCAAACGCTTACGGTAGCGCGGATCGGAAGCGGCCAACAGGCCACCCGCCGTCATCAACAGCCCGCCAAGCCAAAGCCAGCGTACATAGGGCTTGTACTGCATGCGCACAGCCCAGGCGCCATTTTCGAGCGGCTCGCCCAAGGCCACATACAGGTCACGGGTAAACCCGGGATCAATCGCGGCTTCGGTCATTACATTGCCACGCGCGGTATAGAGTCGTTTCTCAGGCTTCATGAATCCATAGGGTTCGCCCTTGTGCAGCACCCTGATCTGCCCCTGGTCGGAGGTAAAATTAGGGCCTTCCACGTGCTTACTTCCTTCAAACACAAAGGTGTAATCACGGAAACTCAGGGTATCACCCGGCTGCATTCGAAGATCGCGCTGCTCGGTGTACACCGACACCAGAGAAACCCCCACCACCGTAACGGCCACTCCCACATGCGCCAGCACCATGCCGTAGTAGCTGCGAGTCTGCTTCGACAAGCCCTTCAGCTTCTCGCGGCGGTGACGCAGGCGGTTGTACAGATCACGCAAGCCGGCCAGCACTACCCACCAGGACAGCACCAGCCCCAGCACTACCCAGGGCTTCAACTCACCGGCATAGAGCCAGGCACTGCCCGCTCCCAGCACCAGCGCCAACACACCCGGCAGCCAGAGCTGCTGCACCATCATTGACATGGATGTCTGCTTCCAGCGGCTGACGGCGCCGACCCCCATCGCCAGCATCAGGATCGCCATCAAGGGGTTGAACAAAGCATTGAAATAGGGGGGGCCAACAGACAGTTTGCCCAACCCCAGTGCATCAACGATCAACGGGTAGATTGTACCCAGCAGTACCATTGCACAGACAACAACCAGCAGTACGTTATTGACCAGCAACATGCTTTCACGGGACATCAGGCCAAAGCTTGATTCACTCTTCATCTGACCGGCACGCAGTGCATACAACAAGAGCGAGCCGCCAATGACAATCGCCAGCATAATCAGAATGAACAGTCCACGCTCAGGGTCGGAAGCAAAAGCATGTACCGATGTCAGTACACCGGAGCGTACAAGGAAGGTACCCAGCAGACTCAACGAGAAGGTGAAGATCGCAAGCAGTACGGTCCAGCTTTTGAATACACCGCGTTTTTCGGTCACGGCCAGGCTGTGCATCAGTGCGGTACCCACCAGCCACGGCATGAGGGATGCGTTTTCAACCGGATCCCAGAACCACCAGCCTCCCCAGCCTAGCTCGTAGTAGGCCCACCAGCTGCCCAGAGCGATACCAAGGGTCAGAAAAGCCCAGGCAACGGACGTCCAGGGACGTGACCAGCGCGCCCATGCCGCATCAAGCCGCCCACTGAGTAGGGCCGCAATGGCAAAAGCGAAGGAAACCGCAAAGCCCACATAACCCATGTACAGCATGGGCGGATGGACGATAAGGCCAAAATCCTGCAGCAGAGGATTAAGGTCTGCACCTTCCTGCGGAAAACCAGGCAGATAGCGTTCAAACGGGCTGGAAGTAAACAGGATAAACAGATAAAAACCGACCGATATCAACCCCATTACCGCCAGCACGCGGGCAATGATGTCCGGTGGAAGGTCGCGGCTTTTTATCGCTACGGCTACGGTCCAGCCCGAAAGAATCAGCGCCCACAGCAGCAGGGAGCCTTCATGGCCACCCCAGACGGCGCTAAGACGATAATACCAGGGCAGCGCCGTATTGGAGTTGTTAGCTACATAGACAACGGAGAAGTCATTATCCAGAAAGGCCCAGCCCAGACACAAAAAGCTGAACAGCGTGAACAGAAACATACCCTTGCTCAGAGGACGGGCAAATCCCATCCAGAGAGCATTACCGCGGGTCGCGCCGACCATCGGCACCACGGTCAACAATACTGACAGGCACAGTGCAAGAATCAGTGCATATTCACCCAGTTCGGGAAAGATCATTTATTGAACTCCTGTCCCTCAGGCATCGGCATTTTACCAGCCTTCGCCAGCGCCTCGGCCACTTCGGGGGGCATGTAGTTTTCATCATGCTTGGCCAGAACTTCAGCCGCATTCAGGACACCACGCTCATTCAGCGTGCCCTGAGCCACAATTCCCTGCCCTTCACGGAACAGGTCCGGCAGGATGCCAACGTATTCAACCGTCACTGTCTTGTCATAGTCGGTAATGTCAAATTGCACGAACAGTGAATCGGGATCACGTTTGACACTGCCATCCACCACCATCCCACCGGCACGAATACGTGTATTTTGAGGCGCTTCACCTGAGACGATCTGGGTGGGTGAGTAGAACAGATTGATGTTCTGGTTCAGTGCAAAAAGCGTCAGCCCTACGGACACGCTTACACCTACCAGAATGAACATCACAATTATCAGACGCTGTTTGCGTTTTGGGGTCATGCGGTTTCCTCCCGGCGCAGGCGGCGTTTTTGTTCCGCCAACAGACGGTTACGACTCAACTTCGGCAGGATCAGGTTGGCTACAATCACGCCTGCCCCCAAACCGTAGCTGAGCCAAACATAGAGACCATGTCCACCCATGGCCAGAAACTCGGAGACACTGTTGAAACTCACCTGAACCTCACTGCTTATTCAGTAGTTCGCGAACCCAACTGGCACGACGTTCGCGCCAGATTATTTCGTTACGCAGCCGCTGCATCAGGCTGACTGCAAAAAAACAGTAAAAGCCAATCACCATGACCAGCAGCGGCAGCCACATATCCGGCGGCATGGCCGGTTTTTCTGTCAGTTTGAACGTGGCTGGCTGATGCAGCGTATTCCACCACTCCACCGAATACTTGATAATCGGGATATTGACCACCCCGACCAGCGCCAGCACGGCCGATGCCTGAGCAGCAGTTGACTCGTTTTCGATCGCAGAGTTCAGTGCCATTATGCCCAAGTAGAGAAACAGCAGAATCAGCATGGAGGTCAGGCGTGCATCCCAGACCCACCATGAGCCCCAGGTGGGCTTACCCCAGATTGCGCCGGTGGCCAACGCCAGTACTGCCATGGAGGCGCCGATCGGTGCGGCCGACTTGAGTACCATATCGGCCATCTTCATTTTCCAGATCAGACCAATGGCTCCGGCTACCGCCATCAACATATAGGCCGACTGCGCCAGAATGGCCGATGGGACATGCAGATAGATGATGCGGAAACTGTTGCCCTGCTGATAGTCTGCCGGGGCAAACAACAGCGACCAGACAGTCCCCCCTGCCAGCAGTATCAGGGTTGCCAGCAGAAACCAGGGCAATAGACGTCCGGTGATCTGATAACACCACCGAGGTGAAGCAAGCTGGAAGAACCAGCGCGGCAACCATTTTTTGTCAGCCATAGTCTCTCTTCTTGTTAACTACTGATTGAGATCCGCAATGCGGCCGCAATAGCCAGTGGCGCAAGCGCCAGCGCAAGTGCCAGCAGCGCGCCCAAAAGCGCGAGGTACCCTCCCAGCGGCAACCCCGTTACGGCAGCCTGCACAGCACTGGAACCAAAGATCAGTACCGGGATATACAGCGGCAAGACCAGCAGTGAGATCAATACACCGCCCTTTTTCAGCCCCACCGTCAAAGCAGCACCGATAGCCCCCACCAAGCTGAGCGTGGGTGTTCCCAAAAGCAGGCTCAACATCAGCCCTGGCATCCCTTCAGCAGGCAAAAACAGCATCACGGCCAGCAGGGGCGCCATCACGGTCAGTGCCAACCCGGTCATGCACCAGTGGGCACTGACTTTCGCCAACACCGCCACAAACAGCGGCTGTGGGCTGAGCAGCAACTGTTCCAGCGAGCCGTCCTCATAGTCCGAGCGAAACAGGGCATCCATCGACAGCAGAGTTGCCAGCAGGGCCGCCACCCATACAACTCCGGGTGCTAGCTGAGCCAGAAAACCGGGTTCAGGACTCACCCCCAGCGGGAACAGCGTTGCCACCATGAGAAAAAAGATCAGCGGGTTCGCCAGGTCACTTTTTCGTCTGAACGAGAGTAGAAACTCACGCCGCATGGTGGCCATAAACAACGCCAGCGCTGACACCTTCTGCATATTCTCGGGGTTAGTCCCTGTGCTCATGCTGAAGTTCCCGCCAGCTGATCAAGATTGATTTTACGTACCGGCCCCTCGATGCCCAGCTTGTGATGCGTCGTCAAAATCACGCTACCACCTCGGCGGGCATGCTCAAGCAACAGTTTTTCCTTGGCTGCCACCCCTTGCTTGTCGATCGCAGTAAAGGGTTCGTCCAGAATCCAAAGTGGTGCACGGCTGAGATACAATCTGGCCAGACTGACGCGTCTATTTTGCCCGGCCGAAAGCGAATGACAGGGAACATCTTCGTAACCGCGCAGACCCACCCGCTCCAGAGCCGCCTGAATATCGGCTACGGCAATATTGGGCTGCAGGGCAGCATACCAGCGCAGGTTTTCTTCAGGCGTCAGTACCGCCTTGACCCCTGCCTGGTGACCAAAATAGAGCATCTCACGACAAAACTGCTCACGCACATCCTGAACCGGCTCACCCCGCCAGAGAATCTCACCTTCATAATTGCGTGACAGACCACAGAGAATACGCAGCAGCGTAGTCTTGCCGCTGCCATTCTGACCTTCGATCTGAACAATTTCGCCAGCAGACAGCGCAAAATCAAGATGACTGAACAGTACCCGATCATCGCGTTCACAGTACAACTGACTTACTTTGAGCAGGGGTTCAGACAAGCCTCTATCCTTCAAAAATCGCCGAGCTGGCCGATAGCACATTAAGGCGCCATTATATACAGATAGAGACTTGATCGTCAGGTTCCAGATGCAATATCAGGGAGTCATGCGGTGTTAACACCCACCACCAGTTCCACCACACCTGCAGCCGGTACCAGCAAGGGCGGCAGTGCTGACAGTCTTCTGCCCGCGGCTGGGCGTGAACTGGCAGCGACTGTTCGTAGCGTAGCGGCCAGCGGGGGCAACGCGGCTGTTTTCCGTATTCAGGTGGAGGTCAACAGCCGCCTGCTGGAATTGACTACCCAGGCCCCTTTGGCACAGGGAGATCGCATCGTACTGCAGCGGGGGAACACGGGCGAGTTGCAGATTCGTTTGCCCGCGCCAGCGCAGCCAAACGTTCAAGGAAACACCACCCCGGCCGCGCAAAGCAGCATGACACTGCAGTTAACCTCATCCGACGGTGCTCGCCTGCAACAGCTGTTACCCCTGAACGTGCCTCGAAATGCACAGGTAACCGGGTCTGAGCCCCTTATCCCACGCCAGCCTGCCGCTGCAACCAGCCCTCAACCAGGAGCAGGAGCAACGCCAGCCGAAACTTCTGCCAAACCGGCTGCCGCCTATCCCCAACCACCCGGTGGCAATACCTCACAAGGGGCAACTCAAGGCAATGCACCCGCCACAAGCGGGAACAACAGTCCGCTGCAGGGTCAGACGCAGCCGACCAGCAATGCGCCAACTCCTGCCCGCAGCGAAAGCCCTGCTGCACAGGCTATCAGCGGTTCACGTCAGCCTGCCGGCGTAGCCGACCCTCAACTTCAACTCGGAACAGGAGCAGCGCCAGCCGAAACGGCTGCCAGACCGACCACAGACTCTATCCAGCCGTCACCCGGCGGCAATGTCTCACAAGGAGCTACTCGAGGCAATGCACCCGCCACAAGCATGAACAACAGTTCGCTGCAGGGTCGGACACAACCGACCGGCAATGCACCAACACCTGCACGCAGCGAAAGCCCTGCTGCGCAGGCAACCAGCGGTTCACGTCAGTCTGCCGGCGTAGCCAACCCTCAACCTCAACTCGGAACAGGAACAGCCCCAGCCGAAACGGCTACCAAACCGACCGCAGACTCTCCCCAGCCGCCACCCGGCGGCAATGTCTCACAAAGGGCCAATGCAGCCGCCACAAGCGGGAACAACAGTCCGCTGCGGGGCCAGACTCAACCGACCGGGAATGCACCAACCCCTGCCCGCAGCGAAAGCCCCGCTGCGCAGGCAACCATCATCGGTTCACGTCAGCCTGACAGCGTAGCCAACACTCAACCTCAACCCGGAACAGGAACAGCGCCAGCCGAAACGGCTGCCAAACCGACCGCAGCCTATCCCCAGCCCACCGGTGGCAATACCTCACAAGGGGCAACTCAAGGCAATGCACCCGCCACAAGCGGGAACAACAGTCCGCTGCAGGGTCGGACACAACCGACCGGCAATGCACCAACACCTGCACGCAGCGAAAGCCCTGCTGCGCAGGCAACCAGCGGTTCACGTCAGTCTGCCGGCGTAACCAACCCTCAACCTCAACTCGGAACAGGAACAGGAGCAGGAACAGCCGAAACGGCTGCAAAACCGACCGCAGCCGATCCCCAACCACCCGGTGGCAATACCTCACAAGGGGCAACTCAAGGCAATGCAGCCACCACAAGCGGGAACAACAGTTCGCTGCAGGGTCGGACACAACCGACCGGCAATGCACCAACACCTGCACGCAGCGAAAGCCCTGCTGCGCAGGCAACCAGCGGTTCACGTCAACCTGCCAGTGCAGTGACAGGCCAGCCCCCTTCTTCGGCAACACCGTCATCACAGGCCACACAGATGTCCCCCTCGGGGACAATAAGCTCACAGGTGCAGGTATACTCGGCTCAGCTACAGTCATCCGCGGTCAGTCAGGTCAGTACCGCCACCTCAGCAACCACGCCGACGAACCAGCCCCCTGCAGCACAGACGCAAACGGCAGGTTCTGAGGCTCGCCCGGTGGCGCCTGCACCCACCACACAGGCCACTTCACCCGACACCGCAGCCAAAACTCAGACGGCACCAGCCGACAGTACCGCGCGCGCTTCGACATCTGCTTCCCCGGCTGTCCAGACAGCTCAAACAACTACTCAGCCCAGCGTCAGCCATACGGGACAGGCTCTACTGCAAACGCTTGGCAAACAGGTCCCGGTACAAGCCGACAACCATATGATCCGGCTTAATCTCAACAACCAGACACTCAACCTGATCAGCCCCAAACCCCTGCTCAGCGGGCAGCAGGTGGTCCTGACTCGAGTGAGTGAACAACTGGTTAACCTGCAACCAGTCCCTGTACCCACAGCCCCGTCCCAGGAAGCCACGGCACAACTGCAGATGCAACTGGCACTACGCGAAGCATTGCCTCGCCAGATCCCGTTTGGAGATGCCCTGAACCAATTGGTTCAGCTGAGTCAAAGCCCGGCCGGTCGCAGTCAGGGGGCCATTGGCCAGCTGGTGCAGTCGATGTTAAGCATGTTCTCGGTCAGCCCAGGCAGTGCCGATGCCGAACAGGCAATTCAGCGCAACCTGCAGCAGGGTGGCCTGTTGACCGAATCCAGACTGGCTCAAGGGGGGGGCACCGAGCGCGGCGCAACGCCGGACCTGAAGCAGCAACTGGGCCAACTGCTGAAAGCGGCGGAACAGCTGCCGCCGGATGCACGCCAGCAAATGACACGTCTGGTGGACGCCCTTCAGGCTCGCAGCACCACCCAGCAGGTCAGCAGTTTGCAAGGGTGGAAGGACCAGCCAGACGGTACTCAGGAACGTGTCTACCGCCTTGACCTGCCGATCCGTCAGGCAGATCAACACGATAACGCTGAGCTGACCATAACCGAGCAGCGCAGGCGCAGCAGCGGCGGTGAAGTCGAGACCCTTTGGGGTGTGGCTCTGCATTTTGATCTTGAACAACACGGCAGTGTCGATGCTCGTTTAAGCCTGAGTGAGGAGTGGCGCTTGCAAGTGCAACTCTGGGCCGAGCAGGCTTCCACCCTGCGCCAGATTGAGCGCCGTCTTGACGACTTCAGCGATGGTTTGCATCGCAAGGGTTTTCTGGTTGAAACGCTACAGGCGCGCCAAGGGCGCCCAAGCCAACCTGAGCTGACTGACGTTCAGCGCCGACTGGTGGATGTACATACATGAGCGAGCATAACCCGAAACGCAGTGCCGTAGCCCTGCGCTATGACCAGGCAAAAGGGACCGCACCGAAGATAGTGGCCAAGGGCAGAGGCCTGATCGCCGAGCAGATACTGGCGCTAGCTCAGGAGCATGACATACATATCCATGAAAGCCCGGAGCTGATCGAGGTATTGATTCGTCTGGAATTGGGTGAGGAAATACCTGAGGCACTGTATCGTGCCATCGCGGAAGTGATTGCCTTCGCCTACGGGCTCAAGCAGTCGGGCAGCAACATCTAGTGACGTTGATGTTGTTCCGGCAACATTTGAGTCGTGTGAAGCTCGCGGTGAAGCAACGCCATAAGCTCCGCTTCGGGACGACCGATACCGCAGTTGCGCACCAGATCATCCACCGACGCCCCCATTTCCATAAGCTTGGCGGCCTGATTGTAGGCCAGCACGCCCGGATCACGGTTCTCCAGCTCCTGCTGTTTCTCAACCGTTATGTTGAGCGTACGCTCTATCGCCAGCAGGCGTTTGCCCATGCCGATCGAGCCGTTGGTCATGGCGCGAATTTCATTCCGCAGTACATTGATCAGCGCCTGCTGCTGCCGCTCCTGCCGCTTGATGCGCACCAGTACATAGACGCAGATCACCGCTGACAGAACAGCTGTCAGTGTCAGCACAAGCAACAGTATCGACGTATATTCGGCCACACCCGGTCCCAGCCCATTAGCAATGTTCACGCACAGCCGGTGAGTCTACCCCATCTGTCTAAACGGTTCACGGCCTTCAGACACTGCAGGCTTCAAACTCAAGCAACAGTTGATCGATGTCCAGTATGGCACAACGCTCCGGCATGTATGTACCCAGCAGCCATGAGCGGTGACTTTTGTCCTGATGCCAGTTGATCTGACGGGTATCGACACGTATCGACTTGACCAACTCATCACAGGCAATGGCCCAACGGCGGCCTTTCAGGATAATCACCTCGGCATACTTGGAGTATTCCGGTTTGTAGCGCTCCGGTATCAGCCAGCGTGCAGTGTCCACGACCTGCGTCCAGGCCGGTTCTTCACCGAAACGGCCAAGGACCCATTCCGGCCCATCAAGCCTCAGTGAAAGCGACTCCAGCTGCAGAGCCCCTTCCACATAGTCGAACGGTACCGCCAGCTTCAGGCCGTGCATATCGAGCAGTATGCAATTCATCTCCTCACCTGAAGCCACCTTCGGTATAACGGGCTCAGGTGCGAGAGCGGGCTCTGGCTCTGGCTCTGGCTCCGGTTCCGGTTCGGATTCGGATTCGGGCTCAGGCTCAGGCTCAGGCTCAGGCTCAGGCTCGGGTTCGGGTTCGGGTTCGGGTTCGGGTTCGGGTTCGGGCAATGATGGCTCGCTTTCCTGTATAACGGAATCGGCAGGCGTGATCTCTACCGTCGGTTGCACGACCTCAACCTCTTCATCTTCCGTTGCTATAACAGACTCATCTACAACAGACTCATCCTCTGCTGGCTGTTCGTCTTCAGCTATCGGCGGATTAACGGCATCGGGCTCAACTGCAGTCGCTGCACCCGTTTCCATTTTATCTTCTGCAACAGCCTTCTCTTCGTCAGCCTGAGGGTCCTGCAAAAGTGCCTCGAGGTACTCAAATACAACTTTTTTCTGGTCTGCCATCAGTTCACCCCTGTTTACGCCGTTCAAGCAGGCTGCGCAGGAGGCGCGCATACGCGTGCACGCCACGGCTACCTGCATCGAGTGACGACGGCACCAGCCCCTTCAGGCTGGCATTTCTGAATTTGGTATCAACCGGTACAACTGCATTGGAAATATGATCAGGGTAGCGGTGGTGCAGCTCGCGAAGACTACTGACGGACGCCTGCGTGCGACGGTCATAGAAAGTGGGCACAATGGTATAGGCAAGCTTGTTCTTGCGCGCACGATTGATCATTTCAATGGTTCTGACCATTCGTTCCAGCCCCTTAAGGGCCAGAAACTCGGTCTGGACAGGCACCAGCAGGTGATTGCAGGCAGCCAACGCATTGACCATCAACACTCCCAACACCGGCGGGCTGTCCATAATCACAAAATCATACTCGGCTTTCAGGTGTCGCAGTGCTTTCGCCACCTGCAGTCCCATGCCCTCCTGGGCGACAGCCTTTCGCTCCAGCGTGGCCAGGGCGGTAGAGGCGGGTATGAGCTTGATGCTTTCATGGGATGTGTCGAGAATCAGTCCATGCACCCGTTCGGAATCCACCTGAATCTGCTCAAACAGGTCGTAAACGCTGTGTTCGAGCTCATCCGGGTCATAGCGGAAATAGCTGGTCATGGAGCCATGGGGATCCAGGTCCACCAGCAGCACCCGATATCCGACCTCTGCCAGCAGACCTGCCAGGGTGATAGCGGTTGTCGTCTTGCCCACCCCGCCTTTCTGATTTGAGACTGCCCATACCTGCATCGTTATTGTTCCTGTTGTTGCTCCGGTCGTGCCTGCCGAAACAGAATACCGGACTCAGTATCGACCTGTTCCAGTGCAGGCGGCTCGCCTGTCACTTCGTTCTCGTCAGCGGTCAACAGTGCACGCACCGCATCTTCACTGACTCGCTGACTGCCAAAGGCCTGTACGAGGCGGCGGACACGCTCATCCCGTGCGATCACAATTACCAGACGCCGATTGCGCTGCCGCCCCTCTTCGGTTCGGTTACTGTAGGCAGGCTGGTACTCACCGTAACCCACCGCTGCCATTCGTTCGGGGTTAACGCCCTGTAACTGCAGCATGCGGACCACCGCAGCTGCCCGGGCCGCAGACAGCTCCCAATTGGACGGAAAGCGGTCAGTACTGATCGGCCGATTATCGGTGAAGCCTTCCACATGCACGGGATTATCCCTGCCTGCAGCAAGTGCAGCAACCTGCTGTAACAGCGGCTCTGCCTCGATCACCGGCAGTGCGTCGCCACTTTCAAACAGCAAACTGGCATTCAGCTCAATGGCGATCCACAAGGCGTTGCCAGTGACTTGTACACTGCCGTCTTCAATCCAGTCACGGAACTGCTCCTCAGCTTGACGCTGCAACTGCTCCAGTGCCTGCGTTTGCTCCGCATCCGGTGCTTGCACGGTTACCGGCGGAACCTGCATTTGCTGTCCACGCCCAGGCAACAGCCCCTCTCCGCCATCCGGCGATACGACCTGGCTACCGCCCTCGGCCCGAAACACCTCGGAAAGGGACTGCGCCAATTGTCGATACTTTTCTTCATGCACGCTGGACAAACCATACATCACCACAAAAAATGCAAACAGCAGGGTGACAAAGTCCGCCCAGGAAATCATCCAGCGATCTGTTCGCAGGTCAGCTTCAGGCCGGCGACGTCTTGGCATCTGACCGCTCCAGGTAACCCTGCAGGCGTAGCTGCACGCTCTTTGGCCCCTGTCCTTCCGCAATGAACAAGAGCCCTTCGAGCATCATCTCCTGATACAGGCTACGACTGTCAATGATCTGGCGCATTTTACCGGCCAGTGGCAGCAGTAGCAGGTTGGCCAGTGCAATACCATAGATGGTTGCCACGAAAGCGGTAGCTATGCCGGCACCCAGCAGAGCAGGATCTTCAAGATTCACCATCACCTGAATCAACCCCAGCACGGCACCGATGATACCGAGGGTCGGGGCATACCCACCCATGCTTTCGATAACACGAGCGGCCTGGTAGTCTCGCTGCTCACGCGCCACCAGCTCTACCTCCAGAGTGGCGCGGATCAACTCAACCGACTTGCCGTCAGCCAGCAACTGCAAACCGTTTCGTATCAGCGGATCGTCAACGCCCGTCAGCTCGTTCTCAAGCGCCAACAAACCTTTGCGACGGGCCGTGATACACCAATGCACCAGCTGACTGATCCCGTCGGCATGATGTGGCTGAGGGTCGCTCAGTGCCAGCCGCACCAAATGCAGGGTGCGCAGCAACAGGTTTTTGGGTGTTTGTACCAGCGCGGCACCGCAGGTCCCGCCCAGCACGATGAGAGCAGCAGGCAGGTTAAGCAGCTCCTGCAGTTGGCCACCTTCAAGGTAGTTGGCCCCCAGGATGGCGACCGTACTGAGCAACAGGCCCAGCAGCACCCACATCAGCGCGAACCTCGCCCTGCCAGTAACGGGCCAATATCATCCAGATCAAGTATTGCATCTGCCAGTCCTGCATTGATGACGGCCTGAGGCATTCCATAGATGGTGCAGCTTTCACGGTTCTGTGCCCACTGGGTCGAGCCGGCCTGCTTCAGCAGACGCGAGCCATCGCAGCCATCCGCCCCCATCCCGGTCAGCGTGATGCCCAGCACCTTCGCCCCATAGGTTTTGGCTGCCGAGGCATAGGTAACATCGGCGCTGGGTTTGTAGGTCAAACGCTCGTCACCCGGCAGAATGCGTACCCGGTCGGTTTGCTTGGAATCAATGATCATTTGCAGCCCACCCGGAGCAAGCAATGCACGTCCGGGCTGAAGCCGATCACCGTCTTCCGCTTCCTTGACACTGATATGACACTGCTGGTTCAGTCGCTCGGCAAATACCTGGGTAAAGGTCTTTGGCATATGTTGAACCAGAAGAATGGGGTAGGGAAAGTTCGCGGGCAGTGCCGTCAGCACCTTTTGCAGGGCGGCAGGACCACCGGTGGAAGCGGCAATTACCACCAGTTTGCAGTCCGGAAAACGTACCCGTGCTGCCGGTGTCGTGGCCGGGCCAGATACCTCCCGCGCAGTAGCAGGGGCAGCCGTTGGGGCTGGCACTGGACGCTCACGACGCGTACTCAGACCACCAGACACTGACGAACGGGCTGGTTCCGCCATCGTTGTACGTGCAGGTGTTGCAGTGCGCCGAGATGGAGGCTCCGGATCATCCGGACGGAACACCATGGTGGTGCCCGGTTTGGCTTTGCCTGGAAAATCGCGCTCGAAAACAGAGCTGCGCTGAAAACGACGACTCCGCCCCAGTGCGACAAGCCGGTCAATCAGCTGGCTGCGCACATTGCTGCCCTTGTCCATCCAGGCACGAATATCCTTGGGCAGATAATCGGCAGCACCTGCTTCGAGTGCCTGCAGGGTCACACGCGCACCTTCATGGGTAAGCGAAGACAACATCAACACGTTGGTAGGTGCTTCTCGCATGATGATACGGACCGCTTCGATCCCGTTCATCTGCGGCATCTCCACATCCATGGTGACCACATCAGGACGCAGCTGCTTTACCTTTTCGACAGCTTCGCGTCCATTTACCGCCGTACCGACAACTTCCATTCGAGGATCATCGCTCAGCATCTCTTCGATGCGATGGCGAAAGAAACCCGAGTCATCGACAATCAACACTTTTACCGGCATAGCGTTCCCTCAGTCACACCTGCCGAATCAGGTTGATGCGTAATACTTCAGCAGATTCGGTATATCGATGATCAGCGCGATGCGACCATCACCCGTAATCGTGGCACCTGACAGACCCGGTGTGCCGTGCAGAATGCTGCCCAGCGGTTTGATCACGACCTCTTCCTGACCCACCAGCTGATCCACTACAAAACCAACCCGGGTGGTACCAACACTGACGATGACCACATGGCCCTGATCCGGCAGCGGTGCATTTTCATGCCCCTTCACCAGCCAGCGCTTGAGATGGAACAGCGGCAGAGCCTGATCGCGGACGATGATCACCTGCTGTCCGTCCACAATATTGGTTTTGGTCAGGTCCAGATTGAAGATTTCGTTGACGTTGACCAACGGCAAGGCAAAGGCTTGCTCTTCCAGCACCACCATCAGCGTCGGCATGATCGCCAGCGTCAGCGGAACCTGAATCGCAATCCGGGTGCCCTGTCCCAGTACCGAGTCGATGCTGAGGGTACCGTTGAGCTGGGTGATCTTGGTTTTCACCACGTCCATGCCGACACCGCGACCGGATACATCGGACACTTCGGTCTTGGTGGAGAAACCGGCCTGGAAGATCAGGTTGAAACACTCCTGATCGGTCAGGCGGCGCGCAGCCTCGACATCCATCATGCCGCGTTTCACTGCCAGATTACGCAGCACTTCCGGGTCCATACCGGCGCCATCATCCTGAATGATCAGCAGAATGTGGTCACCTTCCTGCTCGGCCGACAGCAGGACATTACCTTCACGCGGCTTGCCCACGGCTGCACGCTGCTCGGGCGGCTCTATGCCATGGTCCACCGAGTTGCGCACCAGGTGGATCAACGGATCCGCCAGGGCTTCCACCAGGTTTTTGTCCAGGTCGGTTTCTTCACCGCGCAGCTCGAGCCGAACCTCTTTTTTGAGGTTGCGCGACAGGTCACGGATCAAGCGCGGGAAGCGGCCAAACACTTTCTTCACCGGCTGCATGCGCGTCTTCATGACCGAGGTTTGCAGGTCGGCAGTCACCATATCCAGCGTGCCCAGCGCCTTGCCCATCTCTTCATCTTCACGGGCACCGCCGAGGCGCACCAGACGGTTACGCACCAGCACCAGCTCACCGACCATATTCATGATCTTGTCGAGCAGGCGGGTATCAACGCGAACGTTGCTTTCGGCTGCCGGCTTGTTGCCAGCAGCGGGTTTGCCTTTCACTTCTTTGGCGTCATCCGCAACAGTAGCGACTGGCTCGGCAGAGGGGGGAGGCGGTGGCTCAGCCGAGGCCGGCGCAGGCGCAACGGATGCAGCGGCCGGTTTGGCCTGCTCTGCATCCGGCATATGAGCAAAGGCACCCTGGCCACTGGACTGAAGTTCATCCAGCAGCGCTTCAAATTCATCGTCGGTGATCAATTCACCATCGCTGTTGGTTGCCGGTACAGCCGCGGCCGCTTCAATTTTCGGCGCTTTGCCGGGGCCATGCAGCTCGTCCAGCAACGCCTCGAATTCGTCTTCAGTGATAAGCTCATCGCCACCCGACTCAGATTCACTTTGCTGGTGGCTGCCCGCCAGATCACCCAGCAGCATCTCGAATTCATCGTTCGGTGTGTTTGGGTTAACAGGGGCTGATGCTTGGGGGACAGGCTCTGCCGGTTTTGGAGTGCTGGCAGCTGCCGGTGCCGGTGCAGACGGTGCTGTTTCACCACGCCCTTCAGCAAAGTCCTGCAAACGCTGCAGCAATGCAGGCGATGCATGCTGGGGTTCTTCACCACCGCGTACCGCTTCAAACATGGCATTGACGGCATCAAGTGCCTGCAACACCACATCCATCAGTTCGGAGCTGATACTCAGTTCACCGTTGCGCAGCAGGTCAAACAGGTTTTCCGCCTTGTGACAGCATTCAACCATCGCTTCCAGCTGCAGGAAGCCGGCACCACCCTTGACGGTATGGAAACCGCGAAAGATTGCGTTCAGCAGATCCTTGTCATCGGGGCGCTGCTCAAGATCGACAAGCTGCTCAGACAGCTGCTCAAGTATCTCGCCGGCTTCGACGAGAAAGTCTTCCAGTATTTCCTGATCAACATCCAAACTCATAGGGAGCTCCTATCAAAATCCCAGGCTGGAAAGCAGGTCATCAACATCGTCCTGATCACACAGCGTATCTGTTTTCCCTGTCGGAAGCTGGGGCCCTTCCGCCCGGATAGGATCATGTTTTTGTTCTTGTTCAGCCGCGTGGCCCTTCCGGCGTACCGGCTTGTCATCAGAGGCTGCTATATCCTCTGCACTCTCCAGGCTGCTCAGCCGTTCTACTCTGGCCGCCATATCCATCAGTTTGACCAACTGACCCTCAACTTGAGTCACCAGCGTGATAACTCGGCGGATCAACTGACCGGTTATGTCCTGAACCCCCTGGGAGACGAGGATATCAGTCAAAGTTGTGCGCAGTTCAGTAATGGTTTTCTCGGACTGATCCTTGAGGCTGCAGGTGCGATCATAAACCCCGTTCAATGCCTCGAACTCACCCTCAAGCTGCCCTACCAGCAACAGCAGATCCTTGAAACGTTCACTCTGCTGATCCAGCTTATCAACCAGGCTGAGTGATCGATCCACACGATCCATGGTTTCATGGGCATTTTTTTCAGTGAGCTCAATCACGTAATTGAGTCGATCTGAAGCATCACCGATGGCCGAGACCGTACTTTCCGCATCGCTCGGCATTTTTTCGCCGACATCGCTGGAAAATGACTTGATCGCCTCATGCAGGCCGCGCGTCAGGTGACCGACCTCGTTATAGAACACCTGGTGACGGGCAAACTGAAGCTCATTGATAAGCCCCATCGCCTCTGCCATGTTGCCGGCCTCAAGTTCGGACACCAGTGCCTGGGCACGGCTACGCAGAAACTCATCGAAGCCGTTGAAGTCCACTTTACTGGCCGTTTGCGCTGCCATCTGCCTTCCCCGCTTCCGGTTAACCCTCGATACGCTCGAAGATCTTGTCGATCTTCTCTTTCAACACGGCGGCCGTGAACGGTTTTACGACATAACCGTTCACACCGGCCTGTGCTGCCGCAATAATCTGCTCGCGCTTGGCCTCTGCCGTTACCATCAGTACCGGAATGGAAGCCAGAGCAGGATCGGCTCGGACTGCCTTGAGCAGGTCTATACCGGTCATTTCCGGCATATTCCAGTCGGTAATGAGGAAGTCGATACCTCCCTGCTTGAGAATCGGCAACGCCGTCTTGCCGTCGTCAGCCTCGTCGACATTGGTAAAACCAAGGTCCCGCAGCAGGTTTTTTATGATGCGCCTCATTGTGGAGAAATCATCCACAACGAGAATTTTGATGTCTTTCTTCAAGACACTTCTCCCAGTTCAGAAAACACCTTCAAGAGTCGTCCTTATTCCAGACCACAATCGGTCAGCGCCAATCCCTTAGCCGGCCCCTGAGCCTCAGCGCAGCCTGGCTATGGATCTGGCTCACGCGCGACTCACTCACCCCAAGAATCTGTCCTATCTCTTTAAGGTTCAGCTCTTCATCATAATACAGCGACAGCACAAGCCGCTCACGCTCTGGCAAGACACCTATCGCCTGCGCCAGCGCCTGCCTGAATCCTTCCCCTTCATGGGCATGCCCAGGGTCTGGATCAGAGGCAACAAACTGCTCCGAGGGTGTTTCTTCGGAGCTGTCAGTCAACTGATCATAGCTGAACAGGCGGCTGTCGAGTGAATCCTGCAGCAGGGCATGGTACTCGGCAACCCCTATTCCCATTTCGGTCGCAACTTCTACGTCTGTAGCATCACGACCGGTCCGGTTTTCAACCTGGGCAATCGCTTCGCTGACCCGGCGCCCATTACGGTGTACTGATCTTGGCGTCCAGTCACCCCGCCGTACCTCATCGATAATGGCACCGCGGATACGAATACCAGCATAGGTTTCAAAACTGGCACCCTTGCTGGAGTCGTAACGTTTGGCAGCTTCGAGCAGCCCCATCATGCCCGCCTGAAGCAAGTCGTCCAGCACAACATGGGACGGCAGGCGCGCCAGCAGATGATGCGCAATACGGCGCACCAGAGGGGTGTACTCCTCGATCAGCTCCTGCCCTGACTTAAACTCCAGTTCGTTGTACATATACGCTTCTTTTCAGTGTGCCCGCGCTCCCTGCACGAGCCGCTCGACAAAGAATTCAAGGTGCCCACGTGGGCTGGAACTGACCGGCCAGCTGTCCACCTTGTTCGCCAACTGGCGATAGGCCAATGCGGCCTTGTCCTTGGGAAAGGCTTTCAAAACAGCCTTTTGTCTCTGTACAGCCTTGCGCACCGTTTCATCATAAGGGATTGAGCCAACGTATTGAAGCGTAACATCCAGGAATCTGTCGGTCACCGTCAACAGTTTATTGAACATATTACGTCCTTCGGATTCCGTTCTGACCATATTGGCCAACACTCGAAAGCGTGTCATCTGATAGTCACGATTCAAAAGCTTGATCAGTGCATAGGCGTCGGTAATCGAAGTAGGCTCATCACAGACCACCACCAGCACCTCCTGAGCGGCACGCACAAAGCTGACCACCGAGTCCGAGATTCCAGCCGCAGTGTCAATAACCAATACATCCAGCTCATCGGCAATGTCGTTAAAGGCGTGGATCAACTCTGCATGCTCATGGGCGCTTAGAGCCGTCATTTCCTGCGTCCCCGAAGCCGCCGGCACTATCCAGAAATTATCCCCTGCCGGCACCATAACTTCCTTGAGACTGCAGTTGCCTGCAAGCACATCCGAAATGTTGCGTTGCGCTCTCAGCCCGAGCATCACGTCTACATTGGCAAGGCCCAGGTCAGCATCCATCAGCACCACCCGCTGCCCCATTTCACTGAGAGCGGTGGCCAGATTGACCGACACATTGGTCTTGCCAACGCCTCCCTTGCCGCCCGTTACTGCTATCACCTTGACCGGGTGGGTCTGCTTCATCAAATGACTCCTCAACCCGCCCTGAATAATGAACTGCCGGAAGCTTGATCTGCATCATGCTCCCCCGATTTCTGTGCAATCACCACGGCACGGCTGACCAGATCATGCCGCTTGGCGATACCGATATCATCCGGAATTTTCTGCCCATCAGTCACATAGGCGATCGGCAGCTGCTTTTCGATTGCCAGCGTAAGCGCCTCACCCAGGCTGCCCGACTCATCTGTCTTGCTGAGCACACAACCGTTCAGACCCAGCTCTCGATAGTTGTCGAACGCACTACGCATCAACTGGCGCTGACTGGAGCAGGACAGCACCAGCAACTTTTTCAGGCGAACAGTGACACTGGAAAGCATCTGCATCTGCACCAGACCCTGTGGGTCGGATGCACTCATGCCAGCGGTATCAATCAGCACCAGACGCTTGTTGCGAAGACTTTGCAGCACTTCTTCCAGGCTATGGTTTTCATCCACCACGCGAACAGGCACATCCAGAATACGGCCAAAGGTTTTCAGCTGCTCATGAGCCGCGATGCGGAAACAGTCCGTGGTAACCAGTGCCACACTGGAGCTGCCGTGCTGCAGCACATGACGAGCAGCCAGCTTGCCGATGGTGGTGGTTTTGCCGACACCGGTAGGGCCGACAAAGGCGATCATGCCGCCACGCTCCACCAGCTCTTCACCCAGCACCGGCAAAGCATCCGAAAGGCGAGCGAGCGCATTGCGCCAGGCCTTGTCAGCGGCAAGCTCAGGCTCCACACCGCTCATCAGCTGCTGTACCAACTGTGAACCGAGGCCCAGCTGCTCCAGGCGGGCGTGTACAGCTGATCTTTCCTGCACTGGGGCTGCGGCAGGCATGGCAAACACAGGCGCAGCCGGTTCGGGACGCGCCACCTGCTGCTGCAGCATATTACGCAGCTCTTGAATTTCCTGCTGCATACTCAGCAACGCATCGTCATCCGCAGGCAGGGTATCACTCTCAACAGGTCGTGACGCGGGACGGGGCGTTTCAACCTGACGGGAAGGCGGAGAGGGTACTTCCCGCTGGCGGTTGCGGGCACGAAGCGACTCAAGAATGGAGCGCAGATCTTCATCATCTTCGTCATCGATCTGGCGATTTGCGCTGCGGTCCGCTACCGGCGTCGGCTCGGTGATGCGTCGACTGGCTTCGGCGATTCGAGCCCTGGTACGGTTCAGTTCCTCTTCAAGCGCCGCATTGCGACTGGCCTGCTCCGATTGGTGCGAGTGCCCACCGGTAAGAATACGTATCTGCTCATCCCGATTGGGCGGCTGACGACGACTGCGGCTGCGCTTGAGCTCTGCCTGAGCAGCCTCATATTCATCTTCACGCGCGGCCACAACCTCAACTCCACCCGCTACACGGTGGTTGGAGATGATCACGGCATCAGGGCCGATTTCGTCACGCACCCGGCGCATTGCCTGGCGCATATCCGGTGCAAATATGCGTTTTACCTTCATACCCGTCCCTTATCGGCCGCCAGCCGCCAAACCCTAGCCATTTTGTCCACCCACAGTGGCCACAATCGTGACTTTCTTGTTCTCCGGGATCTCCTGATAGGAGAGTACATGAATCTGGTGTTCTCCATAACGTACAAATTTGGCCATCAGCGGCCGAATCGGGGCTGCCACCAACAGGATGGACGGCTTGCCGGACATCTCCTGCTTCTGGGCGGTCTCGCCCAGCGAGCGCTGCAACCGCTCGGCCATACCGGGCTCCAGTACCATCCCTTCGTCCTGCCCCTGCTGCATGGATCCGAGCAACATCTGTTCCAGCGACGGGTCCAGTGTAATAACAGCGAGCTCCGGTTCCGAGCCATTGACCGTTTGCACAATCAGACGTGACAGAGCCACCCTCACGGCCGCAGTTAACGCCAGCGGATCCTGTGTCCGGTTGACCGCCTCGGCCAGCGCCTCGGCGATGGAGCGGAAATCCTTCAACGGCACCTGTTCCATCAGCAGGTTCTGCAACACCTTCAGCAACGCACTGATCGACAGTTTCTTCGGTACCAACTCTTCCACCAGCTTGGGCGAAGCCTTACTCAGCAGATCAAGCAGTTGCTGTACCTCCTCATGCCCCAGCAACTCATGGGCGTGGGTTTGCAACACCTGATTGATATGGGTCGCCACCACCGTACTTGCATCTACTACTGTATAGCCCAGTGTTTGCGCGTGCTCCTTATGGCTCTTTTCGATCCAGACTGCCTCCAGACCAAACGCCGGGTCACGCACGCTGACCCCTTTCAGCTCTCCGAATACCTGACCCGGGTTGATCGCCAGTTCGCGGTCGGGGTAGATCTCCGCCTCACCTGCTATAACGCCCATCAATGTAATGCGATAGGCGCCGGGCAACAGGTCCAGGTTATCCCGAATATGCACAGACGGCACCAGGAAGCCCAGATCCTGAGACAGCTTCTTGCGCACCCCCTTGATCCGCCCAAGCAACTGCCCACCCTGCATTTTGTCCACCATCGGAATCAGCCGGTAGCCGACTTCCAGTCCGATCATGTCCACCGGCATCACATCATCCCAGCCCAGCTCTTTCTGTTCTTCCGCCGCTGGTTTGCTGTCTGTTGGTGCCTCGGCCTCTTCCGCCTTTGCCTGTTCCAGCTTCTGCAGCTCCTGACGCCGAATCCACCAGGCAATACCGGCTGCGGCCATCGCCAGCATCAGGAAAGCAAAGTGCGGCATGCCGGGCACAATACCCATGATAAAGAGTATGGCAGCTGCCACAGTCAACGCACGTGGTGAGGCGAACATCTGACGGAATACCTGCGACCCCATCGCTTCGGAGGAGTTGGCACGGGTCACCATCACCGCAGCCGCAGTGGACAGCAACAGCGACGGGATCTGTGCAACCAGCCCGTCACCGATGGTCAGCAGTGAGTAATATTGCAGGGCCAGACTGAAATCCAGCCCGTGCTGCACCATGCCAATCCCCAGACCACCCAACAGGTTGATCACCAAAATCAGGATACCCGCCACCGCATCCCCGCGCACAAACTTCGAGGCACCATCCATGGCACCGTAGAAATCGGCTTCCTGCGTTACTTCTCGACGTCGATCACGCGCCTCTTCCTGACCAATCAGGCCCGCGTTCAAATCGGCATCGATGGCCATCTGCTTGCCGGGCATTGCGTCAAGGGTAAAGCGAGCACTCACTTCGGAAATACGGCCAGCACCCTTGGTCACAACCACAAAGTTGATGATCACAAGAATAAGGAACACGATGATACCGACGACATAGTTGCCGCCAACCATCACATCCCCGAAGGCCTCGATCACCTTACCGGCAGCATCCCCTCCCTCATGGCCGTACAGCAGAACCACCCGAGTTGACGCCACATTGAGAGCCAATCGCAGCAGGGTCGCAGCCAGCAGAATGGTTGGAAACACACCGAAATCAAGTGGCCGCAGGGCATAGATCGCCACCAGCAACACCACGATCGATAGAGCAATATTGAAGGTGAAGAACACATCGAGCATGAACGGAGGAACAGGCAACGCCACCATGCCCAGCACGACAAGCAGCAGCAGCGGAATCCCCAGATTCCCCTGCGACAGGCTTCGCATATTGTTCAGGACGACTTGGCGTTCCACTCTTCCTCCGAATGCGTCAAAAAAACATCAAACCAAAGCAACAACACTGCAATCCGAATCAATCCGGCCACATACCGAGAAAAAACGCTGCTTTTCTGACGCTTAACGTACTTCAAGAGGGGTTAAATGCAAAAAACAGGCCAAGCCACCTACTCATCCGGATCCTTGCGATACTCTTCAGGGATATCGATATCTTCATCCCGCAACGGCTCCGGCGCTTCCTCCAGCCGTTTGCGATAGCGCTTGAGCTGAAACACATAAGCCAATACCTGGGCAACCGATTGGTAGAGCCCGGCGGGAATCTCGTCACCAATCTCAGTGGCATGATAGAGTGCACGTGCCAGTGGAGGAGCCGACAAAAGCGGCACATCATGCTCCTGTGCGATCTCGCGGATCTTGAGGGCAACAAAGTCCACCCCCTTGGCAACCACACGTGGCGCCCCACTGCCACCCTGATCATACTTCAGCGCGACGGCATAGTGAGTCGGGTTGGTGATCACCACATCGGCCTCAGGCACTTCGGACATCATCTTGCGTTGTGAAATTTCACGCTGGAGTTGACGGATACGCCCCTTGACCTCGGGCTTACCCTCGGTGTTCTTCATCTCATCCTTGACTTCCTGCAGCGTCATTTTCAGCTTCTTGTTGTAGTCGTAGAGCTGAAACGGCACATCAATCAACGAGATGATAATCAACGACAAACTCATCACCAGAAAGGACCAGCCCAGAATCTGCAGTGAATGGGCAATGGCCGGCTCCACTGCCTCTCTCGCAAGTGCAAACAGGTCAGGCCGATCCAGCCACAGAACCATGATTGCAAAGGCCCCCACCAATAGAAACTTGGCCAGCGCCTTGAACAGCTCAATCAGAGCCTTGAGCGAGAACATCCGCTTGAGCCCGCTGAGCGGGTTGATCCGACTGCCCTTGGGCTGAATCGCCTGGCCGCTGAAATTCCAGCCACCCAGAGCGATCGGGCTCAGCAGCGCCGCCAGCAACGTCAGCAGATAAAACCCCCACAGGCTGAAAAACCCTTCATACAGAGCCTCACCCAGATGCGTAAACATGCGCGCTGTATCAAAAACATCTTGGCGATCGAGGGTAAAACTTTCCTGCATGATGCTTATCATGGTGGCGGCCACATTACCGCCAAACAGAATAGCGGCAGCTGCCGATGCCAACAGCAATGCGGTGGAGGCCAGTTCACGTGAGCGTGGAATATCACCTTTTTGTCGCGCATCCTTGATGCGCTTCTCCGTGGGTTGTTCTGTCTTTTCCTGACCCGTCTCTTCAGCCATATCAGCGCCCTGCTTTTAAAAGCTGGCTGACATTCTCCAGCGCTTCGGCCGAGAATGTCTGATAGTGACTGAAAAAACCGGAAAGGCTGACCCAGACAATGAACACCCCCATCAGCATGGTGAAAGGGAAGCCAATCGCAAAGATATTCAACTGGGGTGCCGCCTTGGTCATGATGCCAAAGGCAAAATTGATCACCAGCAACGCCGTGACGGCCGGTAGTGACATCATGAGCGCAGCCATGAACAGCCACCCTCCCCAATGGGCAATCTCCCATAGCGTCATTTTACTGACACCCTCCAGCCCTACCGGAATGACGTCGAAACTGTCCACCATAATTTCGATCAACACCAGATGGCCATTCATCCCCAGAAACAGCATCATCACCATCATCAGATAGATCTGGGACAGGATAACGGTATTCACACCGTTTGCCGGATCGGTCATGGAGGCGAAGCCAAGCCCCATCTGCATTGCCATAATCTGGCCACCAGCCACAAAACTCTGCAGCAGAATATTGGCTGAAAAGCCAAGCAAGGAACCAATCAGTACCTGCTGAGCCACCACAATCCAGTTCTGCAGCGACAAGCCATCAAATTCAGGCATGGGGGGCAACACCGGCACGATTAAAACGGTCACCGCCAGTGCCAGCCCAAGGCGCAAACGCATCGGCAACATCTGGGTACCGATGATCGGCATTGCCATGAAAAAGGAGGAAACACGGAACAGAGGCCAAAGAAAACTGCTGACCATTTGCTCGACCTGCAGCAGGGTAATTTCCATGGCCTAGGAGATCAGTCTGGGGATGTTCATGAACAGGTAATTGAACAGATCCGATATATTGGTAACGATCCAGGGACCTGCCCACATCACCGCCAGCAGCGTTACAATCAGGCGGGGCAAAAAACTCAGCGTCTGTTCGTTGATCTGGGTTGCGGCCTGAAACACCGATATGATCAAACCGACCGCCAGTGCCGGGCCAACAATGACGGCGACGATGATGACCACCAGCCAGAGTGCGCGACCGAACAGGTCAAGCGTCATGCCTGGATCCATAACACCTCCCTAAACACCAAAACTTGCGGCCAGCGTACCGATCACCATGGCCCAGCCATCCACCAATACAAACAACATGATTTTGAATGGCAAAGAGATGATGATTGGAGACAGCATCATCATACCCATAGCCATCAGTACACTGGCGACCACCAGGTCGATCACCAGAAAGGGTATGAACAGCATGAAACCGATCTGAAAGGCGGTTTTCAGCTCACTGGTAACGAACGCCGGTATCAGTATAGTAAACGGGATCTCTTCTGCCGTTTCCACTGGAGGCGTTTCCGAGATCCGCATGAACAGCTGCAGATCGCTCTCGCGAGTCTGGTTCAGCATGAACTCATGAAAGGGGACACCTGCCGCTTCAAAGGCCTCCATCGGCCCCAGCTCTTCAGCCATATACGGCTGCACAGCGCGGACATTCACCTCTTCCAGCACCGGCGACATGATGAACAGCGTCAGGAATAGAGACAGACCGATGATGATCTGGTTGGAAGGTGTCTGTTGCAGACCCAATGCCTGCCGCAGAATGGCAAATACGATAATGATGCGTGCAAATGAGGTCATCATCATCAACATGGCCGGCAGGAACGTCAGCAGCGTCATCAATGCCAGGATCTGGATGGTGACGCTGTAGTTGCTGGTTCCATCCTCGCCGGTAACCAGCGTCACGGCCGGAATGCCGGTTTCAGCTACTGCAGCCATGGAGGGCAGCATCAACAGCGGCAATAACAGCATGGGAAGCAGCCTGCATTTCATGACCCGCTTTGCCCCCGCCCCAGTACTTGCTGCAAACGATCGGCAAAGGCTGCCCCTCGCAGCTCTGCCGAATCCAGCACAGGTTCATCAAACCGTGCCAGCAAGCTTACACGACCTGGCGCCACGCCAAGCAACATCTGCTCCTGCCCGATCTGAACCAGCACGGCACGTTCGCGTTGCCCCAGCGGCAGCGCTGCCAGCACTTTCATCCCCCTGCCCTGCGCCGGCGCACCATTCACTCGACGGACCAGCCAGGCCAACACCAGGATAAGCCCAACCACCAGCGCCAACCCGAGCAGCAGCTGGCCTATAGCACCCAACGACAGCGGGTCCGGCAGATCGACACGTGCACTGGCCTTGCCGGTCTCTTCAGCAGCCGATGCCAGTGTCGGCAACAGCATCAGAGCAAGCAAAGCCCTCATTTAAGCCGCCGAATGCGTTCCTGCGGACTGATCACGTCGGTCAGGCGAATACCATAGCGGTCATTCACCACGACCACTTCACCGTGCGCGATGAGGGTACCATTTACTTTCACATCCAGCGGCTCTCCCGCCACACGGTCGAGCTCAATGACCGATCCCTGACTCAGCTGCAGAAGGTTGCGAATGGCGATCTCCGTACCGCCCACCTCCATCGTCAGGTGTACCGGAATATCCAGAATCACATCCAGCTTGGGATCCGCAATCGGCGTGGATTCATCCTTCAGCTCATCGAGTTCGACACCTTGAGCCCCGCCCCCGGACTGCGCCTGAACATCATCCAGCAGAGCATCTGTATCCACACCGGCATCACCGGTCTGCTGTTCCAGCGCTGCGGCCCACTCGTCCGCCAGCGCCTGTTGATCCTGATCGTTGTTCTCGTCACTCACCTTGGTCACTCTCCGCCGGCCGGTTTACTCACTACCCGGCCGCTTGATGGGGTCCTTGATTTTAACCGCCAGATTACCACGCGAGGTCCCCAGCTGGCACTCAAACATGGGGATGCCGTTGGCTCTCAGCTCAAGATTTTCAGGCATTTCTACCGGGATAACATCGCCCGCTTCCAGCTGCATCACATCACGCAGTGTCAACTCGCGTTCGGCCACGGTCAGATCGAGTTCCAGCGTGGCCATCATGATGTCACGCCGCAATGCTGTCAGCCAGCGCTCATCACCCTTCTCCTCATTGGCCTGCACGCCCGATACAAGTTGCTCGCGGATCGGCTCCAGCATTGAATAGGGCATGGTAATATGGAGTTCGCCGGTGCCGCCTTCAAGGTCGATCTGAAACGAGCTCACCACCACAACTTCAGTCGGGTTGATGGCGTTAGCCATGGCCGGATTTACTTCATGACCAATATGCTCAAACTCCAGCTCGGCTACTGAACGCCAGGCATCCTTAAGATCCTGAAACAGCTGCTGCAGGGTTTTGTGAACAATGCGCGTTTCGGTGGGAGTAAACTCTCGCCCCTCGATCTTCGCATGCCGCCCATCCCCTCCAAAGAACTGGTCCACCAGTTTGAATACCAACCGTGCATCCATGATGAACAGCGCCGTACCCCGCAATGGATGCACCTTGACCAGGCTCATGCTGGTGGGGACATAAAGGGTATGGATATAGTCGCCGTACTTCATGACCTGGATGCCACCGACGGTCACATCGGCGGTGCGGCGCAACAAATTAAACAGACTGATTCGAGTGTGGCGGGCAAAACGCTCATTGATCATCTCGAGCGTTGGCATTCGCCCACGCACGATACGCTCATGGCTGGCCAGATCATATGGCCTTATGCCATCAGCATCCTCATCGGCATTGTCTTCGGTCTCGACATCACCGTCATCAACACCGTGCAACAGCGCATCTATTTCATCCTGTGAAAGCAGGTCCTTGACCGACATGGATAACCCTACTGCATCACAAAGTTGGTAAAGAGGATCGTTTCGACCCCGGGCTGGCCGATTTTTTCCTGCATAATCGACTGCACCAGCGCCGTAGCTTCTGTTCGCAGCGCCTGTTTGCCTTCCAGCGTCTGCAGTTCTTCAAATGCCTGGGTAGCGAACAGAGCATTGAGACGTGCCACGATCAACGGCATATGCAGCTTCAGTGCCTCATCCACAACCGGGTCCCGACTTTTGGCCTCGATAAAGGCCTGCATGTAATGCCGCTTGCCATCAGACGACTGCAGGGTTACCACAAAGGATGGCTTGCCCTCCAGCGTACGGACCTTGGTATAGATCGCCTCTCGCTTGACCGCCTCAACCTGCTGAGCTTCGCCATCGGAGCCGCCATCGCCCGACAGCAGGAAGAATGCAGCGGCACCACCCCCACCCAACAACAGGAGCGTCACGGCCACGAGTATGATGATTAACTTCTTTTTGGAACCCTTGGCTCCCTGTTCGTCATCCGCCGCTTCTTCTTTATCTGCCATCAGTGCCTCCGCTGGTCGAGCGTTAATGCGCTTGGATGGAGACTAATATAACACACTGTTTTTGGGGCTGAAGCCTCAGGCGTAATAGTCCACCAGACCGACCTTGACCGAATGCAAAGTCAGCCCTTCGTTCGGACCCGCGTCACCCTGCCCATAACGGCCACCGGGCTGGCCCTGCCGCGCCTGTTCGTGCTGCCCGGATTGCTGCTGGGAGGACTGGTCCGCCACTGAAGAATCTTGCAGATTGAGTCCCTGCTCGGCAAACATTTCGCGCAGACGTGGCATCTGCTGCTCCAGCGCCTCACGAACCATTGGATTGGGGCTGGTGAAGCTGACACTGACCTGATCGCCGCCCTGCATGTGGATACGAATCTGCATGGCACCCAACTCAGGCGGATCAAGCTGAATCTGGGCCGTTCGCGGACCGTGCTGGGCCATCATAATCGCACGCTCACCCATCGCACGCCCCCAGTTGGGCGAGAGCAGCTGTTGCTGAGCCAGTGAAAAGGGTTGCTGTGGCAGGGCACCTCCTGACGCAACACTCTGCGTACGGTTGCCGGCGGCAGCCTGGGCCTGCTGTGAATCCTGCCGCTGAGGCGGTTGTTCCTCTCGCCCCTCCTCATCACCCATGTTACTGCCGGTGCCGCTCTGCACTACCTGGTCTGCACGACTGGCCACCATTTCAGCCTGAGCTCGCCCACCAGCCACATCAGGACCGGAGCGTTGCGCACCATTAGTCGTAACAGCGGCATCCAACACGCCATCAGATGATGTTGACGCCGTTGCTCCGATTGCCGATTGAGTGGAACTGCTCTGCGGCTGCAGGTTGAGTGGCTGACGCGCCTCATCAGCGGCCGAATCACTGCTCACAAGCGGCTGCTCCGGAGCCGACTGTTCGGCACCGGGTTGTGTAATGGTTTCGGGTTGACCTGTTTCGGTAAGGCGTAATGGATCGACATTCACTTCAGCGCCCATGCCCGCAGCCGGGACGGTTTCAGTGGCTCCGCGCTCACCTGCCGTCGCGCCCCCCGACTGTGCCTGCGCACGCATTACCGATGCGGGTATCGCAGGCTGTGCTGGTTCACCCCCTCCTGGGAACGGGTGTGCCGGTGTAGCTCGCACAGTATGTGCCGTTTCATTCTGACGGACGGCCTCACTTTGCCGCACCGCTTCGGCCCTGCTGGCTGCCTGTGCGTCCGAACGCATGGCAGCACGCTTCTGATCGGCACTGACCTCTTGCTGTGACTGCGCCATTTGCTGCTGTGTTTGCGTTACTTGCTGTACCTGCTGCGATATCTGTGGTGTCGGTTCTACACGCTGCCCTTGACTCACTGGCTGCGATATCTGTGGTGTCGGTTCTACACGCTGTCCTTGACTCACTGGCTGCGATGTCTGTGGTGTCGGTTCTACACGCTGTCCTTGACTCACTGGCTGCGAT
>NZ_JBEPQA010000017.1:0-90493 GCF_040547585.1 Marinobacterium sp. MBR-111
TCACCTTGCATGGCGGCTTCGGTGAGTTGCTTGATCAACGGGGTCAGGATACCGTCTTTGCCGGTGAGGTCTTTGCCCTCACGCAGGGCTTGAAGGGCGGCATCCATATCGAATGTAGGTTTAGTCATGAGTCATCCCTTTTCGGTTCAGTCTAAAGAAATGACACAGAATTCTGAACACTACCTATTGATCTGATTTCTCCTTCGTAGCTGGGAACTTCGGCCCGTTTTCGTGCCTGCATACATTGAATCTCTGCAAGGACAAAACATTGATGCGATTTGATCCCCCGCTTGAAGCCGTGACTCTGCTGCGCCGTTACAAGCGTTTTCTGGCGGATGTGCGCCGTGCCGATGGCAGTGAAATGACGGTGCATTGCCCCAATACCGGCTCAATGAAAAACTGCGTGTTGCCGGGTGTCGAGCAGCTTGCACTGATTTCCGACAGCGGCAACCTCAAGCGCAAGTATCGCCACACGCTGGAGGCGCTGCAGGTCGCGCACGGTCACTGGGCAGGTGTGAATACCAGCCGCACCAATGCATTGGTGGAAGAGGCGGTGCGTGCAGGTCGGATTCCCGAGTTGTCGCCGCTGACCGGTGTTGAGCGAGAAGTGACCTTCGGTGACAGCCGCTTCGATCTGGCGCTGGGAGAGCGCAAGCAACCACATACCTTTATTGAGGTGAAAAACGTGACGCTGGGGCCGGGGCCTGATGATCCCGATGATGGCATCATCGCTTTTCCCGACTCAGTCACCGAGCGTGGCCAGAAACACCTGCTAACGCTGATGCAAGTCGTGGCGCAGGGCCATAGAGCCGTGCTGTTTTTCTGCGTGCAGCACACAGGGGCTATAGCGGCCCGGCCGGCGGACGAGATCGATGGTCGCTATGGCGAACTGTTGCGCATGGCGATGTCGCGGGGGGTTGAAGTGCTGGCTTGGCGCGTCAGTCTGTCAGCCGAGTCCTTTATACTGGAACACTCCCTACCGTTGCAGGTATAAGGTAGAGTCGATTATCGTGATGAAACCTGAATTCTGTTGGAGATTGCCATGTCAGTAGCGGATGACTCAGCTGGCCAGGCGCTGGAAACGGACGCCAGTATCTACAAGACTCTACTGGAATCAACTCGGGCAATCCCCTGGAAAATCGACTGGAAAACCCTGCAGTTTGCCTATATCGGCCCTCAAATAGAGCCTCTGCTGGGCTGGAGTCAGGAAAGCTGGGTCAGCGTTGACGACTGGGCAACACGGATGCATCCGGATGATCGCGAATGGGTGGTCAACTTCTGTGTATCACAGTCACAAAGTGGTGTAGACCATGAGGCGGACTACCGGGCCCTGACAGCCTCGGGTGATTATGTCTGGATTCGTGATGTGGTGCATGTGGTGCGCGACGAAGCCGGAGAGGTCGAAGCCCTTGTCGGCTTCATGTTCGACATCAGTGAGCGCAAGCGCACGGAACAGGAGCTGCTGCGGCTGCAGAAGGAACTGGAAGAGCTCTCACTGCGCGACGGTCTGACTGGCGTGGCCAATCGTCGCCATCTGGATCAGATTCTGGAACAGGAATGGGAACGGGCTCAGCGCCACAACCAGCCGCTGTCATTGGCAATTTTCGATATCGATTACTTCAAGCAATACAATGACTGCTATGGTCATCTTCAGGGAGATGAATGCCTCAAGCAGGTGGCACAGCTGTTACAGGCTGCCATTCGCAGTGGTGATTTTCTGGCTCGTTTCGGAGGCGAGGAATTTGTCCTGGTTCTGCCGCAGACTGACCGTGTGGCAGCGCAGAGAGTGATACAGCGCTGTTATGAGCAGCTGGCCAAGGCAGGTATTGCGCACATCGACTCCCCGATTTCCGAGCAGCTGACCTTCAGTTGTGGTTTGGGCAGTTGCCTGCCCGGTGCGATTGAAACTCTTGAAGCCTTTGTTGAACGAGTCGATCGCTCCCTCTATGAGGCCAAGCACCGCAATCGTAACGCGCTGGTGATCGCCGATACGGACTGAGTCTCAACCCGAGGCCTGTTTTGAAATGATCACCGCTGTTCGCAGCCCTTCCTTGCCAAAGCGCGCCATGCGCCAGAAATGATTGCGGGGCACCGGCACGTTCTGGATATCCAGCCGCGTTTTGTCATCCTCTTCATCCACTTCCGGATCATGCAGATACACGTAGTGGTTGTCGATGCCGGTCAGCACCACCCAGTGCGGGCTCTTTTGCCGACTGAAACGCCAGCTGCTGATCAGCATCAGGACAAAACGACCGGCTGACAGTGCCTGCTCGATGGCCTCCAGGCTGACCTCTTCTGCATGCTCGATGATGCCAGCCGTTTCGGTTTGCTGTTTGAAGTCCTGATGCACCAGCTCAAGGACTTCCTTTTTCAGTTCGGTTCGGACCCCGTGAATGAACAGGGGACCTTCGCGGTTGATATACAGTTCCGCCCCGAAGCCACGTCGCCAGGCCGCCAGTGCCAGCCCTCGAGGGCCGCAGCCGCCGTGACCGGTTGTCATGAAAATGGACGTGGCTTCGCGCCAAATTTGAAGCTCCTGACGTCGGTCCATTACGATGGCCGGGTCGAGAGCCTTCATCGCCATCAACAACGAGGCCGGGCCGCAGGTAAAGGGCAGGGTCTGGCCATACCAGGGCACCATCCCCGGTGAGCGGGTAGTCAGGGCCAGCAGGCGCTTCTGGAGCCGGAGCGCAGGGGCGTGATCCTCGTAATAATCTTCATACAGTCCAAACTGGCGGTAGCCCAGCTTTTCATACAACTGGATGGCACTGGCATTGTCGGTACGCACCTCCAACCGCAAGGCAAGACAGTCATGCTCCAGTGCGGCCTGCTCCGCCGCCTGCATCAGCTGACGGGCGATACCCTGTCCACGCATGCGATCGTCTACAGCCAGCGAATAAATACGTCCGAGCGAGGTGCCGCGGTGAAACAGGACCAGCACATATCCCACAAGGCCAATCGTTTCAGTACTGGCGGTAATCAGAGCACAGTGACCGCGCTTGAGCATCCAGCGAAACTGACGTCGGCTGATGCGATCTTCGCTGAAGGTCTGGTTTTCCAGCGCAACCAGTGCCGGCAGATCCTGCAGGCTGGCTGGGCTTAACTGAACACTGTCTGACATGGCTCTTACCACTCAAGGGAATGCCTCTAGCCTACTGCCGGAGCTGCCTGTAGAGCCAGTGGCAAGCAGAAATATTATTTGTCCCTGATTGCGCAACCGGACAATGCATTCCATAGTGACACTCAGGTTCACGTGCAGGGAATACCATGACCAAACTGAAAATTGTTGTAGACAAAAAAGAGGACTGGCAGGCGTTCTATCCCGCCGAGCAGTTGATGAGTGCCCATGAGTACCTGGCGCAAGGCAGTCGAAAGGACCGCACACCGGTTCAGATCATCAACCTGTGCCGCAACTATCGCTATCTGAGTTACGGCTACTACACCTCGCTGCTGGCTGAAGCGCGCGGCCACAAAGTGATTCCATCGATTCAGACCATTAATGATCTGGGGCGCAAGTCTGTCTACGGCCTGAACATGAAGAATCTGAACGAGCTGCTGGGCAAGCTGGTCAGTAAGGATGCGGTGCTGCGTCAGCAACTGGAAGCTGATCGACAGCTGGAAGTGACCATCTGCTTCGGGCAGACCCTGTTTGCCCCCTTGCAGGATCTGGCGCGGCAGATTTTCGAGCATTTTCCTTGCCCCATCCTGCATCTGACCTTCCGCAAGGGGGAAAGCTGGCAGATCGAAACATTGAAGGCGGGTAGTCTGAAACAGCTTAACAGTGCTGAAGAGGATCTGTTTGCCACTGCCATCGATACGTTCAGTCGCAAGCTGTGGCGCAAGCCCACTGCACGTCGCAAATACCGGTATGATCTGGCGATTCTGGTGGATCGTGAAGAGATACTGCCACCTTCCGATCCCATGGCAATCAAACGTTTCATCCGTGCCGGGCGTCAGTTGGGCATCGATGTCAGCCTGATCGGCAAGAAAGATTTCAGCCATTTGGCTGAATATGATGGCCTGTTCATCCGTGAAACCACTTCAATCAGCAACCACACCTATCGCTTTGCCAAAAAGGCCGAACATGAAGGGCTGGTGGTATTTGATGACCCCACTTCGATTCTGCGCTGCTGCAACAAGGTGTATCTGTCAGACTTGCTGGCCACCAATGGCGTTGCGATGCCGGAGACCCACTTCCTGTTCAAGGACAGTAAAAAGGAGCTGCAGGAACTGGCTGAGTCTCTGACTTATCCGCGCGTGCTGAAGATCCCTGATGGGGCTTTTTCAAAGGGAGTGGTCAAGGTCAGTTCGCCGGAGGAGCTGCTGCGTCAGGCTGATGAGTATTTCAAGCAGTCGGCCATTGTGCTGGTGCAGGAGTACATGTACACGGAATACGATTGGCGTATCGGCATTCTCAACAACAGGCCACTCTATGCCTGCAAGTACCTGATGACCCGTGGTCACTGGCAGATCTATAACCACAGCAGCGGCCAGGCCGAATCGGGTGGCTTCGAGACCCTGCCGGTGCATGAGGCGCCGGCGAAGGTGGTCAGAGCTGCGCTGAAGGCAACCAAATTGATAGGTGATGGCCTGTATGGGGTGGACCTGAAACAGTCCGGTGATAAGGTGGTGGTGATCGAAGTGAACGATAATCCCAGTATCGATTCCGGGGTAGAGGACCTCTATCTCAAGGACAGCCTCTATCGCATGATCATGGAAGAATTTCTGCGCAGAATGGAACGGCGCCGTCTCGGAATCGGTCATTGATTTGACAGGTGCGTTATGAAACGAGCCGAAGAGCTGAAATCCCTTTCCCGCGATCATCACCACGGGCTGGTGTTGGCAAAACGGGCCATGCAGGCTGCGAAAGAGTACAAGCCTGCAAAAATGGTTTGGGCAGAAGTGACCATGCACTTCAGTGACGTGCTGGAACCGCACTTCAAAATCGAGGAAGAAACACTGGTTGAGCCACTAAGAGAAGCCGGTGAAACCTCTCTGGTAGACCGGCTGGAAAGAGAGCACGCGCAGCTGCGTGACTTCTTTCAGCCGGGACAGACGCGTGGCTATGAAGAGTTGAAGGCCTTTGGTGAATTGCTCCAGGCACATATTCACTTCGAGGAACGCGAGCTGTTTGAAGTCGCGCAGAAGACACTCAGCCAGGAGCAGTTGGCCCAGGTGGATGCGGCCTGCCATTGACGCCATCGGCGGCACTGACTGGATGAACAGGTTGTATCTGGCTGACAAGGAGAGTGGGATGTCGCATGTTCACCAATCATCAGGCAGGCGGGGGCCCGCGCTCTGGGCGCTGGTGTTCTTGCCGGTCTTGTTCTGGTCGGCGTGGGAGCCGGCTGATCGCATGACCTGGACGCTGGAGGTCCTGCCGGCCGTTGTTGGCGCCCTCATTTTGCTGTGTACGCGTCGTCGATTCCCCCTTACGCCGCTGTTGTACAGTCTGATTTTGTTCCACTGCATCATTTTGATGGTCGGTGGGCACTACACCTATGCCAAGGTGCCGCTCTTCGACCTGCTCAGAGAAATGTTCGACTGGCAACGGAATAACTATGACAAGGTGGGCCATCTGGTACAGGGCCTAGTGCCGGCAATGATTGCACGTGAGCTGTTGATCCGGCTGAAGGTGATCCCGTCAGCGGCATGGCGCAACTTTTTTATCGTGTGCTTTTGTCTGGCGTTCAGTGCGTTCTACGAGTTGATCGAGTGGTGGGTAGCCCTGATCTCGGAGGAGGGTGCCGAGGCGTTTCTCGGTACTCAGGGCTATGTCTGGGATACCCAGTCCGATATGGCTTGGGCGTTGGCTGGCGCAATACTGGCGTTGGTGCTGATGAACCGACTGCATGACAGGCAGTTGCGGTCACTGGAGCCCCTGTAGACGAACGGCGGTGACACTTTTGCTGGTGCTGCTGAACTCTGCAGGTAGAATGACCTGCATCGCTGTTATGCGCCAAACGCCAAGGGTTCATGTATGCCGATTCTTCGCCGGTTTTGTTGTTATCTGATCGTGATGGCCATGAATGTCATGCTTCTGTCATCGGTGCATGCCGATACGTTGGATGAAGTCATGCGTCATGGTGATATTCGCTGTGGTGTTTTTCCGGATGACCCCGGTCGCAGTGCCATCGACACGGACGGAACCTGGAAAGGTTTTTATGTTGATTTTTGCCGCGCCACGGCGGCTGCGCTGTTCGGTGATCCCGAACGGGTGCAGTATGTGGAAGTTGATGCCACGACACGGTTTACCACTCTGCAGCAGCGCCAGACGGATGTGGTGATGTACAGCACGACCTGGACATTGGGTCGAGAAAACCGCTATCAGGTTGTGTTCCCGGCGGTATATCTCTTTGACAGCCAGGGCGTAATGGTACGTGCCAACAGTGGCATTTCAATGCTGTCAGACCTGCAGGGCAAAACGGTCTGCGTGACTGAAAACACATCAACTCACAAGAACCTTGTTAATGCACTCGAACAGCAAGGTATTGACGCGCAAGTTCAGTTTTCCAATGGTGACAGTTTTTTTCGGGGGCATTGCGACGCCTACAGTGCCGACCGAATGAATTTGGCCACCAATCGTGCCAATCGTGCGGATAATCCGGCGCACTATATTATCTTGTCTGAAACACTGTCGCGTGAACCTATAGGCCCAATGGTGCGGAACGATGAAGCCCGCTGGGCGCGTGTTATCCGTTCCGTGGTCAACGCCACCATTCTGGCCGATCAAAAGGGCATAACCCAAAGCAACCTTGATCAGGTCTTGAACAGCACGGAGGATCAAGAGATTCTTAATCTGCTGGGGCGGCAAGATGATCTGGCAAGCCAGTTGGGGTTGCCAAATGACTGGGCGCGCAATGTGATAGCCAGTGTTGGTAACTACAGTGAAATCTACCTGCGTCACTATGGTCCTGATACAGCTATTGGGATGGAGCAGGGTGTGAACAAGCCTTGGTCGCGTGGTGGCTTGTTGTTTGCTCCCCTGTTTCTGTGAGCCCCAGCGCCATTATGCGACAACCGCGCACAAGCATAGGTACTCGACTGACGCTGATCATCGGTACAATTTTCGGATTGTATCTGATGGCAGTATCAGCTGTTGGCTATGTGATGTTCCAGCAATACCAGGGGTTCAGTAACCTGGCAGATCGTGAGTTTGATCGTGCCATGGCGGCAGCTGAACTTACCCGAGATGCAGAAATCATTGCTGCTGAAGTGTTTGAAATGATGGTGGGTAGTCGTCGTTCTATCAGTGCGGGCAGTCAGCGGACAGAGAATCTGGCAGGCCTTTACCGCTCTGCACGTGACCGACTGCAGCAGTTGTCGTCGTCAGCCGATGCCGATAGGGCAGCAAACAGAGAGCTTGATCGTTGGCAGGAGCCGTTTTTCCTGAGCCTGGGGCAGCTGGATCAGCAACTTGAACTGGAAAAACAACTACAAACCGAGCATCTTCAGTTAATCGACACACTATTCATATTACAGCAACGGTTACCGCTGAGTGACTTCGATGCGCAGTCTCCTGACCAGCAGCGTTTTATCAGTCATGCGCTGACCGCACTGGTTGCCGCTTCGTCTGCATTGAGTGCTGAACGTCCGGGGCATGTAGCACAACTGGAACGTGCTTGTGAGCAAGCGTTACAGAAACTGGCATTGTTGCCACTTGAAGATGAAAAACTGCTCGAGTTGCGCCGTCAGCTTACCGAAGTATTGCCTGAAGCGTTCAGGAGCCGAGGGCCGTTATTGAAAGCGTCGCGGGCAAGTTTGGCAACGGCGCGGGAAACCCGGGTACTGGCCCAAAAGCTGACAGGGGCAAGTTTTGGCTACCATCTGCAGCTGAAAGCGTCGGCTCAACAGGCCATTACAGACCACCAGAAGTTGATTCGCAGTTCGTTGTTTGGACTGTTGCTGGCATCATTGACTCTGCTCGCCATAACGTTCGGTGCCATTATGTATATCCGGCGTCATATCGTACTCCGGATTAATCGTCTCAATGCTGCAATGCAGGCACATCTGCAGGGTAAGCAGGTGCCTGTTCCTGAATCAGGCAGTGATGAAATCAGCACGATGGGGGCCAGCTTTGCGGTTTTCGTCGATGCTCGTCGCCAGGCAGAGCAGCAGCTGGAGCAGGCGAACATGCATTTGCAAAAGATGAATGCCGAGCTGGAGCGTTTGAGTACAACCGATGCTCTGACCGGCATACCCAACCGTCGCTCATTCGATCAACAGCTTGAGCATGAGTGGCGACGGGCATTACGCGACGGCACAAGGCTGGCCATCGTGATGGCTGACGTCGATGTCTTCAAGCGCTTTAATGATACTTATGGGCACCAGGCGGGTGATGATTGCCTGCGCCAGGTGGCACAAGTGATGTCAGATCAGCTGAAGCGCAGCGGTGACATGATTGCGCGTTACGGGGGCGAAGAGTTCATCGTTCTTTTGCCGGGGCTGGATCTTTCCCATGCGAAACAGCTCGCCGAGCAATTAAGGGCTGCTGTGGCAGGGTTGAGGATTCCACACGCTCATGGGCCGACAGGACATGTCAGCATCAGTCTTGGCGTGGCCTCAAACAGGCCACACCTCAACATGCGCGTCGAAACCCTTATACACCGCGCAGATAATGCGCTTTACGCAGCCAAATCATCCGGTCGCAACAGGGTTCAGGTTGCCAACTGAAGCCGCCTGCGCGATCGAACCGTGCATCCGGTCTGAACTACCGGTTGTATTTACGGCCCTTCCAATAGCGTCTGGCTTTCAGCGTATACTGCGGCGTCAGCAGGTGGGGGCAAAATGAATAAGAAACAGGCATTTATCCAGTTACGCGAAGTCATGTCCGGCTATTATCCGCTATCGGATGAAACCTGGCAGGCGTTGACGGAGATTTGTCATTACCGGCAGGTTACAAGGCAAACGCAGATATGCCGGGTGGGTGAGGTGCCGCGCTCCTTTGCCTTTGTATGTCAGGGGCTGTTTCGGGTCTTTGTTCTGGATGAGAAAGGCAATGAATTTAACAAGAACTTCTTTCAAGAAGGCCGCTTCCCCGGGTCAATGACCGCTCTGCTGCGCCAGGAGCCCTCATTGCATTCGATAGAGGCGCTGGAAGACTCGGTCATCATCGAAATCAATTTTCAGGCCTTCCGCGATCTTCTGTATCGCAGTGAAGATCTTAAACTGTTCCACATTCACTACCTTGAGAGGCATTGGTTGCTGGACAAGGATACCCGCGAGATACGTCTGGTACAGCAGGATGCAGCCGAGCGATATCAGGCGTTTCAACGGGAGTATCCCGAGCTGCTGACACGCCTGCCGCAGTATCACATCGCATCCCATCTAGGGGTGACACCGACCCAGCTAAGCCGGATTCGAAAAAAATCCTGAGTGATCAACCTATGTAAATGAGGGGCAGGGCCGACGTGCGTAATCTGGACCCAGTCAGCGGGCATCCCGCTATGTGACCCACAAGACTGGAGTCGATTATGTCCCCCTTGAATGCGTTGAACTGGCGTTATGCCGTTAAACAGTTTGCCAATATCACACTGACCACCGAACAGCTGGAACCCTTGCTGGAAGCGACACGCCTGAGCCCAGGCGCCTTTGGTCTGCAGCCCTACCGTATTCTTGTCATCAGCAACCCTGAGCTGCGCACTGATCTGCTGGCCTATTCCATGGGACAGGATAAGGTTGTCCACGCCTCCCATTTGCTGGTCTTTGCCGCCGTGACACGGATAGATGAAGCCTTTGTGGCTGCGCATATCGAACTCATGGCGCGGCAACGGGGAGGCGATATCGAGGCGTATCGGGACTTTCAGGCGCACCTGAGCGACTATTTCAACAATATGACCGATCAGGAGAAATCACACTGGGCCGACCAACAGGTATATCTGGCGCTGGGGACCTGTTTGACCAGTGCCGCACTGCTGGGCATTGATAGCTGTCCCATGACCGGGTTTGATGCTGCCGGCTATGATGCGCTGCTGGGGCTCGCCGATCAGGGGTTGAGGAGTGTGGCGATCTGTCCTCTGGGGGTGCGCCACGCCGAGGATACAGTCGCAGACCTGCCGAAAGTGCGTTTGCCGGCGCAGGTGATGACCCGGGTGCTGGCGTGAGTAGTCTGATGCCTTGGCTGGCGCTTTCTGCCGGAGGTGCCATTGCGATTCAAGCGGGCATCAACGCCCGGCTTGGAGTGGAGTTGGGCAGCACCATGCTGGGGACAGGAGTCGCTTTTGCGGTAGCGTGTCTGGTGTCCCTGCTGGTGGTTGTGTTTCAGCGTGCGGGCATGCCCAGCGTGGACCGCCTGCAGGCGGTGCCTCTGTACCTTTGGGGAGGCGGTATCATCAGCGCTTTTGGTGTGGGCATGTTTTATTTTCTGATCCCGCGTATGGGCGTAGGGCCGATGATGTCGTTTGCCTTGACCGGCCAAATTGTACTCGCCGTGATTGCCAGTCACTTCGGCTGGTTTGATCAGCCGGTGAAACCGATGAATCTGACACGCGTGATGGGCTTACTGGTACTGGTGGCCGGTGTCAGCCTGATTTACTGGGAGAAAACCTGATGGAAACGCAGCTTGAACGTGCCAATGTCGATAATTTAATCAGCCTTTGGCAGTTAATGGGTGCTACACAAACCGCGGGAGGGCTTCATTGTTCGACTCGATGGCCATACCGGTGTTGGCGCAGCCCTGCCCGGCAAGCGGCCGATGGCCTGAGTGCCATAGAGTGTATCCCGGCCCACTACCTGTTTCCTGTTTGGCATGCGGGTGAGTCCAGCCGAATTCTGGAAAGCGCTTTGAGTCAACACGGGCTGGAAGTGGGGCTTGAACAGCTGGCGATGATACTGCCGCTTGAGGCCTATACACCACCACCTGCCGGCGTTCGGCTGGACGTCAGACTGATCGACAGCCGACAACAGGCCAGACAGTGGTCGGACCTGTGTGGACGCGCATTTGGCTACCGGCTGGACGTTGATGTAATCGACCAACTGCGTCGGCAGGCGGACGTGGAAGTTCTCTGGGCATGGGGAGAGGGGAGACCGCTTGCGACAGCAATTCTCTACCGCACTGGACCGATCATGGGGGTGCATCAGGTTGGAGTACCGCCTGAGTTGCAGGGGCAGCGGATTGCATATGCATTGATGTGCGAACTGCTGGCGAGCCGCTGTATCGCAAACTGGGCTTCCAGCCGCAATTCAGCATCCGCAGCTACCGCCGCGCCTGAGGGATGCCGGCAGGGGGTTGGCTACCACCGGCAAGGCTGATTACACCTTCATCAATACCGACTTGATCTCGGTGTAGTGCTCGATGCAGGCCGCGCCCATTTCCCGCCCGAGACCGGATTGCTTGAAACCGCCAAACGGCAGCGATGGGTCCAGTGCGGTGTGACAGTTGACCCACACGCTGCCGGACTTGATACGGGGAATCATGCGATGGACCGCTGACAGATTATTCGACCAGATGCTGGCACCGAGGCCATACTGGCTGTCATTGGCAATTCTGACTGCCTCGTCGATGTCATCAAACGGCATGGCCACCAGTACCGGGCCGAAGATCTCCTCCTGTACCAGCGTTGAACGCTGATCCACATCCACCACCACCGTGGGCTGGATGAAGAAGCCGGGCCCCTGACGATCACCACCAGTGGTGATTCTGGCACCCTCGGCCAGCCCTTTTTCGATAAAACCCTGTACCCGCTGCTGCTGCACGGCGGAAACCAGTGGCCCCATTTCGGTGTTCGGGTCCAGTCCGTTACCCAGACGAATCCTACCTGCGATATCGGTGATATCCGCCACCAGATTGTCGAACAGCTTACGCTGCACATACAGGCGCGAACCGGCACAGCACACCTGCCCCTGATTAAAGAAGATCGCATTGGCGGCCCCTGCGGCGGCCTCCTGCGGATCGGCATCATCCAGCACGATGGTGGGTGACTTGCCGCCCAGCTCAAGGGTAACCCGCGTCATGTGGTCCATGGCGGCCTTGCCGATCAGCTTGCCGACACCGGTCGAGCCGGTGAAAGTGAGCTTGTCGACATCAGGGTGCGAAGACAGGGCTGCACCGGCATCACCACCGAGTCCCGGGACAACGTTCAACACTCCGGGCGGATAGCCTGCTTCCAGTGCCAATTCACCCAGGCGTAACGCGGTCAGAGGGGTATCTTCAGCCGGCTTCAGTACGACCGTGCACCCGGTCGCCAGTGCCGGGCCAAGCTTCCAGCAGGCCAGCAGCAACGGGAAGTTCCAGGCCACAATGGCACCCACGACACCAACCGGCTCACGCCGCGTGTAGCCGTGGAACTGCGCGCCGGGCATGAAGGGAACCGATGGCTGTACACAACTGCCCTCGATTTTGGTTGCCCAGCCGGCCATGTAGCGCAGAAAGTTTACGGCCAGCTGGATATCCACTCCCTTGGCGATGGCGACGCTCTTGCCATTGTCGAGACACTCGATCTCGGCCAGCGAGTCGGCGTTGGCGTCGATCAGGTCGGCAAAACGCCACAGCAGGCGTTCGCGCTCGACCGGTGTCATGCGGCTCCAGCTGGAGTCCTCGAATGACTGGCGTGCCGTTGCGACGGCCTGATCAATATCAGCGGCGGTGCCGCAGGCCACTTTGGTGAAGCACTCACCGGTGGCGGGGTTGATCACATCAATCTCCCTGCCTTCGGAACCGGCAGGGCGCTGATCGCCAATCAGCAGAGGGTGGCGGCGGCTGATGAAGGACTGAGTATCAGAGTGAAGGGCAAACTCCGTCATGGTGAACCTCTTATCGTTGTCGTTGAGTCTGTCTCCCCTGTACCGCAATGGCTGTGCCAGTTTTGATTAAATCCTAACTCAATGAAATTGAAAGGTTTTGTTTGTAAATTCCCATGCGCTGTCCGTTGTGGCCTGTCGCAGAATGAGACAGCTGTCTGAATCTGATTCAGCCTGCTATTCCGGCGTCAGGCCCCGAAAATGGGCGTGTGTCTCAGGATGAAACAGGTGTCGCGATATTAAACAGATTACGCTGCCTGGCTGACGGGTTCGAAAGTCGTAATATTTCACTCAAGTGACTGTTTTGTTTTGAAAAGATGAACTTGGCACAGGCTGTGCTACCTCCTTTGTGACTCAACATTGACCTGGATCTCGACGGGCGTCCCGACAGATGCCCCTTGCAATGACCACAGAAGGAGGTCGGACCTTGAATACAACAACTCTGAAACCGCTGGGCGGGGGGCTGCTGGCATTGGCGCTGGCGGTGAGTGCTCAGACGGCCATGGCCAACGACAGTGCCGAGCAGATTATCAGCAGCAAGTGTCTGGCATGTCACACTCAAGAGGCTGATCAGCAGTGGAGCCGTATCAGCCATCAGCGCAAAACGCCGGAAGGCTGGCTGATGACGATTGCCCGCATGCAGATCATGCATGGCCTGCAGATCAGCGATGAAGACCGGCGCACGCTGGTGAAATATCTGGCAGACCGGCAGGGGCTGGCACCGGAAGAAACCGAAGGGGCTCGCTATGCACTTGAGCGTCGTTTGAATACATCTGAAGCGTTCGATTCGCAGGAATTTACCGAGATGTGTGCCCGCTGTCACTCGGGGGCACGTGTGCTGCTGCAGCGTCGGCCTGCTGAAGAGTGGGAGCATCTGGTGCACTTCCATCTGGGCCAATGGCCTACAACCGAATTTCAGGCGCTGGCGCGTGATCGGGACTGGTTCGAGCTTGCGCTGAATGAGATGGTGCCGCATCTGGCTGAGGCCTTGCCTATGGAATCGGCAGCCTGGGATCAATGGCAGCAGCAGCCGGCGGCGCCGGTCAGCGGTGGCTGGACACTGGTCGGCCATATGCCGGGTCGAGGAGCCTTCCATGCCGAGATGCAGGTCACGCCTGCAGAGGGTAATGATCAGTATCAGGTCAGCCTCAGTGGCCAGTATGACGACGGCGCTCCCATTCAGGGGCAGGGCATGGCGGTGGTGTATACCGGCTATGAGTGGCGTGCGGATCTTGAGATCGATGGGCGCGCCATGCGACAGGTGTTTGCGCTGCGCAATGGGCAGCTGGAAGGTCGCATGTTCCTGCGTGATCACGATGAAGTGGGGGCTGATGTGGTAGCGGCGCGTGCCGATGGCAACAGCCGGGTACTGGCACTGCAGCCGGCTTACATCAGGGCGGGCAACGAAGCTGAGGTCAGCATTATCGGTACAGGTCTTAAGGGCATGCCGGTATTGGGCCAGGGCATTGATGTTATCGAGGTGATCAGTGAAAGCGACAGCCTGATCAAGGTACGTGCCAGAGCATCCGAGGCCGCCTCGGGCATTCATGAGGTGAGTGTGGGCGACGCTCAGGGCGGGCGCTTTGCTGTCTATGATCGCATCGCTCAGGTGAAAGTGGTGCCGGAGTTTGCCGTGGCCCGTGTGGGTGGTAATGGCAGCTCAACACCGAAAGTGGAGGCGCGTTTTGAAGCTGAAGCCTGGGCCGTTGGGCCGGACGGCAAGCCCGGTACCGACGATGACTACCGCATCGGCATGATGCCTGCGCAATGGGCAGTGGCGCCATTTGATGAAGTGGCCGAGGCTGATGGGGATGTTCGCTTTACCGGCCAGATGAACCCGGATACTGGTGTATTCACGCCAGCCGCTGCGGGTCCCAATCCTGAGCGACGCATGATGACCAACAACGCCGGTAACCTGAAAGTACAGGCAACGGTGATGGATGGCGGTGACACACACAATGCCGAAGGGCAGATGATTGTGACGGTGCAGCGCTGGAACAACCCTCCGATCCCCTGACAAATGCCTGATGGCAGAGAAGGGGGGATGCCTGCAGGCATCCGGATGGCAACCTAACAGGGGAGAACAGACATGGGCGCTGTACTCAATCTGGTGGAACACAACCTGCATGAAGTGCAGGTCGGGGATACCCGCATGTTGTTCCACATACCGTCCAGTTCGCTGTTTGCGCTGGACAACCTGACGTCGGACATTCTCGATCGGCTGCGCGGACAGGAACACTCCGCCGAAGCGCTGGTGGCCGAGCTGAGCAACCGTTTCACGGAGCAGGAGATTACCGAAACGGTGCGAGAGCTGCTGGCGCTGGAGCTGGTCAATGATGGCCGGCCGCTGACGGATGAAATCGGTACCCGCCGGGTTGATCAGTTTCCACTCACAACCGTGGTACTGAACGTCAATACTGGCTGCAACCTCAGCTGTACCTACTGCTACAAGGAAGACCTGGATATCCCGTCCGCCGGTCGCAAGATGGAGCTGCAGACTGCAATTGATTCGGTGGAGATGCTGCTGCGCGAATCACCCGACGAAGAACGCTACACGGTGGTGTTCTTTGGCGGTGAGCCGCTGAGCAACCGGCCGCTGATTGAAGCGATGGTGGACTACTGCGAGCGCCGCTTTGCCGAACTGGGCAAACAGCTCGATTTCGTCATGACCACCAATGCCACACTGCTGACCGATGAGATCATCGACTGGCTCAATGCCCATCGTTTCGGTCTGTCGGTCAGCATGGATGGCCCCAAGGCGATTCATGACAAGAACCGTATCACCGTGGGTGGCCAGGGTACTTACGATGTTGTGCGTCGCAAGGCGTTGAGGCTGCTGGAGCGGTACGACTCACGTCCCATCGGAGCGCGTGTCACGCTGACCCGTGGCACCACAGAGGTGGAGCGGATCTGGGATCACCTGTTCAACGAGATGGGCTTTTCCGAGGTGGGCTTTGCACCGGTTACCTCTGGCGACATCAGCAGCTATAACCTCAGTTCAGAAGAGTTGATCGAAGTGTTTGCCGGCATGAAACGCCTTGGTCAGCGCTATCTCGATGCGGCACTGGAGCACCGAAATATCGGTTTCTCCAACATGCATCAGCTAATCACCGACCTGCACGAAGGCCATAAAAAGGCCCTGCCCTGTGGCGCCGGCCTGAAAATGCTGGCGGTGGATCATGAGGGGGAACTCAATCTTTGCCATCGGTTCACTGGGTCCGACATGCCGACGTTTGGCAATGTGAAAACCGGTGTCCAGCAGGTGGAGCTGGGGGACTTTCTCTCCAAGCGGCTGGATCGAACCGATACCGGCTGTGCCAGCTGTCGTATCCGCAACCTGTGTTCAGGCGGCTGCTATCACGAAAGCTATGCCCGCTACGGGGACCCTACACATCCAACCTATCACTATTGCGACCTGATGCGAGACTGGGTCGACTTCGGCATCGAAGTCTACAGCCGCATCATGGCGGCCAACCCCGCCTTCATAGACCAGTACATCTCGCCGCGGAGGGCGCACTGATATGAAACATCTCAAAGCGATCAACAACAAGGCCCAGCTACTCACTCAGGCCGTGGCCGACGACAGTGTGGAAGAGGTCGTGGCCATGAGTTCACTGGCAGGCTGTACCGCCACTACCGACCCGGGCTGGGAGATCGATGCCTTTGGCGGCGTAACCTCGCTGTGCCAGCCGATGGAAGCCGATTTGTATGGCTGTGCAGACCCCTGCTGGTGGCCTGCACAGGTGCCGGACATGATGAATACCTACCCGGATTGGAACAAGGACGCCATGAACTCGAAAGATGACTGGCGCAACCTGGGTACCGTGTTCCCGAAAGACAAGAACTAAGCCGAGGGTGACCTGATAATGGACAACAAGCGATTTACATCTCTGATCCCGGCGGCGGCACTGGTGTTGGGCACCACGCTGTCCGGTGCCGTGCTGGCCAAGGGGCCGGCACTCAAGGAAGGCAACGAATACATGATCGTGGCCAACTACCCCAACAACATGCATGTGGTCGACCTGCAGAGCGACAGCCTCTACAAGAGCTGCGATCTGCCGGATGCATTTGGCCCTGGCGTGACTCAGATGGCCCCGGATGGAAAAACAGCCTATATCCTCAACAACCGCTATGAGGATATCTATGGCATTAATCTGGACAACTGTGACATTACCTTCCATGCCAAAATGTCATTGCAGAAGAACGAACGTACCAAGTCGATCTTCTCGTTTACATTGAGCCCGGATGGTTCGGAGCTGTATGCAGTACAGAACCCCACCATGCTGAACCGCGACCACTATCGCGTTCAGCCGGCTCGCCTGGCGGTATACGACACCAGTGCGGGGCTTGATGCCAAACCGGTTCGTACCTTTCCGTCACCGCGACAGGTGACCGTAATGCAGACCGGTGCCGATGGTACGCTCTACATGGCCGGGGCCGACATCTACAAGGTGGATGTGAACACCGGTGAGGTCGGAGTTGCCATTCCCAGCCGCAATTGGGAGCGTCCGCTCTATGCACCACCGGATGTCCTGAACGCCTGGCCGATACAGGCCCCGTCCAAGGATTTCACCATCCTCTACACCACTGCGAAGTTTCAGGATGAAAGCTACAACCTGGACACGGCTGACTGGATCTATGGTTTCATGAATATCAACCTTGAAACCGGTGAGACCGAGACAACGGATTTTGGTCCGATCACCGAGATCTATTTCAGTGGCGTGCGCTCGCCCAAGGACCCGAACCTGGTGTTTGGCGTACTTAACCGTCTGGCCAAATATGACATCGAGAAAAAGGAGCTGATCGCCGCCGCCGAGCTGGATCATTCCTACTACTGTGTTGCCATCAACCACGAAGGTTCCAAGATCTATTTGGGCGGCACGTTCAATGACGTAGCAATCTACGATGCCGACAGCATGGAAAAGCTGGGCAACATCCAGCTGCCCGGTGGCGATATGGCGATCTCCACTTCACAGGTTTTCATCCGCTGATTTCATCATTCCCCTGTCTGCACTCATGGCCTGACCGGGTTTGCCCGGACGCAAGTCCGGGCCCTTTTCCGGTGCCAAAAGACAGGAGTATCAGGAGTACTGCAGAATGACAAAGACAATCCTCGCGGCCACGGTGGCTGCACTGATGTCGGCGCACGCGTCGGCCTACACGCTTCACAGTGAAAATGGCACTGAGCTGAACCTTGATATTGAAGCGGTGTTCGGTGTCTTCACCAGTGAAGAAAACTATGGGCTGGGTGCCAAAACTGAAGGCGGCGGTTCCGACTGGCAGGAGGGCTACATCAAGTATGGTTTCTCCGGCAGCCATGCCTACCCGTCAGGGGCCAGTGTTTATGGAGGCCTCAATCTGGTGAGTTCAGGCACCTGGGGTGACGGTGATGCCGGCGGCTTTACCACGGGCAATGAAAGCGAAACGGATCTCGAAGATGCCTATGTGGGCTGGCGCTCCGGCAGTCTGATCTCGGCATTGGGTGATGATGGTCTGGAGTTCTCATTCGGCCGCCAGAACTTCTCCATTGGCGATGGTTTCCTGATCAATGGCGATGCCCTGAACCTGGGTGACGCGCTCAATGGGGGTGGCTACGATTTTGACCGTGGTGGCGCGTACTGGCTGGCAGCGCGCAAGGCGTTTGACCGCACCGCTATCGTGCGTATCGGCGGTGCCGAAGGCTTGCGAGCCGACCTGTTTTGGATCGAGTCCGACAACCCGGCACAGGCGATGACCGAGCTGGCGGGTATCAACGCCGAGTATGTGATGCCTGAAGGTACTTTCGGTGTTGCTTACATCGAAGGTCTTGATGTAAATGAAAAATACGCAGACCCGAATGTAATGGCGTTAACCCACCGTGACGGTCAGCAAACTTTGAGTCTGCGCTATCAGGGCAACGCAGGTGTTGAGAACCTGTTTCTGTCCGGCGAGTTCGTGACTCAGGATCAGGGCGACAATACGCGCAAGGATGGTGATGCCTGGTATATGGAAGCGGGCTGGACCTTTGCTGACATGCCCTGGTCACCGAGCGTGAACTACCGTTACGCCACCTTCGACGAAGGCTTTGATCCGCTGTTCTTCGGTTTCAACCGAGGTTACGGCACCTGGTTCCAGGGTGAGGTGGCTGCCAACTATGCAGGCCCCTTCAATTCGGATACCGATGTCCATCATATCGGGATAAAAGCCAGTCCAACCGAGATGCTGAGTATTGGCGCACTGTTTTTTGATTTCAGTGATACCGCTGGGGGCTCCGGAGCCCTGGACGGACAGGAACTGGATCTTTATGCCGAGTGGGTGGTTACGCCCAACCTGATCATAAGCCCGCTGATCGGTTTCTATACGCCTGATAACAGCAGCGCCAATGGCGGCAGCCAGATCGGCACAGACGACACCAATGTCTACGGCCAGGTGATTGCAATCGTACCGTTCTGATCGAGGTTGGGAACGGATGCAGCTGAAGGGCAGGGCGGGAAACCGCCCTGCCTGAGCTACTTTGCAGGCACGACAATAATGGGCCGCATCATGAAGGGGCTGCTGAAAAACGGATCACAGTCACAATGCACCGGCGGATCCTTGATTTCGGGCCAAAGGTGTATCTGTTCTGATTCCAGTGTCGGGAACGCATACTCCTGCTCGCCGACCTTGCCCTGCTTGATGCCGCTAAAGGAGCCCAATGCGGTCACCAGTCGACCGGGTGCATAAATGGCCGGGTCGATAAAGCCGGGTACCAGAATTCTGAAGCGACCACCGCTTTTATCCGTTTTCAGCGGACGACCGCTGGCATTGAGTGAAAACTGAACCACCTCCAGCTGGCTATCCTGCTGCAGGTTGCTGACATGGGCAATCTCGCCACCCCAGCGGGCGGCTTGGCCATGAGTTATTACGGTAGAGGCCTCAGAAAACGGCAATAGAGCCTGATCAGGCCCTGAGCGCAAATCGGATGGGACCGTCGCGCAGCCATTGATGAAAAGGACGATAAAGACAAGCATTAAACGGTTCATGGGGGCTCCTGTGAACACTGGCCTGTATATTGCTTTATGACAGTAAGAGAGCGGCGAGAGGTTTGCGCCTCGACTGTCTTTGGCGTATACAGGAGTGACAATTTATGTCGATAGTATATCCGGAAAATAACAATAAAGAGGCCGGAAACATGGCACCCCGTTTACGTCAGGATCTGATCAGTGATCCCGTTCATGCCGCCCGCGTTGCCCGTGAGCGGCTGCAGCAGGAGGGAGAACTCCCCTGTGGTTATCTGCGTGATGAAATTGAAGCTTCTTGGCGGCGCAGCCTTGATGCAGGGCTGACCAACTCCAGTCAGTCGCAGCAGTTGATCGATGAGGTCAACGACCTGAAGGGTTTTCGTCAGCAACACGAGCTGCTTATTCATGCGGCCATGCCCGAAATAGAGCAGCTGGCGCACCAGTTTGGTGACCAGGGGCTGATCATGCTGGCCAATGCGGATGCCCGCATTCTGGCGCTTGAAGGCAGTGATGACATCATCACACCCTCACGGCAGTTGGCATTGCGTCAGGGTGTTTCCTGGAGTGAAACACACCGGGGTACCAACGCCATCGGTACCGCCGTCATAGAAGTCGTCCCATTCTGATCAACGAGGAAGAGCACTTTCTCGATACCGTATCCCACTTTTCCTGTACCTCTTCCCCCCTGATTGATGCGAGCGGTCAACTGATTGGTGTATTGGATCTGACACGCATCGGCCGCAACAGCCAGCCTCAGGATACACTGGGAGTCGTACAGCTGGCTGCCCGCAGTATCGAGGGGCGTTTGTTCGCGGGTCAGTACCAGAATCAGATCGTACTGGCTTTTCATACCCGCCAGCAGTATTTGCGCTCGGCATGGCAGGGATTGGTGGCACTGGATGAGGAAGGTCGCCTGCTGGCCATCAACGAGCAGGGCTGTCAATTGTTGGGCCGCAGCCGTGAACAGATCGTCAACCGGACGCTGGATGAGCTGGTGGGAGAAAAGATCGGTGTTTTGCTTAACACCTGTATGCGCCAACGTATCGCCTCTTTGCAAACCCGGGCGGGCGAACTGTTCTGTGAGCTGCTGCAGTTTCCTAAGCGTCTTACCGGGGTGGCCCCCAACCTCAAACCCGGCACTGCTCCTGCAGCAGATAGACAGCCCCGTCCGCTGGAGTGCTTTGCGGCCGGTGAACCCAGGCTGCAGCGCTCCATGACCATGGCTGTAAAGGCGCTGGACCAGGATATCCCGGTGCTTCTCAGTGGCGAGACCGGCAGTGGCAAGGAGGTGGCAGCACAAGCCTTGCACCGTACCAGCGCCCGCGCAGGAGAGCCCTTTGTAGCGGTCAATTGTGCCGCTATTCCTGAAGGGCTGATTGAATCCGAGCTGTTTGGCTATCGGGAAGGGGCGTTTACGGGTTCTCGCAAGGGTGGCATGGTTGGACGCTTCCAGCAGGCGAATGGCGGGACTCTGTTTCTGGACGAGATTGGGGATATGCCGCTGTCACTGCAGGCTCGCCTGCTGAGAGTGCTGCAGGACCGCAAGGTGGCTCCGCTGGGTGGCGCCGAGGAAGTAGTACTGGATATTGCGCTGATTGGCGCGACGCACCGTAATTTGAAACAGATGGTGGCAGAAGGCAGTTTCCGTGAGGATCTGTACTACCGTCTGAACGGTGTTTGCGTTCGCTTGCCGGCACTGCGTGAGCGTAACGATTTTAAAGGTCTGTGTGAACGCTTGCTGAGTCAGTTGGGCCGATCCGAAGTTGGCATTGAGCCGCAGCTGCTGCAGCAACTGTCCGAATATCATTGGCCGGGTAACGTGCGTCAACTGGAAATGGTACTGAAGGTGGCACTGGCCTTTATGGAGCCTGAAGAAACCCGCCTGAGTGAAGATCACTTGAGTGATGAATTCCTGGATGAACTGGTGCACGCTCCCGCTCCTTGTGGCACATTGCAGGAAACGCAGGAGGCACTGATTCGTCAGGCATTGGAGCAGCAGCAAGGCAACGTCACGGCGGCCGCCACCGAGCTGGGGATCAGCCGTGCCACGTTGTATCGACGCATGAAATCCCTGGGTCTGGCCTGATATTTACAACTTGTTACAAAAGGGTACAAGTTCACACAATAAACACGAAACTGGTTTACAGCGGCGTTCTACGCTTAGTGTCGTTAACAATAATACACAGCGTAGACACGGTAGCTGGACGTCCGGCTATCGGACATGTTCCCAAGGAATCACGCCCATGAAAAATCAGATCTTCCGTCGCACTTCCGGATACCTCCTGACGGCTGCCGTTGCGGCAGGCCTGTCAGCTTCTGCTTCTGCCTATACCCTTCACAGCGAAAACGGAACCGAACTGAACCTCGATATCGAGGCGGTATTCGGCGTTTTTACCAGCAAAGAGAGCTATGGTTTGGGCGCTAAAACCGACCCGGGTCGTTCCAGCTGGCAGGAAGGTTATATCAAGTATGGCTTGTCCGGCAGCCATGCCTACAGCTCCGGTGCCAGTGTATTTGGTGGTTTGAATCTGGTCAGCTCGGCAACCTGGGGCGATGGTGATGCCGGTGGTTTCACATCAGGTGATGAAAGTGAAACGGATCTTGAAGATGCATACGTGGGCTGGCGCTCAGGCAGCCTGATCCCGGCATTGGGTGAAGATGGTCTGGAGTTTTCTTTCGGTCGTCAGAATTTCTCCATTGGTGACGGCTTCCTGATCAATGGCGATGCGCTGAACTTCGGTGATGCACTTGGACCAGAGCTGGATCGTGGCGGCGCCTACTGGCTGGCCGCACGCAAGGCGTTTGACCGTACTGCCATCGTGCGTGTCGGCGGTGCCGAAGGAATGCGTGCCGACCTGTTCTGGCTGGAGTCTGACAACGTAGCTCAGTCCAAAATGGAACTCGCGGGTATTAATGCCGAGTATGTGATGCCGGAAGGCACCTTTGGTGTGGCCTACATTGAGGGCCTGGACGTCATGAATGGTGGCGCGACACATCGTGACGGACAGCAGACATTGAGCTTGCGCTATCAGGGCAACGCCGGTGTTGAAAACCTGTTCCTTTCCGGTGAAATCGTCACCCAGGATCAGGGCGACAGTTCTCAGGCAGATGGTGATGCCTGGTATGTAGAAGCAGGCTGGACCTTTGCCGACATGCCTTGGTCGCCGAGCGTAAACTACCGCTATTCCAGCTTCGACGAAGGCTTTGATCCGTTGTTCTTCGGCTTCAACCGTGGTTACGGCACCTGGTTCCAGGGTGAAGTGGCGGCCAACTATGCCGGTCCGTTCAACACAGGAACTGATGTTCACCATGTAGGTGTGAAAGCCAACCCCACAGAGATGCTGAGTGTCGGCGCCCTGTACTTCAATTTCAGCGATACCGATGCAGGTTTCATGGACGGTCAGGAACTGGATCTCTATGCCGAATGGGTGGTGACACCAAATCTGATCGTGAGCCCGCTGGTCGGCTTCTACAAGCCTGACAGCAGCGCCGGATCACAATTGGGTGGTAACGACACCAACGTCTACGGTCAGGTGATTGCGATCGTTCCGTTCTGATTTATGCCAGGCATTTGAACAACACACAGCCGGTGCCTGCATCGGCTGTGTCATCTGTAGACAAAGGATTTTTTATGCAGACTACATTTTCACTCTTCATCAACGGTCAGGCGGTACAGGGTGATCGTGATGCCTTCCCGGTGATCAATCCGGCGACCGAAGAGGCCTTTGCGGATTGTCCGGCTGCTTCGCCGGAGCAGGTGGATCAGGCGGTTGCGGCGGCTGCCGAAGCGTTCAAGACTTACCAGCACACGCCCGATGCCGAGCGAAAGGCGATGCTGCACAAGATTGCCGATCTGATCGAGGCCAATGCAGAAGAACTGGCACGGTTGGTGACCCTTGAGCAGGGCAAGCCCCTGGCACTGGCGCAGATGGAAGTCGGCGGCGCCATCGGCTGGACCCGCTATACCGCAGATCTGGATATTCCGGTCAAACTGATCGAAGACAGCCCTGAGCGTCTGGTTGAATTGCACCGCAAGCCACTGGGCGTGGTGGGATCGATCACCCCCTGGAACTGGCCGCTGATGATTGCGGTTTGGCACCTGATGCCGGCGATTCGCACCGGTAACACCTTTGTGTCCAAGCCGTCCTCATTTACGCCGTTCAGCACGCTGAAATTGGTTGAGCTGATCAATCAGGTGGTGCCCGCGGGCGTGGCCAATATTGTTACTGGCGAAGGTGGTATTGGCCGTGCCATGACCTCGCACCCGAACATTCAGAAGATCGTCTTTACCGGCTCCACCCCGACCGGTCAGGACATCATGCGCAAGGCGGCCGATAACCTGAAGCGCCTGACGCTTGAGCTGGGTGGCAACGATGCCGGTATCGTGTTGCCGGATGCAGACCTGGACAAGGTGGCGCCTGCCATCTTCCAGACCGCATTCCTCAACATGGGACAGACCTGCGCCGCGCTCAAGCGTCTGTACGTGCATGAATCTCAGTATGACGATCTATGTCAGCGTCTGGCCAAAATCGCATCCGAGCAGAAAGTTGGCCCAGGGCTGGACGAGGGTGTGACCTTTGGTCCGGTACAGAACAAGGCACAGTTCGACCTGGTGTCTGAGCTGGTCGAAGATGCCAAAGCGCAGGGTGGACAGATTCTGTCTGGTGGTGCTCCACTGGCCGGTGCCGGTTACTTCTACCCGCCAACCATCGTTGCAGGCCTGAGTGATGGCGTGCGTCTGGTGGATGAAGAACAGTTTGGCCCGGTACTGCCGGTGGTTCGCTACAGCGATATCGACGATGCAGTGGCCCGTGCCAACAATAACGTCAACGGTTTGGGTGGCTCTGTTTGGGGCACCGATATCGAGGCGGCACGCAAGGTGGCATCACGGCTTGAGTGTGGTACTGCCTGGATCAACAACCATGCTGAAGTCTTGCCCCACTGCCCCTTCGGTGGCTGCAAGATGTCCGGTTTTGGTCTGGAGTTTGGCGAAGAAGGACTTTTGGAATACACGGCTCCGCAACTGCTCAACATCAGCCGCGGCTGATTTTTTCATCATCTCACTTCAAAGTTCAACGCTACGGAAGTGCTTCCGGGGGCCTCGGCCCCCGGCTTTTTCCCTTCATTGACCTCGCTTCTACCAGCTTCTACCTGACCTTGCCACGTGACCAGGACCGCCATCCGGCCATCAAGGCATAGCCACAGCACAATACAAACGCCAGCTTCAACAGATTCATCAAGGCCGGATACTGCTCCGGTGTAATCCTTTCATTGCCAAGCATAATGTTGAACAGGAATACCACAACGGCCATCCCCAACATGTTGCCCAGCGTGCGGGAGATATTCAGCAGTGAGGAGCCGATGCTGAGCTTTTCAGTGGGTACCGCACTAAGGGCGCTGTTGTTATTGGGCGACGAGAACAGACCAAAGCCGGTACCCATGACCAGCAGCGCAATGATGACGTGCATATTGCCACTGTCCTGATCCAGCATAGCCAGTATAAGAAAGCCAGCTGCAAACATCAGGCAGCCCAGAGTGGCCGGTATTCGAGGTTCAAAATGGTCCGAAAGGCGACCGGCAAAAGGTGCCAGCAGCGCCATCATCATTGCCTGCAGCAGCATCAGCTGACCGGCCTCGGCCGGCGACAGTCCGCGGATATACTGCAGATACAGACTGAGCAGGAACTGCAGCGGATAGTTGGCGGCATACATGAAGAAGCAGGCCTGAATGGAGCGGAAAAAGATCTTGTTCTGCACCATGCGCCGCAGACGAATCAGTGGGTGAGATGAGTGTTCCTGCTGATACACAAACCCGGCCAGCAATAGCAGACCACACAGTGCCAGCAGGCCGCCGTTGATGGTGGGCAGCTCTGCCAGGCCAACAAAAAACAGGCTTGAGGCCGCGATAAACAGCAGGCTGCCGATCCAGTCCAGCCGCTCATCCACCTGCCGCTCGGTTTCACTCACATGACGCCAGACCAGAAGGGCACAGATCACGGCAAGCGGCAGTGGTGCCAGAAACACGGCGTGCCAGTCCCACCATTCTGTCAGCCAGCCGCCGATGGGTGGCCCGCAGGTCAGCCCCAGATAGACCGATGTGGACGTTAACCCCAGGGCCATACCGCGACCGTGATTAGCAAAGACCTGTGACACAATAGCCATACCGGTGCCGAAAATCATGGCACCAGAGATCCCCTGCAGCAGACGCACCAACAGCAACCATCCGATGCTGTCGATGATGATTACCGCCAGTGAGCTGAGAGTAAACAGCAGCAGTCCGCTCAGGAATACCCGCTTGCGTCCGATCATGTCAGCGATACGACCCGCCGGGAGCTGCAGGGCGATGGCACCGAGCAGGTTCATGGTTGGAATCCAGCTGACCAGTACCGCATCAGCGCTCAGATCCGCGGCAATGGCCGGAAGAGCGACGTTGACGGAGGACATGTTCAACGGCATCAGAAACGTTGCGACACAGATGCTGATCAGCGTGAGCCAGCGCACTGAGGCTGACTCATACGCAGAGGGTTGAGACGCGGTCATCGAGAGTTCCTGTTCTTCATGGACAACAGCTTTATTCTAATCTGCCCATGCCTGGTCTGTAACGGTTGTTACATCTTTGCACAAAGAAAAGCCGGCGGGTCAGAAACCGGCCGGCTTGGGTGACGCAAGGTGATCCAGTATCAGATCAGATCAGATCAGATTATACAGGAACACCACCGCAATCCCTGCCGGAGTCAGGAAACGCAGTACGAACATGAATGCGCTGTAAACACCGCCTTTCAAGCCGATCTCCTGATCCAGTCCCTGGCGCTTCATGGCCCAACCGGCAAACAGCGCGATGGCGAGACCGCCCAGTGGCATCATCAGGTTGGAGACTAGGAAGTCGAGCAGGTCAAAAATGGTTTTGCCTTCAAAGAATGGGATGAAGGCCAGTGGATGGAAATCAGCCAAGTTGTTGAATGACAGTACGGTACCGATACCGACCAGCCAGATTGCCAGGCCACCGCCCAAAGCGCTCTTGGCACGGCTGATGCCCTTATGTTCTTCGAGCCATTCAACCACGGGCTCCAGCATGGAGATGGCGGATGTCAGTGCGGCCACCAGCAACAGGGCGAAGAACAGGGTGCCGAAGATTACACCGCCGCTCATCTGGCCAAATGCCAGCGGCAGGGTGACAAAGATCAGACCGGGGCCTGCGCCAGGTTCCAGCCCGTTGGCAAACACCAGCGGGAAAATGGCCAGGCCTGCCATCAGGGCGACACCTGTATCCAATACCGCAATGGTCATGGCAGTACGCGCAATATTGACCTTCTGTGGCAGGTAGGAGCCGTAGGCCATCATAACGCCAATACCGATGCTCAGGGTAAAGGCCGCGTGGCCCAGCGCGGTGAGCACCCCTTCAGTGGTGAGTTTGCTGAAGTCGGGCGAGAACATGAAGCTGACCGCTTCACCGAACTTGCCGGTGGTCATGGCGTAGCCCACCATGATGAACAGCAGTACGAACAGCAGTGGCATCAGGGTGTTGATCGCTCTTTCCATGCCGGAGCGAATACCGCGACCCACAATGAAAATCACGATCGCCATGAACACGCTGTGCCAAAGCAACAGATCTGTTGCGCTGGCGAGCATGCCGCCAAATGTGCCGCCGATGGCATCGGCATCGGCACCGGTAAACATGCCTGATGCAGCCTTAAAGACGTAGACCAGTGCCCAGCCACCGATGACGGAATAGAAGGACAGGACAAGGAAGGAGGCCACAATGCCGTTCCAGCCGATCAACCGCCAGCCTTTCCGAGTGCCCTCGGTGGTGGTCAGCTCGCGCATGCTCGCCACCGGACTTTGACCGCCGCGACGGCCGATCATCACTTCCGCGATCAGGACGGGAATGCCAACGATGGCGATGCAGGCAAGGTACACCAGAACAAAGGCGCCGCCGCCGTTTTCGCCGGTGATGTAGGGGAATTTCCAGATGTTGCCAAGGCCAACGGCCGAGCCGACGGCGGCCAGAATAAAGGCCATGCGGGACGACCAGAGGCTGCCCGCCTGCTGGTGTGCTTTGGATGTTGCTTGACTCATGGTGTGAGTTCTCCGGTTTCGTTATTGTTATCGGTCAGAGGCCGGTGCTGACTGAAAGGCCCCGCTGTTGTTGCAGCGAGGCCCGGTAAAACAAATTAGGCAGTGCGTCCACTTACCTCCCTGATCGCTTCGCTGACGCGGGGCAGGGTGGTGGCGGACAGACCGGCAATATTGATCCGACTGGAATCCAGCATGTAGATGCCAAACTCCTCGCGCAGGATCTGAACCTGTTGCGGCGTAATCCCCAGGAAGGAGAACATGCCACGCTGCCGTTCGATAAAGCTGAAGTCACCTGCCGGGGCCAGTGCCTTGCTGAAGGCGGCGCGCAGATCCAGGATGCGATCACACATCGCGCCCAGTTCTGTTTGCCACTGGTGTGCCAGCTCGGGTGAGTCGAGGATCAGCTCGACCACCGCTGCGCCATGCGAAGGCGGCATGGAGTAGTGCGACCGGATCGCACTCAGCAGCTGACTGGCCGCCGCCTTACCCTGTGCGGGCGTGGCGGCAATCAGCATCAGGGCACCGGTACGTTCCCGGTACAGGCCAAAGTTCTTGGAGCAGGACGAGGCAACAATCACCTCAGGCAGCCGCTCTGCCATCAGGCGAACGCCTTGTGCGTCCTGTTCCAGCCCTTCACCCAGGCCCTGATAGGCCATATCGATAAACGGCAGCAGTCCCTTGCGCTCGATCAGGTCCGTGATAGCGGCCCACTGATCGGCGTCCAGATCTGCGCCGGACGGATTATGACAGCAGCCGTGCAGGAGCACCACATCGCCGCTATCGGCCTGCTCCAGGCACGAGATCATGGCATCGAAATCGACACTTAAGGTGGTGCGGTCCAGATAGGGATATTCGCGAATAGTCAGGCCAGCCCCGCCTAGCAGCGGTATATGGTTGGCCCAGGTTGGGGTGCTGACCCAGACAGTGGTGTCCGGTCGGCACAATTTGAGAAACTCGGCCGCCATCCGCAGGGCGCCACAGCCACCGGGCGTCTGTACCACGGTGGCGCGGCCATCACGCAGAGCGCTATGGCCAGCCCCCAGCATCAGCTGACCGATCAGCTGATTGAAGCCTTCGGAACCTGCCGGGCCGATGTAGGCCTTGGTGGTTTCCGTTCCGAGCAAACGCCGTTCGGCAGCCTGTACAGCAGTCATGATCGGTGTTTGACCGGCCTCGTCCCGGTACACGCCCACTCCAAGGTCTACCTTGTCGGTTCTCGGGTCTTCACGAAAGGCCTTCATTAGCCCCAGAATCGGGTCCTGTGGCAGGGTTTTCAGCTGTTCAAACATGGGCTTCCTCCTCGGTTTTGGCCAGCTTGATCAGCGTAGCCTGTCCGGTCTCGAATGCTTTCATCAGCAGCGTGCGCTTCTGGGCGACACCCTCGGCTGCCTGCTCGCGCACGGGGCCGTAGCCGCGGATTTCGGACGGCAGTTCTGCCAGCTCAAGGGCAAAACTGTAGTTGGATGCGTTCAGCTCCTTGGCAAAACGGCCAAGCAGCTCTCTGTATTCCGCCAGCAGGGCACGATCCAGCTTGCGATCGGCGGAAAAACGGAAGGGGTCGAACGCTGTGTTACGAAGCCCCTTCAAAGGTGCGAGAACGTTCATGGCTCTCAGCATCCACGGACCGAACTGGCGTTTTGCTGGACGACCACGAGCATCCTTCTTCCGGCTCAGCAGTGGGGGTGCCAGGTGGAAGTGGATACGGTAGTCGCCATCAAAGGTCTGCTCGATCTCTCGCAGGAAATCGGTTTGGGTGAACAGTCGTGCAACTTCATACTCGTCCTTGTACGACATCAGCCGGAACAGCTGCTGGGCCACGCTGCGGGTAAGGGGCAGATCTGTCTGTCCCAGCGCCGTTTCGGCCAGGCGGACCTGTTCAACCTGTACACGATACTGTTCGGCCCAGTCGGCGTTCTGGTACGCCGTCAGGTGTTTCATGCGACGCTCGATCAATTGCTCCAGCGTCTCTTTTTCAGGCGTGATCGTCTTTTCGCGGGCTTCTTCACTGAGCAGCGACATTACGTAGTCACGATCAGTTACCGCCAGACGTCCCCAGCCAAATGCCTGTTTGTTGCGCTCGATCGCCACGCCATTGAGTTCGATGGCCCGCATCAGGGCGTCCAGTGATACAGGCACCAAGCCTTTCTGCCAGGCGAAGCCAAGCATCATCACGTTAGAGAACACGGTATCGCCCAGCAGTTTTTCGGCGATCAGGTTGGCATTCAGCTGATCGAAAGCGTCCTGGCCCACGGCATCCTGCAGCAGCTTCAGTCGCTTGTCGGCCTGCATGTCGGCATCGCGGTAGAGCACGTAGTCGGCAGTGGCCAACTCGGCTTCGTTGGCGACGATGCGGGTGTGGTTGGGGCGCAGCACGTTCAGCGCTTTCTGCGAGGTGGCCACGACCATGTCGCAGGCGACCATGGCATCGGCCTGACCGTTCTCGATTCGCACCTGATGCAGGCTGTCCGGTGATGGTGCAAGGCGCACATAGCTCAGCACGGTGCCGCCTTTCTGGGCAAAGCCCATGAAGTCGAGTACCGAAGCGCCCTTGGATTCCAGATGGGCCGCCATGGTGATCAGCTGGCCCACAGTGACCACACCGGTGCCGCCGACGCCGCCGACCAGCAGGTCATAGCTGCCTTGCAGTGCGGGAACAGTGGGCTGAGAGATGTTATGCAGGCGCTGCTCCAGCTCGGCGCCCAGATCCAGTCCCTTCGACTTGCGCAGCTGGCCGCCTTCGATGGTGACGAAGCTCGGGCAAAAACCGGTGACGCAGGAGAAGTCCTTGTTGCAGGAGGACTGGTCGATCTTGCGCTTGCGTCCCAGTTCGGTCTCGCGCGGAATCACGGACAGGCAGTTGGACTGAGTGGAACAGTCGCCACAGCCTTCACAGACGTGATGGTTGATGAAGGCACGCTTGGCCGGGTCCGGGAACTGGCCACGCTTGCGGCGACGGCGTTTCTCGGCGGCACAGGTTTGATCGTAGATCAGCACGGTACAGCCCGGAATCTCGCGCAGCTCGCGCTGTACGGCATCCAGCTCGGAACGGTCGTGGAAGGTCACGCCCTGCGGGAACAGGGACTCATGGCCCTTGTATTTTTCCGGCTCGTCGCTCAGGACGACCACGCGTTTGGCACCTTCGGCCGATACCTGCTTAGCGATGGCGTCCACAGTGATCTGGCCGTCTACCGGCTGACCGCCGGTCATGGCGACGGCGTCGTTGAACAGGATCTTGTAGGTGATGTTGATCCCGGCCGCAATCGCCTGACGGATCGCCATGGAACCGGAGTGGAAGTAGGTGCCTTCGCCCAGGTTCTGGAACACGTGCGGGTTGCCGGTGTAACGGCTCTTGCCGATCCAGTTGACGCCTTCACCGCCCATCTGAATCAGGGATTCGGTGTCGCGTCCCATCCAGGAGGCCATGAAGTGACAGCCGATACCGGCCAGCGCCTTGCTGCCCTCGGGGACCTTGGTAGAGGAGTTGTGCGGGCAGCCGGAGCAGAAGTACGGCATGCGACGCACGCCACCCGGGTCGGTAATGCCCAGCGAGCAGTTGATCTGTTCAAGTCCGTTGCTGAATGTGGCGCCGAAAAAGCGATCCAGACGGGCGGCCAGATAACCGGCCAGCAGTTTCGGACTCAGTTCGCCCACGTAGGGAATCAGTGGCTCACCGTTCTGATCCTGCTTGCCGGTGATCAGCACCTCTCCCGGGCGGTCAGGCTCGGACATGTACTCCTTGATCTGGCTTTCGATGATGCCACGCTTCTCTTCGATCACCAGCACCTCTTCCTTGCCGTGAACGAAATCGAGAATGCCCTTGCGCTCCAGCGGCCAGACCATACCGACCTTATAAATATCGAGACCGAGCGTTTTGGCACGTGCTGCATCGATACCCAGCAGCTGCAGCGCTTCCATCAGGTCCAGATAGGCTTTGCCGGTGGTCACGATACCGAAGCGCGCATTGTCGGTGTTGAAGATGCGGCGGTCGATGGGGTTGGCGCGGGCAAAGGCCTGAACCGCTGCCATCTTGTGCTCGATGCGGGTTTCCAGCTGAGGCCCGGGCAGGTCCGGCCAACGGTAGTGCAAGCCATCCGCCGGCGGGGTGAAATCGGTCGGGGTGACAAAGGTCGGCAGCGGCTTGAGCTCGACAGAGGCCGCGCTTTCGACGGTTTCGGAGATCGCCTTGAAGCCGACCCAGCAGCCGCTGAAGCGCGACAGGGCGTAGCCCCAGAGACCGAATTCCAGATATTCGGAGAGGCTGGCCGGATTGATGGTCGGCATGAACCAGGCCATGAACGCCACGTCGGACTGGTGCGGCATGGAGGAGGATACACAGCCGTGGTCATCACCGGCGACGACCAATACACCACCATGGGGCGAGCTGCCGTAGGTTGTGCCGTGCTTGAGCGCATCCCCGGCGCGATCGACGCCCGGGCCCTTGCCATACCAAAGGCCGAATACACCGTCGACCTGCTTGTCGGCATCGGTCTCGACCTGCTGGCTGCCCAGAATAATGGTGGCCGCCAGATCTTCGTTGATGGCGGGTACGAAATCGATGCGATGCTCGTCCAATAGTTTTTTGGTCTGCCAGAGTGCCTGGTCGTAGGCGCCCAGAGGTGAGCCCCGGTAACCACTGATCAGGCCAGCGGTGTTGAGGTCGTTTTGCCTGTCGAGGCGAGCCTGCATCAGCGGAATGCGGACCAGCGCCTGAGTGCCGGTGAGAAACACGCGACCGGTGTCGCGCAGATAGCGATCCTCGAGACGATAGTCGTCGAGCTTGGGGGCATCATTGACAGACATACCCGGTACCTCTCTGTGTTGGATCTTGTTGTTATCGGTGGTTAACGCCGGATGGCAGAGCGGATAACCCCGTTTTCATGAAGTGAAATTGTAGGGAGAAGGCGGGTAAAGGTGCTTGCTATTTGAACAACGGTTTCACTGGATTTTGAAAAATTATTTCTTTATTTGGCTATATGAGAAATAATCTTTGAAAAAAATAGAGTGTTACCAAATGAAACAGGTTGAATTGGACAGTTTTGATCGCCGGATACTCGATCATCTGCAACAGGATGGGCGCATCAGTAACCAGCAACTGGCTGAACAGGTGGGTCTGTCACCGGCGGCCTGCTGGCGCCGGGTGAGAGCTCTGGAAGAAAAGGGCGCCATAGAAGGCTATGCCGCTCGCCTTAATCCGCAGGTATTGGGGCAGGCGCTGAGCGTATTTGCACTGGTGTCGCTGCAGCGGCACAACATCGACAGCACCGCCGAATTCGAGCAGCAGGTGATGACCTACCCCGAGGTGCTGCAATGCTTTGCCGTGACCGGCAATGCCGATTTTGTGCTGAGGGTTGTGGTACCGGACATGCCGTCCTACGACCGCTTTTTGAACGAAAAGATCTTTACACTTCAAGGCATTGCCCAAGTACACTCCAATTTTGCCTTGCGTGAGATCAAGAACACTCAGAATCTTCCGCTTTAGCCATGTTGCGGGTTTGCTACTGTGCGGACTCAATGTTATAAAACATGAAATTTCAATAACTTCTCAGCAGGCGGCAGGGAGCTGAATCTGTACTGAGTTTGCCCAGATGTAGATGGGCCAGATGAAACCATGCCCCTGACGATTGATTCAAAAACGCTTCCGCGCTATCAGACCCGTGCCTTCATCGGTACCGTGCTTGTACTCATGCTGCTGGTGTCGGCCTTCTTTGTGGTGACGGCTTGGCAGAATGGCCATGAACGGCTGCGCCAGCAACGCCTTTCGCTGCAGCAAAGCAGTCAGGAAAAGCTGCGCCAGGAAGTGGATGCCACTCTCGATTACATCAATTTTACTCGCCAGCAAACCGAAGCTGTTCTGCGTGACAATATCCAGGCTCAGGTGCGTCAGGCGATGCAGCTGGCCCAGTCGATCTATGACATGGAAATTCTACTGCATGGCGATGGTGCCAATGCGCAGGTCGGTCAACTGATTCGGGAAGCCCTGCGTGACCTGCGTTTCTTCGATGGGCGTGGCTATATTTTCATCGACACGCTTGAAGGGGAGTGCATACTGCTGCCGATCAGTCCTGACATTGAAGGTAAATCCCTGCTCGAGAACCAGGATGATACCGGTCACTACATAATGCGTGGGCTGATTGAGGCAGTGCAAAACCCGAATCAGGCCGGTTTTTCGCGCTACCGCTGGTATGCACCGGATTACCCGGATGAAATGCGGGAAAAAATCGCTTATGTGGAACTGTTTGAGCCGCTTAATTGGATTATCGGTACCGGCGATTACCTTTACCAGGTCGAGAATGATCTCAAACAGCAGGCACTGAATCGACTTGAAGCGCTGACGTTTGGAGATGAGGGCTACATCGCGGTATTGCATAAAAGTGGACAGGTGCTGCTTTCGCCAACGCGCCCCGGCTCATCCGGAAAGCTGGTGAGTCAACTCGACTCTGAACACCGCAAGATGGTCAACTGGCTGCTTGAACAGGCAACGCCCGAGGGGCGCTTTGTTGAGTATGACTGGTACAAACCGGGTGCTGAAGGAATTCACCATAAACTGTCGCTGGTGCAGGAAGTCCCCGAATGGGACTGGGTGCTCATTGCCGGGATTTATCAGGAAAGCATGGACGAAGTGCTGGCAATGCAAAAAACCAAGCTGGAGCAGGAACTGCAGAATGACCTGCAGTGGCTGATTCTGGTGTTGCTGTTTGCCATGGCGGCCGCCATTCTGGTGGCCTGGATTATTTCACGCTGGCTGCGCACATTGATGCGCCGTTACCAGCAGGAGATCGACCAGCGCCAGGTTGAACTTGAGCGTACGGCTGATGAATTGAAACTGTCGGCACAGGTGTTTGAGTCAGCCAGTGAGGGCGCAATGATCAGTGATGCCGACAACCGCATCATGGCGGTCAATCCTGCGTTCACCCGTATCACAGGCTACCCGGAAGCAGAGGTACTGGGTAAAACGCCGGCGTTATTGGCCTCGGGACGTCACAGTCCGGCTTTCTTCGAGCGGATGTGGCAGACCTTGCAGGAACAGGGTACCTGGCAAGGTGAAGTATGGAACCGGCGACGCAGTGGCGAGATATACCCACAGTGGCTGTCGATCAGCCTGGTTCGGGGTGAGGCGGGTGTGGTGCGCAATCACGTCGCCATGCTGACCGACATGACCGAGCGCAAAGAGGCTGAAGACCAACTGCGTTACCTCTCTGACTTCGACCCGCTCACGGACCTGCCCAACCGTCGCCTGTTGCGTGATCGAACCATTCAGGCTATTGCTCGTGCACGCAGACGCCATGAGCAGGCAGCACTGTTGATTATTGATCTGGATCGGTTCAAGAATATCAATGATTCGCTGGGTCACGGCAGTGGTGACGCGGTATTGAAAATCGTTGCAGCTCGGCTTTCCGAGCAGGCGCGTGACAGCGACACGATCAGTCGTCTGGGTGGGGATGAATTCGTAATCCTGCTGCCGGATCTGGATGAACAGGCGGACCTGTCAGGCCTGGCTTCACGCTACCTGCAGCTGATCGCGGAGCCTTTACAGGTTGAAGATCATACGATGGTTACCACAGCCAGTATCGGTTTGGCACTTTATCCCGGTGATGGTGAAGACTTTGATACGTTGCTCAAGAATGCTGATACGGCGCTGTATCACGCCAAAGGGCAGGGGCGTAACAACTTCCAGTTCTTCACTGAGGCGATGAACCAGCAGGTCTCCGAACGTCTGTTGATGGAAACGCGATTACGAGATGCGCTGGGCCGTGATGAGCTTGAGCTCTACTATCAGCCGCAATATGACTTTTCCAGTAACCGACTCACTGGCTGTGAAGCCCTGCTGCGGTGGAACAGTAGCCAGGGTCTGGTGATGCCGGATCGTTTTATTCCACTGGCGGAAGAGACTGGTCTGATCATTCCAATTGGTGCTTGGGTACTGCAACAAGCCTGTAACCAGGCAGTTGAATGGGATCGTATCCATGGCAAGCCGCTGACCATGGCGGTAAATGTGTCAGCGGTACAGTTCCGACCTGAGCTGGTTGATGAAGTGAAGGCTGCGCTGTCAGAAAGCGGCTTCCCGGCCGATCAATTGGTGCTCGAGGTCACTGAAAGTGTGCTGATGAGTGATGTAGAAGGCTCAATCAGCCTGCTGCATCAGCTGCGTGAGCTGGGTGTTCGTATCGCGCTGGATGATTTTGGTACCGGTTATGCGAGCCTGGCCTATCTGAAGCGTTTTGCGCTGGACAAGCTCAAGATTGACCGCACCTTCATCATGGGGATTCCAGAAGACGAGGACGACGTGGCGATCACCTCATCCATCATCGATATAGCGCGCCACCTGCGGTTGAAAACAGTGGCGGAAGGAGTGGAAACCGAAGCGCACTGTGAATTTCTGCGCCGTGCCGGGTGTCATATTGCTCAGGGCTACTTCTATGCTCGCCCCTTGCCTGCGAGTGAGTTTGAACTGAAGCTGAAATGAAGGGCAGGGCCTGAAGTCGTCGCTTCAGAGCCAGCCCTTGTGCTTGAAAAACAGGTAGGGCGAGATGGCTGAAATGACCATCAGCCCCAACGCCATAGGGTAGCCGAACACCCATTCCAGCTCCGGCATCATCTCAAAGTTCATGCCGTAAACTGTGCCTACCAGTGTGGGTGGCAGAAACACCACCGCTGCAATGGAAAAGATCTTGATGATCTGGTTCTGGCGGATATTGATAAAACCCTGGGCGGCATTCATCAGGAAGTTGATCTTCTCGAACACAAACGTGGCGTGTGCCATCAGCGTGTCCAGATCGCGCAGGATTTCGCGGAACGTTTTGACCTCATGTTTCTGATCGCGAATATGCCGCAGCAGAAACGAGGTGGAGCGCTGAGTGTCCATCAGGCAGAGACGAATCTGACCATTGCTGTCTTCCAACTTGGCCAGCCGATCGAGCTGGTCACCAAGCTCCGCCTCACGGTTCTCCAGTATTTCGACACTGAGCTGTTCCAGATCACGGTGCAGGTCTTCAAGCTGGTCAGCCAGGTTGTCCACCTTCTGTTCAAACAGTGCCGTCAGGATCTGCAGTGGGGACGTGGCTTCAACCCAGCCGCGACGTGCCCGCAGGCGGGTCAGACGAAAGTCCGGCAGCTCCACGTCACGGGTACTGATCAACCGTTCCGGTTGCAGGGTGAAGGCCACGGTTGCCGTTCTGAAACGTCCTTCACTTTGATACAAAAACAGTGAATGGACGTGCAGGTCATTGCCTTCGACAAAGTAGCGTGCGCTGGACTCGATCTCTTCGACTTCATCCGCATCCGGCAAGCTTTCCGGGAACAGCTGCTCCACATTGGCGCGTTCAAACTCATCCGCATCCTGCAGGTCGATCCAGCTTGCTGTGGTCAGGCTTATCGCTGCCATCTGTTCCTGTTCGCGGAGCTTGCCGCGTTCAAGCGTAAATGTTCGGATCATGTGCGCCTCCCTGTCAGACCTGTGTGGCGATCACACCGTAAATCAGCCATGCGGTATAGCTCACAAATACTGCCACCAGCACGCCACCTTCTATGCGATTGATTCGGCCCTTGCCCCTTAAACCATAGCCCAGAATAAACAGCGACAGTGTCAGGCCTGCCATCACGACCCAGTCCCGCGTCAGAACTTCAGGACTGAAAGACATCGGGTGAATGGCACCGGCAATGCCGACTACCGCCAGGGTGTTGAACATGTTCGAACCGATCACATTGCCCAGCGCCAGATCATGCTCATTCTTGCGTACAGCGATGATGGAGGATGCCAACTCCGGCAGGGAGGTACCGACCGCCACCACAGTCAAGCCGATAACCAGGTCGCTGACGCCAAGCGCGCTTGCAATATCCACTGCACCCCACACAAGAACCCTGGAACTGACGATCAGCAATACCAGCCCCAGCAGCAGCCAGAAGATGGCCTTGCCCAGTGTCATGGCCGGTTCGCTTTCCAGCTCATGCTCCATATCACTGCCCAGGGTGTCGCCTCGCTGGCGTATACCCTGCATGACTGACCAGCCCATCATGGCAAAGAACACAATCAACAGCACTACGGCCTCGATACGCGTGATCTGCCCATCCAGCAACTGGTAACCCGCGAGAAAAGTGAACACGGTCAGTAGCGGCAGCTCTTTGCGCAAAATCTGGGAATGAACCGCAATAGGGCTGAGCAGGGCGGTCAGACCCAGAATAAGTGCGATATTGGCAATATTGGAGCCATAGCCGTTCCCCAGTGCCAGGTTAGGGTTGCCCTGGACCGAAGCAAAAGCCGAAACGACCATTTCGGGAGCAGAGGTACCAAAACCTATGATTACCATGCCGATGAGTAAAGGCGGCATCCCGGCAAAACGCGCGGTTGCTGCCGCTCCGTCAATAAAACGGTCAGCACTCCACACCAGTAGAGCCAGACCTCCAACCACGGCCAAAATTGGCATTAACATCTGTAACAGAACTCCCTGAATAGTCGAACGGTTTGTGCAATAGCGGCATGATACCCCGCCAAATGGCCCACGTCTTGGTCTGGATACAGGCACCGACAAAAAAAGTAGGGCCAGATGTTGTGCTTTGAAATCAGTCTGCTAGAATGCGCACCTCAATTGATGAGGCGGTCGCCATGACAGCCAAAAACAGCATCAATTGCACAATGCGGTCAGGTGTCCGAGTGGCTGAAGGAGCACGCCTGGAAAGTGTGTATACGGCAACGTATCGAGGGTTCGAATCCCTCCCTGACCGCCATTTCCCATGTTTAAACTCAAGCAGATCAGCATCGTTGAATCAATACAGGGTCTCTTGTTGATTGGCAGCGCCTGTTGGACGGTTCTGAAGAGCCTCGGTGGATTCACCGAGACTTATAATGCTAGCTCCCTCTTCGATCACACACTGTGGGTCGGATGTTAAAACAGAGGGGATGACCGACCGCGCTTGGAGGTCGGTCCCCAAAATTACATCTGTGACTGCAGGTAGTTCTGCAGGCCAACACGGTTTATTAGCCCCAGCTGCTTTTCGAGCCAGTAGGCATGGTCTTCCTCGGTATCGGCCAGTTGCTGACGCAGCATTTCTCGGGTCTGGTAATCCTGTTCCTGTTCACACAGTGCAATGACCTGTTTAAGGTTATGCACGACCTGATATTCGGTGTTCAGGTCATTCTGCAGCATTTCCGGGACGGTTTTGCCGACATGAATGGGCTCGCGTGTTACCAGGTCCGGTGTGCCACCCAGGAACAATATGCGCTCAATCATCAATTTGGCGTGACCCTTTTCATCATCAAACTCGTGCGCGATGCGCTCATAGAGCTTGTTGAACCCCCAGTCGGCATACATTTCCGAATGGATAAAATACTGATCCATGGCGGCCAGTTCGCCGGCCAGTAGCTTGTTCAGTGCGTCAATGACATTTTGCTTGCCTTGCATAATCAATCCTCCTCAATGGCCGATTGCAGGTAGTTCTGAATACCTACTTCGCGGATCAGATGCTGCTGGGTTTCAATCCAGTCCAGATGTTCCTCTTCCTCTTCCAGAATCTCGACCAGCAGCTTGCGGCTGACATAATCAGCAGCGGCTTCACACTGGGCGATCACATCACGCAGCAGCGCAATCTGGTCAGTCTCAAGGCTCAGGTCCCCCTGCAGCATCTCTTCGGTATCTTCACCGATGCGCAGGCGCTCCAGGTGCTGCAGGTTGGGTAGCCCTTCCAGAAACAGAATGCGCTCAATCAACCGGTCGGCCTGCTTCATGTCAAGAATCGATTTCTTGTAGGCCTTGTGGTTCAGCCGTTCCAGTCCCCAGTTCCTGAAGATGCGAGCATGCAGGAAATACTGGTTGATGGATGTAAGCTCAAGTGTCAGTACCCTGTTCAGTTGCTGCACAAGCGTATCGTCGTGCTTCATTATTGTTCCCCTTAGATCGGATGTTTCGGCCGACCTTGATGATTTGAATGCGGTTGCACGTTTAAGCTGGTCACCAGTTTAGCAAAGATGTGAATAGGTCTGCCTCTTGTTATGGCGGTTTGACCCTGTCGCTGTTAGCTGCTATGGTTTGCTTTGTATATACATATGATTGTCAGTCGATAGTCGGCTGCAGGCAGCTTTGGGAGGCTTTTAATGAGCGGTAAAAAGAAAAGCAGGCCCAAAAACAGCCAGCTGGTTATCCGGATCAATAATGAAGATCGCGATCAGTTTGTCGCGCTTTGTGATGAACTGGATACCAGTGCAGCACGTGAAATTCGACGTTTTATTCGCAGCTTCGTAGCCGAACATGCTTCGCTACAGAAATAATCTGCTCATTAGATGGAGAGAACGACCATGGCGAACAAAGTAAAGACCAAAGCTGTTAAGAAAGAGATCAAGGCACGCAAGGCCAAAATTGCCAAGCACGAAGGCAAGCTGAAAGGTCTGAAAAAACTGCTCAAGAAAGCCAAGTAATCTCTGGCTTACCAGTAAAAAGCCGGGCTCCGTGAGGGGCTCGGCTTTTTTGTATGTATGAAGGGGCAGGAATATCCCTGTGTTGCTTATGGCTCTATTTGCATTACAAGTTGAGTTTCCCGGTGGTAACTCCTCTCCTTACGTTAGAGGCTCTTGAGCTTTTCTATAAAGCGAACCAGCTCTTGGACAGAGTCAGCCTTCATTTTCTTCATAAGGTTGTGGCGGTGGACTTTGACGGTCGCTTCGGAGATTCCAAGTTCGTGTGCGGTCTGTTTGTTGAGGCTGCCCTGAAGCACGAATTTTAGAACTTGCTGCTCGCGTTTGCTCAGGCCTTCGTAACGGGTTTTCAGTTCGCTGATCAGGACTGTATTGGCTTTCTGGCGAGGGGCTAGCTGCAGGGCGATACGGATGGCGCTGAGCAGATCCTCTTCTCGGAACGGTTTGGTAAGGAAGTCTACGGCGCCGGCTTTTATCGCTTTGACTGCCATCGGTATGTCGCCGTGGCCGCTGATGAAGATAATGGGGATCTGCTCGCCAAGTTCGGCCAGTCTGTGCTGCACATCCAATCCGCTCATCTCTGGCATGCGGACATCTAGAATCAGGCAGCCATGACTTATCTGATCCATGCTGTTCAAAAATTCGGTAGCGGATGAGAAGCAGGCGACCTCCAGGCCGATGGAGCGTACCAGGCTGCTCATTGCTTCCAGTACAGCGTTGTCATCGTCAACGACATAGATAATTGATGATTGATCGTTCATCTGCAGTGGTCCTAACTGGCGGGAAGGGTAACGACGAAGCTGGCGCCGCCAACCGATGTGCGCTCCACCCGGATTTTACCGTTGTGTGCCTCCGTAATGGTAAAGCAGATTGCCAGGCCCATGCCGAGCCCCTCTTTTTTTGTTGTGTAGAACGCATTGAATAGCTGCCCCATCTGACTCGGCGGAATACCCGGGCCTGTGTCGGTGACTCGGATCACCAGTGCATCATGGGTGCGATCTGTCGAGAACGACAGAGTCAGGGCGCGTGTTTTACAGTCGCTCTGACACATCGCTTCGATGGCGTTCATGGCGAGGTTGATGAGCAGTTGTTGTATCTGCACCGCATCCCCCAGAATCCTGGGGAGAGGATCCTCCGCAACTATCTTCAGGCTTATACCGTTGTTTTGCGTGGGCGCCTTTAGTATCAGAGCGGTGTCGTTTATCAGTGCTCTGAAGTTGACCGATTGCTGTACCGGCTCTTGACGCCTTAAGAAGGAACGGACCATGCGGATAATCTCGGCAGCGCGATCGGAATCGCGGACGATGCGGGCCAATACCTCTCTGGTTTCCTTTATATTGGGAGGCTGATTGCCTATCCAGCGTGTGCCCGCGTTGGCGTTGGTCATGATCGCCGAGAGAGGCTGATTCAACTCGTGTGCGATATAAGCCGCCAGTTCGCCCATCGTAGCGGAGCGGGATACATGGACGAGCTCCTGTTGCAACTGATTCAGTGTTTCCTGCGCTTGTTTGCGTTCGGTGATATCGTCGATGATCTGAAGCACAACCTGGGGCTCATCTGCGCGAGGGGGCATCAATGAGACGCTGGCGTTACCCCAGACCGTGGAGCCATCCTTACACAGGTAGGGGCGCTCGACATTGTAATCCGAGACGCCGCTTTCGAGCAGTCGGGAGAGGCGCTGTTTCATCTGTGGACGCGCCTCCGGCGGGGTCAGCTGCTCGATAGAACGTTGCTTCAGCTCCTTTTCCGTATAGCCTGTAATGCGCTGAAATGCGGGATTGGCGTTGAGAATACGGCTGTCGGGGTCGGTCAGTGCAATCCCAGCGGCGGAGTTTTCATAAACCGCTTTCCAGCGCGCTTCCGACGCATGTAGCGCATCGTGACTTTCCTGCAGACGGTGGCGGCTTTTGATCAGGCGGTGGGTGAGCAGGGTGATATCGTTGCTCTGGTCGGATAGCTCCTGCCTCAAGGCGTCTCCGGCTACCTTCATCGATATCAGGTTGCTGACCCGTGCTCGTAGTTCCTGAGCGGAGAAGGGTTTTAACAGATAGTCCTGCACCGATTCAGAGAGCAGTTTTACCCGCAGTCGTTCGTCTGATTTGGCGGATAACACCATGATCGGGATGTGTGCAAACCCCTCTTGGTTACGAATTTCATGGACCAGCGTATCGCCGCTCATTACCGGCATCATCAGGTCGGTGATCAGCAGGTCAGGCGGCGCGGTGCGCATCAGCTCCAACGCTTGTGCGCCGTCCGGAGCAAGGTACACCTGATAATCGGTGTTGAGGCAATCCCTGATAAAACAGCGCATATCCGCGTTGTCTTCCACGATCAGGACCTGGGGTCGATCGTACTCCATCTGAACAGGTGTGGAGGTGCTTTCTGCGGAGGGTGTTGGTGTCATGTATTCATCGGGGTTGACCGTTTGCAGCGGTTCGCTACGTGCCAGGGTGTCGCTGGCTACGTAAGCACCCTCCGGCGCTTTCAGTGGTAGCTCCACCTGGAACAGTGCTCCTCCCCCCGGTGCATCGCTGACGGAGATCGTGCCGTGGTGCAGCTCAACGAACTCTTTCACGATGGAGAGTCCCAAACCGGTACCTTGCTGGGCCTGAGGGCTTTCCGGTTGCAGTTGATGGAAGCGTTCGAATATCTCGCTTCGGAGCTGATAGGGGATGCCCGGCCCGCTATCGGAGACGGTGATCAGTGCATGGCCTGGACGGCTCAGGCTGACGGTACAGCGGATAAGGCCACCGTATGGCGTGAACTTGAATGCGTTGGAAAGCAGGTTAAGAATAATGCGTTCGTACTTCTCGGCATCCACCTCGGCGATCATCTGCAGTGGGAACTGAGAGTTTAAGCTGATCGACTGTTGCTGAGCGACGCCTTCAAAGTGTGAGCAAATCGCACGGGTTAGCAGGGTAAGGTCGGTGCGGCGATAGGTGAGCCTCATCTGCTGGGCATCCATCTTCGCCAGATCTAGCAAAGCGTTGACCTGCTTTAACAAGGTGGTGGCGTTGCGTTGTATCACCTCAAACTGGTTCCAGTGAGGCGAGCCGCGCTCTTTTTCCGCCTCCATTATCGCTTCCAGCGGCCCTAGGATTAATGAGAGTGGCGTGCGTAGCTCATGACTAACCTTGGCAAAAAAATCGCTTTTGGCATTATCCAATTTTCTAATTCTTTCAACCAGTTGTTCAAGTTCGCGATTTTTTAACGCCAGCTGTGCTTCGGCTTTTTTCTTATCCGTTATATTGCGCCCTTCGGCAAGAAGGAAAACGATATTGTTTTGTTCATCTCGGATAGGGAGTAATGAGAAATCGACGGCAATAATCTCTTGTCCACCCGCTTTTCCTAACACTTCAATATCACAACGGACAAACTCTCCCGCGGAAGCAGCTTCTACCAGCCGTTTCTGGGCAGCGACCGACTCTTGCGAAATTTGCCACCAGCGAGCTTGCCAGAACGGCTTGCCCTGAATCTCCTCCAGTGTGATGCCGGCACCGTTCAGGGCCGCCCGGTTTACCTCAAGCACGTTACCCTGCGCATCGAGCAGGCCAACGAACTCGTAGAGGCCGTCGAAGATGATACGGGCAAGTTTCTCTCGCTGAAGCTGCCCGGATCCGTTTGTTTCGAGGTAGGTGCTGTGAACGGTAAGTGCGGAGCCAGGTTGAAACTGCTTTTTATCCACCGAACTCATATTCAAGACTCTGACAATTGATTTTTGTTGTTATGGGTAATGAGTATAGCCTTTTTTTGATGCTCTTTTGTTAGCCCAGATGAATTAATTTTTAGCCAAAGTTAACCCATCGTTTAGTTTTGATAAACCTTGGTTTAGATAATTACATTTTTAAAATAAACCCATAATCCAAAAAATAATTTCTTTTTATCCCCGGGCTGCAAGAATTCTAATCACTATCAAACGGCGTTTTGCCTGAGAAAGTATATAAAAATAAAAATGGGTGAACAGATGATAAAAATAAAAAGTGCCAGTGCACTGTTATTGGGTTCATGTGCTTTTAGCGTACATGCAACGCAGGTGTTCGACCTTGAAGGATTTGGTGCAACCTCTCGTGCGATGGGTGGAACCAGCTCCTCTTACTATACCGGAAACGCGGCGTTGATCAGCAACCCCGCTACCTTAGGGCTGGCGCCGGATGGTAGTCAGCTCGAAGTTGGACTGGATATTGTCACCACCGATATCAAAGCGCGAAACAGCAGCGGAGAGGTAGCCAATAGCAGCACAGAATCCAATAACCGTGGACCCTACTTCGCACCGCAATTGAGTTATGTCACCGAACTGGACAGATGGCACCTGGGTGTAGGGCTGTTCGCTAACGGTGGCCTGGGCACCGAGTTCGGTAACGACAGTTTCCTGTCACGGACCGAAAACGGGACCCAAACCAGCTTCGAAAACTCCAGCCGTCTGCTGGTGCTGCGTGCACCCGTCGGCTTCAGCTATGAGGTGACACCGGACCTGACCGTCGGCGGCAGCCTCGATCTGGTCTGGACTGCACTTAATCTCGAACTTCTTCTTCCTGCCTCCCAAGTTGGTGCACTCGCTGCCGGAGGTAATCTCTCAGGTGGCCTGGTGGCCCCGCTGGCCGGATTCGTCGGTCCTGGAGGTGCCGCTCACTTCAGCTTAACCCGTAACACTCCGACTGGCGGCGGTGTAGACGCGATCGGTTTGGGTGGGCGTTTGGGCCTGACCTATAAGCTGGGCGACAGCACCGTACTGGGCGCGATGTACAACTTCGAGACCTCGGTGGGGGACCTGGAGGGGAGGGCAACGCTTACAGGTGTCGCTAGTGACGGTTCTGTGTTGCCGCTACGTGGTGATATCCGCATTAAAGACTTCGAGATGCCCGCCAGTCTGACTTTGGGGATTGCGCATCAGATCAACGACCGTTGGCTGGTGACCGGCGATATCAAGCGCACCTACTGGAGTGATGTGATGGAGAACATCAATGTGGGTTTCAGCTCCCCGGCTGGTGGAATCGATATCGTACTCCCGCATCAGTATCAGGATATTACGGTGGCCTCTATCGGCACCGCTTACCGCTACAACGACAAGCTGACACTTCGCGCAGGCTACAGCTATGCGCAGCAGGCACAGGACAACAACCTGATACTGCCTGTGATCCCAGCTTATCTGAAAGAACATATCTCTCTTGGTGGTGAGTACCGCTTCGACAGCGGGTCGAGGCTGGGTATGGCGCTTTCGTTCGGCTTGAAAGAGAGCCTGGATACGCCGTCTTACCTTGCAGGCACCGAGACGTTGAACCAAAGCCACAGCCAGATCAACGCCGTGGTCTCCTATAGCAAGAACTTTTAAACCCAACCCGCACGGAGAATAACAAGATGGCGATGCATCCCCGTAAAGACTGGTATGAACTGACCAGGGCGACTAACTGGACCCCCAGTTTTGTCACCGAAGAGCAGTTGTTCCCTGAGCAGATGTCCGGCCATATGGGCATCCCGCTGGAAAAATGGGAAAGCTACGATGAGCCTTATAAAACCTCTTACCCGGAATATGTCAGTATTCAGCGTGAAAAAGATGCCGGTGCTTATTCCGTAAAGGCCGCACTTGAGCGTGCACAGATCTATGAAAATTCCGATCCGGGTTGGATCAGCATCCTGAAAGCGCATTACGGTGCCATAGCCGTTGGCGAGTATGCAGCTGTAACGGGTGAAGGGCGCATGGCGAGATTCTCAAAGGCTCCTGGTAACCGCAACATGGCCGCGTTCGGCATGATGGACGAGCTGCGTCACGGCCAGATCCAACTGTTTTTCCCGCATGAGTACTGCAAGAAGGACCGTCAGTTTGACTGGGCCTGGCGCGCTTACCAGAGTAATGAATGGGCCGCGATCGCTGCCAAGCACTTCTTCGACGACATCATCACCGGACGCGATGCGATCAGCGTCGCGATCATGCTGACTTTCTCGTTCGAAACCGGTTTCACCAACATGCAGTTCCTCGGTCTGGCGGCCGATGCGGCCGATGCCGGTGACTACACCTTTGCCAACCTGATCTCCAGCATACAGACCGATGAGTCCCGCCACGCGCAGCAGGGTGGTCCGGCTCTGCAGGTGCTGATCGAGAACGGCAAGAAGGAGGAAGCGCAGAAGAAGGTCGACATGGCGATCTGGCGTGCCTGGCGTCTGTTCGCGGTGCTGACCGGTCCGATCATGGATTACTACACGCCGCTGGAGCACCGCCACCAGTCGTTCAAGGAGTTCATGTACGAGTGGATCATTGGTCAGTTCGAACGTGCACTGCTTGATCTTGGTCTGGATAAGCCCTGGTACTGGGATCTGTTCCTCAAGGATATCGATGAGCTGCCCCACAGCTATCACATGGGTGTCTGGTACTGGCGTACAACCGCCTGGTGGAACCCGGCGGCAGGGGTGACACCGGAGGAGCGTGACTGGCTGGAGGAGAAGTATCCGGGCTGGAACAAGCGCTGGGGCCGTTGCTGGGATGTGATCACCGACAACGTGATTAACGATCGCATGGAACTGGTTTCCCCGGAAACCCTGCCTACCGTGTGCAACATGAGCCAGATTCCGTTGGTCGGTATTCCCGGCGATGACTGGGACGTAAAGGTGTTCAGCCTTGAGCACAACGGTCGCCTGTACCACTTCGGTTCGGAAGTGGATCGCTGGATCTTCCAGCAAGATCCGGAGCAGTACCAGAACCACCTGAGCATTGTCGACCGCTTCCTGGCCGGGCAGATCCAGCCGATGACTCTGGAGGGTGCGCTGCAGTACATGGGGTTCCAGTGTGTTGAGGAGATGGGTAAAGACGCCCATGACTTCGCCTGGGCCGAGAAGTGTAAACCCGAAATGAAAAAGTCGGCTTGAACCGGTTTAAGGAGTAGATGATGTCAGCATTTCCAATTCATGCCGCGTTTGAACGTGACTTCTTGGTGCAACTGATCGTCGTGGATCTGAATGATTCCATGGACCAGGTGGCGGAGAAGGTCGCTTACCACTGTGTTAACCGCCGCGTTGCGCCTCGTGCCGGGGTGATGCGTGTTCGCAAACATCAATCAAGCGAACTGTTCCCGCGGGAGATGACGGTCGCCGAGAGCGGCCTGAAACCGACCGAAGTGATCGACGTGGTATTTGAGGACTAGCCGTAATGAGCTTTGAAAAAGTCTGTTCCCTTGACGACATCTGGGCAGGCGAGATGGAGACCTTCGAGACCTCGGACGGTACCGAAATCCTGATCGTCAACAGCGAGGAGCATGGGGTGAAAGCCTACCAGGCGATGTGTCCCCATCAAGAGATTCTGTTGTCTGAGGGGAGTTACGAGGGTGGTGTGATCACCTGTCGTGCCCACCTGTGGACCTTTAATGATGAAAGCGGACAGGGCATCAACCCGGAAGATTGCTGCCTTGCTGAGTACCCAGTAGAGGTGAAGGGCGATGATATTTACGTCAATACAGAAGGCGTTTCGCCGAATATGGCACACACCTGAAGCAGCGCCAGTTGTTGCACCAATCATTAGCGAAACAGCTGAGCAAAAGAGGGATTACATGATGAGTACGATGGGTGATCAGGCCTTAAACAACAATAACGTTGGACCGATTATCCGCGCTGGTGAACTTGTGGAGCCAGTGATCGAAACGGCGGAGATCGATAATCCGGGCAAGGAGATCCGGGTGGAAGACAAGCGGGCATATGTGCGTATCGAGACCGATGGAGAACTGATCCTGACCCGCAAAACGCTGGAGGAGCAGTTAGGCCGTCCGTTCAACATGCAGGAGTTGGAGATCAATCTGGCTTCCTTCGCTGGACAGATTCGGGCTGACCAAGACCAGATACGTTTTTACTTTGATAAATCTCTTTGAGGAGGTACCCATGAGCTTTGAATCCAAAAAACCTATGCGCACATGGAGCCACCTGGCAGAGATGAGAAAAAAGCCAAGTGAATACGACATCGTGTCGCGCAAACTGCACTACAGCACCAATAATCCGGATGCGCCTTGGGAGCTGAGTCCGGACAGTCCAATGAACCTCTGGTACAAGCAGTACCGCAACGCATCACCGCTTAAACATGATGATTGGGATGCGTTCACCGATCCCGACCAGTTGGTCTACCGCACCTACAACATGATGCAGGATGGCCAGGAGGCGTATGTGCAGGGCCTGTTCGACCAGTTCAACGAACGTGAACACGACAGGATGATCCAGGATGGCTGGCAGCATACGCTGGCTCGCTGTTTCGCTCCGCTGCGCTACTTATTCCACTGCCTGCAGATGTCATCAGCCTATGTTCAGCAGATGGCCCCGGCTAGCACGATCTCCAATTGCTGTATTCTGCAAACTGCGGATTCTCTACGTTGGCTGACCCATACTGCGTATCGCACGCATGAACTCGGCCTTACCTATGGCGATGTCGGTTTTGGCGAGCGTGAGCGGGAGCTGTGGGAGAATGAGCCGGGCTGGCAGGGATTGCGTGAGCTGATGGAGAAGCAACTGATCGCGTTTGACTGGGCCGAGGCTTTTCTCAGCCTCAATCTGGTGATCAAGCCGATGCTTGTTGAAAGTGTGTTCAAGCCACTGCAGCAGCAAGCATGGGAGAACAACGATACCTTACTGCCGCTGCTAATTGATAGCCAGTTGAAAGATGCTGAGCGCCATAACCGCTGGGCGAAGGCGCTGGTCAAGCACGCGTTGGAAAACCCGGACAATCAGGCAGTTATTGATGGTTGGATCGAGAAGTGGCAACCGCTGGCAGATAGGGCTGCCGAGGCATATCTAAAAATGCTCTCCGAGGACTTGGTCCCGGAGCAATATATCGAACGCAGTGCCTCGTTGAGGAGTTCGATGCTGGCGGTCTGATGATGTTCCCCTTCTAAACTATCAGCATGCTTCCCCTTCGGCGTCGTCGAAGGGGCTTTTTCAGAGACCTTGTCTATGTTCGAAATTCAATCAGATGATCAGATGATCAAATTCCAGTCAGCAAGTGACGACACGATACTCAGTGCTGCTTTGCGAGCTGAACTGGCATTTCCTTACGAGTGCAACTCCGGTGGGTGCGGTGCCTGCAAGATTGAACTACTCGAGGGTGAGGTGAATAACCTTTGGCCTGATGCGCCGGGGTTGTCTGACCGCGAGCGCCGAAAAGGGCGGCTGTTGGCGTGCCAATGCAGTGCTAAATCCGACCTCAAGATTAAGGTGGTCAATCGTGCTGAGGGGCGTGCACTTTATCCGCCTAGCCGTTTCTCGGCCCACGTGGTGAGTAAACGTTTTCTTTCTGAGGAGATGTTTAAGCTGCAGCTGGAGGCTGAGCGGGAGGTGATATTTTCTCCCGGCCAATACTTTATGCTTGAGTTGCCGGAGCTAGGTGCCCGTGCTTACTCAGCAGCTAATACGGTTGATGGTAACAAGCTGACCCTAATTATCAAGGCGGTGCCGGGTGGGAAGGTATCCCGCGCACTGGCAAAGGGCTCGATTGAAACGCTACAGCTGGACGGGCCCTACGGGGTATCAGTACTGAGCACGACAGATGAGCAACGGTCGGTGTTTATCGCAGGGGGATCTGGTATTGCGCCGATGGTATCGATGGTAAATACACTGATTACCCAAGGCTACGAGAAGCCAATAACAGTTTTTTACGGTTCACGGCTAGAGGCAGAACTGAACGCCGCTCAAACGCTGTTTAGCTCTGCCGAAAACTTCAAGCTGGTGAATGTACTGTCTAACCAAACTGATGACTCTGGGTGGAGTGGGGCAACCGGCTTTGTCCATGAGGTCATTCCCACGTATCTGGAGAGTTTTCAGGGAGCTGAGTTTTATCTGTGCGGTCCGCCGCCCATGATTAGCGCCGTACAAAAGCTGCTGATGCTAGAAAATAGGGTGCCTTTTGAAGCTATCCATTTTGATCGTTTTTTTTAAGGAAATAGGGGACGTTTTTAAGGTCCTCACACTCACCCTGTAATGCTTGCCTTCAGGTCGGTTATGTAGTTTTTATGCTGCTTCAAGTGTCGAATATCACTCGGCTGCAGAGTAACCATGTTTCAGGATCTACGTGAGCGCTCTAGCTCAGTGGCCACGAGACTGCTCTGGATTCGAAAGTGGTGGACAGGTCAGATCGTCATCAAAGATGACGAGCATTGGGTCTGGGAGGCGCGGTAGTGCCATGGCATGGAAATAGTGAAACAATACCCCGATATTTCTGAGCTGTTGAAGGATCATTCAAATGCTGCGTGTACTGGGTAATATTCTCTGGTTCGTGTTGGGTGGTGTGCTGATGGGGTTGGCCTGGTGGCTGGCCGGCTTGCTGGCGTTAATCACCATTGTGGGTATCCCTTGGGCGCGTTCATGCTTCGTAATCGGCAGTTTTGCCTTTTTCCCGTTCGGCAAGGAACCGGTCAACCGTCGCGACTTGACGGGTCGTGACGATATTGGCACTGGGGTTTTGGGGCTGATTGGCAACATCATCTGGTTCATTTTTGCCGGTATCTGGCTGTCGATCGGTCATTTAATGTCGGCACTGGCCTGCTTTATCACCATCATTGGCATTCCTTTCGGCATTCAGCACCTCAAACTGGCGATGATTGCGCTTGCTCCGGTGGGTCAGACAGTGGTCCGCAGTGATGCTCGTTTCAACACCCGGCTTGAGTAACCAGCCGATATTCAATACGTTACGAAGATATATTTGTTGTCTCTAATGTTTTACGATTGGGTCAACTGAATCGACGCGACCATCGGGTATATTGCCATGCGACTGACACTTCCTCTGATTCTGCTTTCTCTGCTGCTGGTCGGGTGCAGCGGTGACAAATCCGCTTCGCCAGAGACAACACCGGCTCCCTGGGTCAGAACAGTGGCAGTGCAGAGTCATGACAGTGCGTGGGTGAAATTGTCGGGTACGGTCAAGGGACGTCACGAAATCCCTGTCTCGTTTCAGGTCCCCGGTCGCATTCTGGAACGGCATGTCGATGCTGGGCAGCGAGTGGTAGCCGGGCAGCTGCTGTTTCAGCTTGATACACGCGACCTGATGGCAACGGTGCGAGTGGCGGAAGCCGAGGTCAAAACCGCTGAAGCGGCTTTGGCGATTGCCCGCAGCGAGTTAAAGCGTCAACAGCAACTGGTTGAACGTGATTTTGTAAGCCGGCAGACACTGGATCGTTTTGAGTTGGCGTTGCGTGAAGCGGAAAGCCATCGTGATGCCGCACTGGCGGTGCTGGCACAGGCGCACAACGGCCTTGGTTACGCCAAACTTGCAGCTGACAGGTCGGGTGTGCTGACCGAGGTCAGTGCAGAGCCGGGCCAGGTGGTGGCCGTGGGGCAGCCATTGGCGGTGTTGGTTGAAGATGGTCCACTGGAGGTTGAGGTATATCTTGCCGAAGGTGTGCGTCCCCCCGAAGGTGGCAAGCTGCAACTGGAAGACAGGATGCTACCACTGAGCTTACGTGAGGTTGCCGGTGCGGCGGACCCGCAAAGCCGCAGTTGGCGTGCGCGTTACCGCATTGAACAGCCTTCTGACGCCCTGAGCCTGGGTACGGTGGTGCAGGTACTGCTGAACCAGGATCAGCAGGGTGTCACGCTGAGTGTGCCGCTGGGGGCGTTGGATGAGCGCAGCGGCGGCCCGCAGGTGTGGCAGGTGTTGGAGGGCAAGGCACAGCCTGTTCCGGTTGAGGTTCTGTCACTGGAAAGCGAGCAGGCCAGAATTCGCGCTTCACTGGCCGAGGGCAGCCGCATTATTGCCTTGGGCACCCATCTGTTGACGCCGGGAATGGATGTGAGGGAGCAGGCACAATGAGCTTTCCCAACCTCTCGGCGCTTGCGGTACGTGAGCGCTCCGTCACGCTGTTTTTCATCATTCTGTCCGTGTGTGCCGGTGTGTATGCATTCCTTTCACTGGGGCGGGCTGAAGATCCGGCCTTCACCGTTCGCGTGATGGTGGTGTCGGTGGTTTGGCCCGGAGCAACCCCGCAAGAGCTGCAGAATCAGGTCGTTGATCGACTGGAGAAGCGCATCCAGGAAGTGGAATATCTGAACAAGGTTGAAACCACTGTACGTCCGGGGCGTGCGGATCTGCAGGTGGAGTTTGAAGATTTTTCGCCCAGCGAGGTGGTACCCGATCTGTTTTATGAAGTGCGCAAGCGGATGCAGGATGAGGCCGCCAGCCTGCCTGCCGGTGTGATCGGCCCCATTGTGAATGATGATTTTTCGGATGTGTACTTCTCGCTGATCGCCCTGACAGCCCCGGGCATGCCGATGCGCGAACTGACACGTGAAGCCGAGTCGATTCGTGATCGTTTGCAGCGTCTGCCGGGTCTGCAAAAGGCGCTGGTGCTGGGTGAACGCCCTGAGCGTGTATATATCGAATTTGACATGAATCGGCTCAACAATCTTGGCCTGACCCCAGAGCAGATATTTGCTGCCATCGAAGCCAGCAACAGGATGGTGGCCTCGGGGTTTGTGGATCTGGACGGTCCGCGAGCCTATCTACGCATTGAGGCGGACCTGGCCGACCCTGAACAGTTGGCGGCGGTGCCGCTGAGAGTAGGAGGGCAGCTCATCAAGTTGTCTGACCTGGCTGAAGTGCGACGGGGATATGAAGATCCACCGAGCTATCTGGTACGTGCCAATGGTAAGGACGCCATTTTGCTGGGTGTCGTGATGCAATCCGGTCAGAACGGGCTCGAATTTGGTGGGCGTCTTGAAGCCTTCATTGCAGACGAGCAGTCGCGCTTGCCTCTGGGCATGTCGTTGCAGATGCTGACCAACCAGACCGAGGCGATCAGTCAGGCGGTTAACCTGTTTCAGGTCAAGTTTCTGGTCGCGGTTCTGGTGGTGATGGCAGTGAGCATTCTGGCGATCGGTTTTCGTGCCGGCCTTGTGGTCGGGATCGCAATTCCGGTCACCATCGGCCTGACGTTCCTGCTGATGAAAATGGCCGGCATCAATCTTGACCGCATCACATTGGGGGCGTTGATCATCGCACTGGGACTGCTGGTGGATGATGCGATCATCGCGATCGAGATGATGATCGTGAAGATGGAGGAAGGCTGGGACCGCGTGCAGGCGGCCAGCCATGCCTGGAATGTCACGGCGGTACCGATGCTGTTTGGCACCCTGGTTACGGTGGTGGGGTTTGTGCCGATTGGGTTTGCCCAGTCCGGCGTGGGCGAGTATGCGGGCAATATTTTTTGGGTGCTGGCATTCGCGCTGTTGATCTCCTGGCTGGTCGCAGTGACCTTTACGCCCTATCTGGGTGTAAAGCTGCTGCCGGACTATCATCGGCACACCCCCGGTGATCTGTATCAAACGGTACTGTATCGTCGTCTGCGTGCCTTGATTGGCACCTGTGTACGCTTTCGCAAGACGGTGGTGGCCGCAACGATAGGCGTGCTTGTAATGAGTGTGATCGGCATGGCTACACAGGTACAGAAGCAGTTCTTCCCCAGTTCGGACCGCCCGGAGGTACTGGTTTCGGTCTACCTGCCACAGGGCAGTGCCATTGGCGCGACAGATGCAACCGTGCGCAAGCTGGAAGCGATTCTGTCACAGATGGAAGAGGTCAAAAGCCTCTCGGCCTATGTGGGAGCCGGTGCCCCTCGGTTCTTTATTTCGGCCAATCCCGAACAGCCTGACCCTGCCTTCGCCAAAATCATTGCCATTGGAGAGGATGCCGCGGCCCGTGATCGCATTATGGCTGAGCTGGATCGGCATATTGCCGCAGGCGAGTTCTCCGAGGCGCGGGTGCGGGTGACACGACTGCTGTTTGGACCGCCCGTGGTCTGGCCTGTCAGCTTTCGCGTTATGGGGCCCGATGCCAATGAGTTGCGACGTATTGCACATCAGATACGTGAACGGATGGAAGCACATCCCAATACCGTGATCCCGCATCTGGAGTGGGACGAGCGGGCACCGAGTTACCATCTGAATATGGACGCTGAACGCCTGCGCCTGATGGGGCTGACGCCGAACGAGGTAGCGAGACAGCTTCAGTTGCAGCTGAATGGACTTGCTGTCACCGAGGTACGGCAGGATATCCGCAGTGTGCAGGTGGTGGCGCGCAGTGCGCGTGACGGTGTTTTGCTGCCGGAAGTGCTCGAAATCAAAACTGCAGAAGGCCGAAAGTTGTCGCTGCAGCAGCTGGGTGAGCTTGAAATCCGCTATGAAGATCCGGTGATCAAGCGCTACAACCGAGAGCCTTTCCTGGCGGTGCAGGCAGACGTGCAGGGGGCACAGGCACCGGATGTGACTCAGGCCATCTGGCAGCAGATGGCACAATTGCGGGCCGAGCTGCCATCGGGCTATCACATCGACATCGGCGGTTCTGTTGAGCAGTCCGGCAAGGCGGATGCCTCCATTCAGAAGTTGCAGCCGGTGATGCTGGCGCTGATGCTGATCTTCATCATGCTGCAGATGCGCTCCTTCTCGGGCACTTTCATGGTGGTGGCTACGGCTCCGCTTGGGCTGGTGGGAGCCGTGGCAGCACTGCTCCTGTTCCAGCAGCCATTTGGCTTTACGGCGCTGCTGGGTCTGATCGGCCTTGGGGGGATTCTGATGCGCAACACCATGATTCTGACCCAGCAGGTGCAGGACAATTTCGACACCGGCATGGCGGTGCGTGACGCCGTCATTGAAGCAGCGGTGCAGCGGGCACGCCCGGTGATTCTGACAGCACTGGCTGCGATGCTGGCCTTCATTCCGCTGACGCTGGATCTGTTCTGGGGGCCTCTGGCCTATGTACTGATCGGTGGCGTGGCGGTGGGTACGCTGATTACCCTGCTGTTTGTACCTGCGTTGTACGCGCTCTGGTTCAAGGTCAGCAAGACCTGATACGGCTGCATGCTGCCGACATTACGCGACAGACAATTTGACCAATAGTGCGCCAGGGTTCTGGCTGCACAGTTGCTGTGACTGGTCCGAGAGCACTCGATCTTTCAGTGAGGGGTTGCACGATAGGACAAAAGCCCGGCAGATGTGCTGCAGGGCTTCATGGTTGCACTGGTCTGTTACGCTTTGGTCTTGCGCATTCCAAACATGCCAAACAGGCCAAGCAGGCCACTCAGAGCGAGTATGCCGAAAAGGGGCAGGGTCGGAACAGGTGTTACCTGTGCTGGTGCTGGCGGTGGCGCGGCCACATCGTTATCAAGGGCCACGCCATTGATATCACTCAAATTCTGTCCGGAGTAATTGATGTCCAAGCTGACAGCCGGGTCTACCACCACGGTAAATGGCTGATCACCGTCTATGTTCGTATCATCAACTGCTGTTACATTGAACGTTGCCTCGAAGCCATTACCGGCGGCAAGGATTACCGTTGCGGGCGTCACCGTTGCTTCGGCCCCGGCGATACTTACATCAATAGAGATATTATTTGTGGGCGCTCCAGTCACCGATACGGTTACAGTCTGCGATGTTCCCTCGGTTAGATAAAATGCGCCGCCACTGGCAGGGTCCATGACAATGGTATTGATGCCTTCGATGTTTCGATTGGTGGCGCTAACAACGCTCGAAGAGGGTGCGCCGTTGAATGAAGCGGTACCTCCTGCCGCGGTCGTAGTATGCCCAATCGTATACATGACGTCACCATCATTGCCGTCGCCTGATGCACCGGGCGTAACGGTGATCGTTTGTGGCACGTCCCAGTTGGCATCTGTGAACAAGACTGCGCCACTGACCGTCCCCTCAGTCACGTCGCCGCTCGATGGTGTTACCGTGACAGTCTCGCCAGCGCTGGGCGCTTGATCCAAAACCACAAAGTAGGTGACCGCTGAGCCGTCTTCGTTGGTCAGCAGGGTAGTAGGTTCTATGTTGACCTGTATTGCGGCAGTTGCCTGGGTGGCAAGCAGCAAGGCAGCCCCAAATACTGGAAGGCGGTTATACATGGTTATTATCTCCAAAAAGGGGCTTGATTTGGCATAGTCATCGACGGGCGTGGTTCGGCTTGCTAAACAACACCGCAGCCGTAACCTGATTTTGAGCTTAATAGATGGAGGTGATCATCGCAACATGCAATCTTTAAGCTTGGCCGGTGCTGAAGAGATCACCGAGTATGGCAGTTGGAGACGCTGGTTGGCGATTCGTCAGGCATAATCGGTTTGTCCTTTTTATTGGTGCTGCGCCAGCCCTTCGTTGGCGCGCCCTGATTTGTGGCAGGGTGTTCAGGCGTGCCCCACCTGGGAGCGGAAACGGACGGTTTTATGTTGTCATGGGATCAGGTGCGGTGCCTGCTACCGGATTATGCTCTGTAGTGGCCTGCTTGTTGCATCCGTTCTGTGTACGAATCACAGATCAGGGTCTGCATCATGTTGTTGAATACCAAACGAGGCCCTGCCAGCAACCATGTACCCTCTAGTGTGCTGGCATCCGTCACGCTGGGATTGGAAGAGTTCATTGAGGCACAGGGCGGACACAGTGCAGAAGTTCTGGCACGCTCTGGCTTGAAATCCGGCCTCTATGAGAAGCCTAATCACCACATTCCACTGAAACATTATTGTAACTCCATGCATGAGGCTGCGCGCTCTACCCATAACGAGCACTTTGGGCTCTGGTTCGGTGAGCAGTTCGACCCTGAAGGGCTGGGGCTGTTCGGTTTTCATGCGATCACCTCGCCAGACTTGCGGGCGGCGATCCACAGTATGCAGGAGTACTTTCCGGTATTTCAGCGTAACAGTCTGCTTCAAATGACAGTCAGCAATGGCATCTGCCAGCTTGAATATCGTCTGTTGGATGGCGATATCATGGACCGGCGCCAAGACGCCGAATTGACAGTAGGCATGCTCAATAATGTACTGCGCCGTGCCATGGGTGATCAGTGGTCACCGCTCGAAGTACACTTTCAACATCCGGCGCTGGTTGATGCGGGGCAGCATCGTGAAGCGTTTCAGTGTGATATTCGGTTTCGGCAAGAGAGCAATTTGATCCTGTTCCGTGAGTCCTGTCTGAATCAGCCGATGCCTGATGCCAATGCAATGCTGAACAATGTTACCCGTGGCTCCATTCTGGAGTTGGCTGGTGTGGTGCAACAGAATCTGAGTACGGTGCAGCGCACCAAGAGTGAAATTATCGAGCTGTTGCCCAGTGGAGAGGTCAGCCTGGATCGGGTCGCCAGCCGGCTCAACCTGTCATCGCGCACGCTGCAACGTCTGCTGTCAGCGGAACAACAGTCGTTCAAGGGGGTTATCGATGAAGTGCGTGAGGAGCTGGCCATTTGTTACCTTGGCTATGAGCGCCTCAGCATTTCCGAAGTGGCCTACCGTCTGGGTTACTCTGAGGTCAGCGCGTTCACTCGTGCCTTCATCCGCTGGAAAAACATGAGTCCCAGTGACTGGCGGGTGCGGTAATTTCCCTCTTTGATATCCGGTGCCAACGAAATGGCGCCAGAAGTCAAAACTTCAGTTTCTGCAGTCAACTGCTTTTCCCACCCCCTCTGAGACACTGAAACCGTCCAACATCTACGAGGATGGTTTCCATGTCACAGATGCCAAATGTTCTGCCTTCTGTATGGGTTTGCCCACCAGAGAACGCGCTTGAAGAAGCCTGTCTTTTTCTGGAGCGTCATAACGTCAAATATATATTGGCTCAGTTTGTCGACCTGCATGGCGGCATCAAGAGCAAAGCGGTTCCTGTCCATTGCCTGAAAGGTCTGTCTGAAACCGGTGCAGGTTTTGCCGGTGGTGCAATTCTCGGTTTCGATATGACACCGCAAGACCCTGAATTCATGATGGTCGCTGACCTGTCCACGTTGGCATTGTTGCCCTGGTTGCCCGGTTACGCCTGTATTCGTGGTACCGGTATGGTTGGCGATGCGCCTTATCCGCTGGACCCGCGCAATGTATTGGCGGCACAGACCGCACGCTTGAAAGCGCGTGGCCTGCGTTTCATGACCGGTCTTGAACCGGAGTTCTATCTGCTCAAGCGAGATCAGGAGGGCAGAGTGGTTCCGTTTGATTCCACTGATACCCTCGACAGGCCAACGTATGACTATCAAGGGTTGACTCGCAACGCCGCATTCCTTGAAGGGCTGTACGACGCGCTGACGGTGATAGGGCTTGATGTCTATCAGATTGACCATGAGGATGCCAACGGCCAGTTTGAGCTCAACTTTAAATACGATGAAGCGTTGCAGTCGGCGGACAACATGCAGTTCTTCAAAATGGCGGCGAAAGAGGTTGCCAATGATTTGGGGGCGATTTGCAGTTTCCTGCCCAAGCTATCCGCCACCACCACCGGTAATGGCATGCACGTACATTGCTCGCTGGTGGATGAAGCCGACAATAACATTTTCCATGATGCTAATGATCCCAGCGGCATGGGGCTATCGAAAACGGCCTATCAGTTCATCGCCGGTGTCATGGAACACGCGCCAGCACTGGCTGCATTGCTGTGTCCGTCGGTCAACTCATACAAGCGCCTGATCACGGGCACACCGCAAAGCCCAAGCTGGGCACCCGTTTTCATCGCGTATGGCGATAACAACCGCTCCGCCATGCTGCGTATTCCCTATGGTCGGATTGAAGTGCGTATCGGCGATAGCAGCATGAACCCCTACCTGGCTACGGCTGCCATCATAGCGGCCGGTTTGGATGGGATTGATCGTGAGCTTGAGGCCCCAGAAGCTCATTCCATCAACTTCTACGACCTGACTCCCGAGCAGGTAGATGAACTTGGTGTTGCCCGCTTGCCTGAAAACCTGAATGAAGCCTTGAAAGCACTGGCTGAAGATACCTTTCTTGCCGAAGCGTTGGGCGAACGTCTGATCGACAGTTTCCTGCGATTGAAGCGGCAAGAGTGGCATGAATACCATCGCGCCGTTTCCGAGTGGGAAATCAACCGCTATCTGACTTTTTACTGATTGGAGCATCCAACATGATCACACTGACTCAAGCGCAGATCGCCCAATTTCGTGAAGACGGGTTCCTGATCGTCGATAAGATCATTGAACCGGAAGCCGCTGCCGAGATTCTGGAAAATTTTGAAGGGGTTTTTGAAGGACACTATCAAACGGGCATCAAACCGGATGAAGTGAATCTGCCAGTGGGTGAGCCGCCCTTTACCAAGCAGATCTGTAATGCGTGGAAATCAGACCTTTCCGTTGCCCGCCACATCCTGTCCGAGAATCTCGGCAAGGCATGTGCAGAGCTGGGCGGATGGGATGGTGTCCGGCTGATGATCGACAATCTGTTGTGGAAGCCGGTGAACGGTCGCTCAATCGGTTTCCATCAGGACAGTATGTACTCGCTCTGGATCGACAAGCCTGAGTTGGTGAGCTGCTGGGTAGCGCTGGATAAGACGACGGCTGATGGTGGCACGCTGGTATATATAAAAGGGTCACACAAATGGGGTGAAGCCAAACCGATCATGCAATTTCATGGCCCCGAAGATGACCTGAAAGAGGTGCGAGAGTGGGCCAAAATCCATGGTTTTGAGCTGGAATTGGTACCGATTGTTGTGCCTCCGGGAGGCGGTGCTTTCCACGATGGCTGGCTCTGGCATGGTTCTCGGGTCAATAAGGCTGATGTGCCGAGACGCGCATTGGCAGCACACTTCTTCCAGCATGATATTCAGTTCAATCCGGAACGGATAAGCATCGGCAATGGCCCGATCTACGGCAAGTACAAGAAGCTGGGCTCCAACGAAGTAGATGAAGGCTATTTCCCGATCACCTACCGCGAAGACGGCTATCGCACACCGGGTCTTGACGAGTATCTGGAGAAAGGAGTCGTCTGATGAGGATTGTTGCCATCATGGCTGGCGGGATGGATGGCCCCGCCGAATCGGGTCGTATAGGCGAAGTCGTTGCAGAGCGTGGGGGAACCCTGCACTGGTTCTATCGCCGCAAGGGTGATGTGCTGCCGCTGGATATTGACGCGTTTGATGGCCTGATCATCTTTGGTGGTGAGGTCAGTGTCCATGACCCGCTGCTTCAGCCCTATTTCGATGACCTGGCTGATCTGATTCGTCGGTTCGCCTCCGCTCGCAAGCCGGTGCTGGGATCTTGTCTGGGGTGTCAGTCAATTGCCTATGCCTTTGGTGCGGCAGTTAAGCCACAGGGCTTTCTGGAGTACGGTTTTACGTCATTGCAACTGACTGAAGCGGGGCAAGACGACCCGCTGTTGAAAGGAACTGAGTTACAGCCGAAGCTGTTCGAAATGCATTCGGACACGTTTGACCTGCCTGAAGGTGCTACGTTACTGATGAGCGGTAAGGCGGTCAAAAATCAGGCCTATCGTCTGGGCGATCTGATCTATGCCTTCCAATGCCACTTTGAAGTGACGCCGGAGATCGTGGATACCTGGAACCGCCGCGAGTTGCTTGGCGATCCTGCCCAGGATCAAGCTCACATAGCGGAACTTATCGCACAGGCACAACAGGACTTTACGCAGTACCAGGCGGCGCAGACGGACTTTGCTCGCACGCTGGTTAACCGTTGGCTGGACTTGATCGACACCACTCAGGTTTAGAGGAAAGCGCATTGGCAACCAGGATTAAAAATATCCTCGCCTTGGCGATGATTCTGCCGGTGTTCTATCTGGATACTGATAAAAAATCCTGATTCGGTCGTACCACGACACGCCACCTTCGGGTGGCGTTTTTGGGTTCTGCACTCTGAATGAGGTTTTGTGTGACTGAGGTTGAGGTAGACTCTAACCCTGACAGTCAAGAATCGAGCTCTGCCATGTTGAATAGACTGAACTTCCGGCACCTGTATCACTTTTGGGTTGTGGCCCGAGAAGGCAGTATGGCGCGTGCTGGCCAGATCCTGGAGTTGACACCGCAAACGCTGAGTAGCCAGGTCGCTGCGCTTGAAAGCGAAATGGGTGGGCTTCTGTTTCGTCGAGAGGGCCGGGGGTTGCGCTTAACGGATCTGGGGCTCAGGGTTCAGTCCCATGCCGATGAGATATTTGAAGCGGCTGAAGCGCTTGAGCAGGCTATGGAGGTACCGCTGGAATCACGCCCTATGCGCTTGGCTGTGGGCGTTTCCGCATCCATTCACAAGCTTATTGCCTGGCGCCTGCTGGAGCCTGCGCTGCAGCTGGAGCGTGAAGTGAATGTGGTGTGTGAAACGGGGCGCACACGGTATCTGTTGTCCGATCTGGGCAAGCGCCATCTGGATGTGGTGCTTACGGACCACCCGCCGGTGCTGGCGCATGATTCGGGCTTTCGTCTGCATGAGTTGGGCAGTTCTTCGATGATGCTGTTTGCTGCGCCCCAATTGGCCAATACGTTAAAAGGACGTTTTCCAGCGAACCTTGAGGGGCAGCCGTTTCTGGTGAATGCCGTGGATGCGCCGCATGTCAGTCAGTTGATGCAGTGGTTCAATGATCAGGGGATTCGAGTCTCAGTCCGGGGCCAAGTGGATGACAGTGCGTTGATCAAGGTGTTTGGTCATCATGGTATGGGCGTGTTTGCAGCGCCTGCCATGATTGCCGATGAAGTCTGCCGTCAGTACGAAGTGGAATGTTTGGGTGAGGTGGAGGCAGTTCAGGATCGCTTGTTCGCCGTGACGCGCTCAAGTCGAATCCATAACCCCGCTGTTGAGGCTATTTGTGCCCGTGGTACCCAAAACCATCAGATTAAATCTGATGAAAGAGACGAATAAATCTGCTTTTTTCTTTTGTGATGCTTGGCCAATATGAATCCGTAAGCAATCAGAAGAGGGCCACGGCCATGAAAGCAATTCACAAATACCATCTGGATGCGTCCGATTCACTGACCACACTGCGCCTGCGTGAAGGTTTCCGCATTGTACGCTTCGAGTATCTGGTGGCTGAAAAAGGCTTGTTCCTCTGGGCTGAAGAGCCGCTGAGGGCCGACGTTCCTTACGTCGATGCGAGCTTCAAGGTTACCATGACCGGAAAGCCGGTGGCGATGCATTATGAATACATGGATACGGCGCTGGACCCCTTCGGGCCAGAGGCCTACCACCTGTTCAGGGTGGAAGAGAGCGCGGCGCCTCAGTCACCCCATACGCCGCCGCATCTTCGCAACGTAGCGGCCTGACCCAGCTGCTAATTGACACCCCCTGGGCCGGATAGCAGTAGCTATCCGGCCCTTTTTCGTTCAGTATGATTTTCAGCCTGCTCAACCGATCAGGAGTCAGAAATGGATTATAAAGACAATGATGCCCGGTTAATGGATTTCCTTAATCGGCTGATCAAGTGGTCTGTTCGGCTGTTGGCCATTTTGATGGTTTTCGTGATCATTATGGGCGTTGTTGACGTGGGCTGGACGCTATATGAGAAGCTGCTGGCCGCTCCCAAATACATCCTCACCATTTCCGACATGCTGGCCACCTTTGGTGCCTTTATGGCGGTACTGATCGCCATCGAAATCTTTATCAATATCACGATCTATCTGCGTGACAACGTTATCCATGTCAAAATCGTCATTGCGACCGCTCTGATGGCCATTGCCCGAAAGGTGATTATTCTTGACCTGGATACCACGCCGGCTGAATACCTCTGGGGCATGGCACTGATAGTGGTTGCCATGAGTGTGGCCTATTGGGTGGTACAGCGTTATGGCAGTGAGGAAGGCGGGCACTGACCGCCCGCGAGGAATATTGAAGGAATATACGTGGAGAAAACGATTCTGGTTACCGGTTGCTCAACCGGTATAGGGCGTCACTGTGCGCTTGAACTGAAAAAAGCGGGATGGCGCGTACTGGCAACGGTTCGCAGCCCGGAAGATATTGCCTCGCTGGAAGCTCAGGGCCTGGAAAGCTTCGTGCTGGATCTGGATTCATCCGAGTCTGTTCGGGCCGGGTTTGAGCAGGCCATGATGTTGACGGACGGCCGTCTGGATGCGCTGTTCAATAACGGTGCCTACGGCCAGCCCGGGGCCGTTGAGGATTTGAGCCGTGAGGTATTACGAGCCCAGTTCGAAACCAACCTGTTTGGCTGGGTTGAGCTGACGAACCTCGTGATTCCTGTCATGCGTCGGCAACAGAGTGGGCGAATCGTCATGAATTCGTCGGTTCTGGGGCTGGTCGCGATGAAGTACCGTGGCGCCTATAACGCCTCCAAATTTGCTCTGGAAGGGATCACCGACACCTACCGTCAGGAGCTGCATGGCAGTGGTATTCATATTTCACTGATTGAACCGGGGCCTATCACCAGTGCCTTCCGGGAAAATGCCCTTGTCGCCTTCAAGCGTAACATTGATACCGAGCACAGTGCACATGCGGATACCTACCGGGGTGTTCTGAATCGGCTGGAAGCGGGTGAACAGGAGGGCTCGGCTTTTACGCTGCCGCCGGAAGCCGTGTTCAAGGCGCTGCAGTCTGCTTTGACAGCTCGATCTCCAAGGGCACGGTACTATGTGACCGTGCCGACCTACCTGCTGGGGTATCTCCGGCGCGTGTTGCCGGCCCGTTGGCTGGATGCAATGCTGCGTCGTGCAGCGGAGAAGGAGAATACTGCCTGAGTATAGTCAAGGGATTCCCATCCCGGTCGGTCATCTCTACACTCCCGGTTTCTGTCAGTCATCAAGAGTTGTTACCCGTGTTGTCGTACCGCATTTCAACCCGATATTACCGAACCCAAACAGCCCGCCATCTGCTCTGGATGCTTGGGCTCGTAATTGCCGTTGTGATCAGTATCTACTATCTGTTTCAGGCATCGGCAGTGGCTGATTTCTTGGTTCCGGCTTTGGGTGTTGCGGCCTGCTCGGCCTATTTCATCAAGCTGTTTCAGCATGTACGACAGGGGCGCACGGCGTACCCAGAAATCGAGCTGGATAATCAGGCGAAAACCCTCACCCTGGTTCAGGGGGATAACCGAATTAAGGTCGATATCAGTCATATTCTCGACCTGCGCCTCAAATACCGCAGCTATCACCTGGAACAGATTCAGATGACGACTCAGGAGGGCGAGGTACTGCGGCTCGAAGGCTATGATGAATTGGAAGACCTGGGGGCCGAGCTTGAGTTGCTGACACTCAGCCATAATGTCAAACGGTCAAAGATCCGTATCCGCTGATTGAGATTGTGAGTTCAGCGGTAAATGGCCTGTTTTCACAAATATCACGGTTTCCTGCTCAACCCATGGGAAATGTTTGCTCAAGTGCGGGCTGCGTAGCCAGGTGCCGGCGGGATATACGCCGTGCTCATCCCGAAACTCGCCTGACAGCACCAGAATTTCTTCGCCACCAAAATGGCGATGCGGCTGAAAGCGTTCGCCGGCTGGCCATCGAACCAGTGCGGTATGCTCGGTTTCGAAGTGGTGCAGCGGCATCACTTCAAGCCCTCCCTGTCCCGGCTGCCATGGTGCACTCTGGGTGTCGATACCTACTTGTACCAGATCGTTTGGGCTGAAGTGATTCAGTTTCACGAACAGCGTGCATCCCTGTCGGCTGAAGGGTGCGTGTTGGCTACCGGGTGGATTTCGGATGTAACTGCCGGCCGGGTAGTCCCCACTCTCGTCTGAAAACACACCTTCCAGTACCAGAATTTCTTCACCCAGCGGGTGAGGGTGGCTTGCAAACGCGGAGCCGGGCAGATACTGCACAATACTGGTGGTGTGGCCGGACTCTTTGGCTTCCCGTTCCAGGGGCTTGCGCAACACCCCCGCCGCAGGGCTGGTGATCCAAGCCATGTTGGCTGTTTCAATCACAACGTGCTGACTGAAGTCCATGTTGAGCATTGTCGGTATCATCATTGTTCCTGCAGGAAAGTTTTCTGTTTAATCATAAGCCTGTGCATTGTAGTACGTTGGTTGTCGCATAACAGTTTGACCTTTAACCGGCCCGGGCGGAGGGTATCGGCTTTACAGTGGCGGGGGAGTGGTGTAGTTTGCCTTGTTAATTAGATTATTCGCATTTAAATGATCCATATTCTTAAATTGAATAATAAAGGTGATATCCATGAAAGCAGGCAAACTTACCGCATTGCTGCTGGGGGCCAGTTTGATGGCTCCGCTGGCGGCTCAGGCTGACGACCATCAGGTCGAAAAGGCACTGATTCTGGTCAACAGTGGGTCGCTGCAGACTCAGGGCATGGCGATGGTGTTGGGCAACGCTATGCAGCAGCAGGGTACTCAGGTTGATGTACTGCTGTGCGACAAGGCAGGGGACCTGGCTCTCAGCGAAACCGCCAATGAACCCCTCAAGCCACGTGATGTGACCCCTGAACAGCTGCTGATGAAGCTGCAGAAAGGTGGTGCCAATGTAAACGTGTGTGCGCTTTATCTGCCCAATGGCGGTCATGACAAGGCAGCCCTGCGCGAAGGTGTTGGCGTGGCGACACCGCCTGCCATTGCCAAACAGATGACGTCTGAAGAGACGCGCGTATTCAGCTTCTAAGGAGAACAGCTTAATGAAAAAACTGCTGACACCGCTGCTGCTCAGTGCAGCTCTGGCGATGCCGATGACGGCTGCACAGGCGAATGATGAAATCGGCATTACGCCTGAAGCGACCTATGAGTTGGTACAGGAAAAGCGTGATGAGGTGCTCTTCATCGATGTGCGTGATCCGGTTGAGATCATGTTCATCGGTTTCACCGACGAGGTGGATCTGAACATTCCCTACCTGATGGTGGACCGTAGCCAGTGGGATGCGCAGAAAAACCGCTTCCGCCTGTATCAGAACCCTGACTTTGCCGCTCAGGTAGAGCAGGCACTGATACAGCGTGGTCTGGACAAGAATGCGACTGTCATCACCATGTGCCGTTCGGGCAGCGAGCGTGGCCTGCCCAGTGCCGAATTTCTGCGCGAGAACGGCTTTCCCAATGCGACCTATGTAATTAACGGTTTTCAGGGTGACAGCATCAAGGCTGGAGACAATGCCGGGTTCCGCATCCAGAACGGCTGGCAGAACTCTGGTTTGCCCTGGGGCAGCAAGCCAAACCCTGAAAAAATCTACCGTATCGACCGCTGATACTCCCGTGGCGGGGCCTACAGGTCCCGCTCTTGCGCCTGTCGGCTTTTCGGCAGGCGTGCTATTCTCGCCGCCTCGTTTTTTCGCCCGAGGTGCATGTTGTTTCTATCAGGCTACCTGTTGATCGGGATGGCATTTGCCGCTGTCCTGAACGCATTTTTTTCGGTTCTTCCCGGCTATCTTATAGGTGTTCCTGTCTGGATCTCGGCCCTGCTGCTCTGGCCGCGACTCAAGCCAGCGCAGCGCAAGCAAACCACTGTTCTTCTGCTGACAGGTGCCCCGCTGCTTCTGTTTGGTACGGTCTATGGTGATGACCCACAGTATTTGCTCAAGGCACTGGAAGCCAACTATTTGGTGCTTGCCATGCTGGTTGGGGTCAGCTTTCTGCGCCTTGTCGCCATGCAGGGGGTACACAGTGATGAGCAGCTGCCGCGTGGCCGAACGGCACTGTGGCAGACCCTTCTGGGGGCGCACCTGATCGGTTCGGTGATCAATATTTCATCGGTACTGATTGTGGGTGATCGGCTGTCTGCTCGTCAGCCACTGCAACCGGTTCAGGCACTGGTATTGCTGCGCAGTTTCAGCATCTGTGCCTTCTGGTCACCGTTTTTTGCAGCCATGGGGCTAACACTGGTAAGCGCCCCCGGGGCGGAACTGAAAACTTTGGTGCTGTTTGGCTTGCCGGTCGCGCTGGCAGGTCTGTTATTCAGCATGTGGGAAGTGGCGCGAGCACCTGCTGTTGAGCAGGCGCGCGGCTATCCCATGCACCTGAAGGCATTATGGATGCCGCTTGTGCTGGCCGTTCTGGTGGTGATCTGTCATGAGATATGGCCTGCGATCAGTGTGCTGACGCTGGTGACACTGATCTCCATTCTGTTTGCCGTCAGTTGGCTGCTGCTGCGTCAAAAAAGACAGGGTGGTCGACGTCTGCTGAACCATATTCATGAAGGCCTGCCGGGCCTGGCAGGAGAGGTGATGCTGTTTCTGGCCGCTGCGGTGCTGGCGGCCGGTGTAGCGTCCAGTTTGAACGCGTTTGATCTGGCTCTGGCACCGGAACACTATGGTGCTCTGGAAGCCTGTATCACACTGTTGGTACTCATATTGCTCGCCTTTGCTGGCATGCACCCGGTGACCAGTGTGGTGCTGGTGGGCAGCATTCTCGCACCGAGCGTGAGCGACCCGAACCTGCTCGGGTTGACCATGCTGATGGGGTGGGCACTGGGTGTGGGGTTGTCCCCTCTGTCGGGAGTTCAGCTTAGCCTGCGGGCACGCTATTCCATACCGGCTGTCCAGTTGATGCGGCTTAATCGACTCTATGCGCCGGTGATGTTGCTGGTGTGCTGGGCCATGTTGTGGCTGTTTACTCGGATTTGAAGTTTTTTCATCTGGGCGACTGCCATTTCTTGAATGCAGAACAGTTTCTTGAGTTTGCCCACAGGCTGGATAAAAGGTTCTAAAGTACTGATTTCAGCCACTGCTCTCTTTGCTAGTCTCAAACCGCAATGGTCCAGACGGGAAGGGATATGAAGCAGAGAAACATCTCCGCTGTTTCAAGACGCACGCTGCTGGCAGGCCTGATGCTGAGCCCACTGCTGCTGAGCGGGTGTCAGCGTATGCTGTCAGGCCGCCCGTCCGAAGGCCGGGTGGTGATTGTCGGTGGCGGCTTTGGCGGTGCCACGGCGGCGCGCTTGCTAAGGCAGCAGGCACCGCAGCTGGATGTCACTCTGGTTGAACCCGCCAGCCGTTTCTATACCTGTCCCTTTTCCAATCTTGTACTGGCCGGCCTGCTGCCGCTAAAGGCCATCGAGCAGGATTATGCCGCCCTGATACAGGCAGGGGTAAGCCATCGGCGTCAGCAGGCGCTGGATATTGATCCGATTCGCAAGCAGGTCACTCTGGACGATGGCGCCCGAATTGAATATGACCGCCTGATTGTCTCGCCCGGTATTGATCTGCGCTGGGGTGCGATAGAGGGTTACGATGCTGCGGCCGCCGAGCGGGTGCCCCATGCCTGGAAGGCGGGGTCGCAAACGCTGCTGTTGAGGCGTCAGCTCGAAGCGATGCCGGATGGTGGCAGTGTCATCATCACGGTGCCCGGTAACCCCTACCGTTGCCCGCCGGGCCCCTATGAGCGTGCCAGCCTGATTGCGTACTATCTCAGTCGGCACAAACCGCGCTCAAAACTGTTGATACTGGACAGCAAGGACCGTTTTTCGAAGCAGGCCCTGTTCATGTCGGCGTGGAAAGATCTCTACGGTGACCGAGTTGAGTGGGTTGGGCTGTCGGATGATGGCAAAGTGATGCGTGTGGATCCGCAGCGGCGTGAGGTGGAAACCGATTTTTCCACCCGCCACCGTGCCGCAGTGCTCAATGTGATTCCACCGCAGCAAGCCGGTCGTATTGCGGTAACGGCCGGGCTGACCGATGCCAGTGGCTGGGTACCGGTTGATCCGGACACATTTGAGTCTCGTCATGCCGCGGGTGTACATGTAATAGGGGATGCCTGTATTGCGGCCCCCATGCCCAAATCCGGCTTTGCCGCCGGCATGCAGGCGCGCGTGGCAGTGGCGGCCATCATCAGCGAGCTGACAGGGCAGGATGTTGTCACGCCGCAACTGTCCAATATCTGTTACAGCCTGGTAGAGCCGGGCTACGCCATTTCGGTGGCGGGTCAGTATGAAGTGGATCAGGGGGCTCTGGTGCTCAAGCCCGGTACCGATCATCTGAGCCCGTTGGAGGCTTCACCTCGTTTGCGTCAGTCTGAAGCTCGGTCGGCTGAAGGCTGGTATCGTGCCACCACCGCTGATATCTGGGGCGGCTGATTCGATGCGCCACTGGGTTGCGCTGTTGTTGCTGCTGGCCAACCCGGCCTTGGGGGGCGAGCCGGTGCTCATGCAAGGGCTTAAGGTGCAACTGCCCGCCGTGATTGAGGATGGTGCGCAGGTGCCGTTGCGGATCGCATTTGATGAGCGGCTTGATCCCGGTGAATACCTGAAAACGATACAGGTGCAGGCTCCCCTTAACCCTGAGCCGGATGTGATCCGTTTTGAATTCCTGCAGGCCGTGGTTCCGATCAGGCTGGCAACCCGGATACGGTTGAGTGAGTCGCAGCAGGTTGTCATTCGTGCCCAAAGCAATATAGGGCGGCAATGGCAAACAGAAGTTCAGGTCCGTGTTGCGCTGAGTGGCTGCCTGACAGGGCCAGCCCCTGCCGCCGAGACAATGACGATGCACACCCCCCGTGTTGCCATACCGGACGCAGGCCAGGCGGGGGAGGTCAGGGCTCAGGTTCTCCACCCGATGGAGAACGGTTTTCGCAATGGGGTGCGTGATCATGCAATCACGCCGAACAGGGTGCAGACCCTGAGCATATCCCGGGCTTCATCACCGTTGGCAGTGGTGCAGTTCCATGCCGGAACGGCTTCCAACCCCTATGTCAGTTTCTGGCTGAACGATAGCCGAGACCTGACGTTCAGCTGGCAGGATCTGCAGGGGCTGGAGCTGCACCACTGAGTGTTGTAAACCCCTTCCCAGTTGAGTTGGCTGGCCATTCCGCCGGGATCAGGGCTTGCCGGCCCTGCTTTAAGCCTTTGCGTACTGGATTGATAAACGAGGCTGCGCGGGCTTTCTTGTTCTGTGTTAGGCTGAACCTAACCGCTTGATTCGTGGTCAGTTCAGACATTGATACAAACGAGCAGGAGGTCCCATGTCCCGACTCCCGACGCTAGTACTGCGGTGGCTGATGTTTTCGCTGGTCTGGTGGGCATTGACCGATGGTGATGCGTCCGGTTTTGTGTTCGGTGTGGCTGTCAGTTTTCTGGTTACCTGGATCTCGCTGCTGCTGTTTCCTCCGTCGCGTTACCTCATCCATCTGCAGGCATTGCCCGGATTCGTGCTGTTTTTCCTGAGTCGCTCATTGCTTGCTGCATTCGATGTCTCTCGACGTTTGCTTTCACCTTCTTTACCGGTGACCCCCGGCTATTTGCGTGCCGTGCTGTCGCTGCCGGAAGGTGCTCCCCGTTGGGTGCTGGCCAACACCTTGTCACTCTTGCCTGGCACCTTGAGTGTAACCCTGGAGGGTAATGAGATTGAGCTGCATTGCCTGGATCTGACTCAGCCGGTACGACAGGACCTTGAGTACACGCAAGCCAGGGTTGCAGCACTGTTTGGGCTTACGCCAAGCCAGCGGGAGGGGGACGGATGACACTGGTATTGCACCTTGTTGCACTGTTTCTTCTACTGACGCTGATGCTGGGGTTTGTCCGCATCTGGCGCGGGCCCACGGCGGCCGACCGGATGTTGGCCTCGCAGCTGTTTGGTACTACGGGGGTTGCGCTGCTGTTGGTACTGGCCGAGGCACAACAGATGCCGTCCCTGAGAGATGTGGCGCTGATCCTGGCGGTATTGGCCGTGTTTTCAGTTGCCGCTTTTGTGACGCGTGTTGTGCGGATCGAAAGTGCCCGATCGGATCGACATGCCGTAAAGGGGAATGGAGATGATTGAGTGGCTGTTGCCTGTCGTGCAGGTGCTGCTGTTAGTCAGCGGCTGTATTTTCTTTGCTTTGGGAACGCTGGGGCTGTTTCGGTTCGACGATACACTGTGTCGGATTCACGCATTGACCAAAATCGATAATCTGGGACTGGGACTGATCACTCTGGCCTTACTGATGATGACGCCATCGTTGGCCAGTAGCTTGAAAACGCTGTTGATCTGGTGGGTTGCACTTGCGGCCAGTGCAACCTCGGCGCATCTGGTGGCAAGAGCCGTTCGCATGCATGAACGCCCGATGCAGCAACGGGAGCGGTGTGATGATTGAATGGCTGCTGGACCTGTTGCTGGCACTGGCACTGGTATCGACCGCTGCCGCCGCACTGCTGTCGCGCGATCTGTTCCGTGCAGTGGTGGTGTTTATCGCTTTTGGTCTGCTGATGGCCGTGTGTTGGGTACGGTTGCAGGCGCCGGATCTTGCCCTTGCTGAAGCCGCCATCGGTGCCGGGCTCACCGGCGTATTGCTGCTGGATGCGGTGAGTCACTTTCGTCGTGGCAACGGCCATGGCTCGAAAAGCCAGGCCGAGGAGGAAAGCTGATGCGCTCACCCACTGCACATGTGTCGGTCCTGCTGTTGGTCATCATGCTGACGGCACTGCTGGGGCGGGCGGTCTGGCAATTGGCAGCGTTTGACTCGGGCTCAGAACTGCCTCGATTGCTGCAGAACAACCTCGCTGCAAGCGGGGTTGAACACCCAGTAACCGCCGTACTGCTGAATTTTCGCAGCTACGATACCCTGCTTGAAATTGCAGTGCTGGTGATTGCGGCGATGGTGGGGATCTCCATGGCACGGACTCGCTCGCTGGAAGATCCGGAACTGCGTACCGCTGATGCCCTGCTCAGGGCGTTGTTGCGCTGGCTTGTACCCTTGATGCTGTTATTGGCGGCCTACCTGCTTTGGGCCGGAGCGGACCGGCCCGGCGGTGCGTTTCAGGCCGGTGCGATGCTGGCGGCAACCGGTGTGCTGATGCGGCTGACCGGCATGCCGCTCGATTTCCTGCGTCCGGGCCTGTTGCTGAGGATAGGGCTGGTGCTCGGATTTGCCCTTTTCCTGCTGGTGGGGCTAGCGAGTGCCATTGCGGGTGAGGCGTTTCTGGCCTATCCGCCGGGACTCAGCAAGGCACTGATTCTGTCAATCGAAACCTTGTTGACGCTGTCGATCGGCATGATTCTGTTGGCTCTGTTTGTTTCGGCGCCGGTGAATAACGCCAGTGAGCCTGAGGAGGGTGAACAATGAGCACACCTTTGCTGTATGCCCTGACAGGCGTTGTGCTTTGGGGCGTCGGCTTGCTGGGACTGGTTGGCCTGCGGCATCTGCTGCGCAAGTTATTGGCACTGAATCTGATCGGTTCAGCCACCTTTTTGATCCTGGTGGGCCTGGCGCAGCACCATAACGGGCCTGATCCTGTTCCTCAGGCTCTCGTGCTGACCGGTATTGTCGTATCCATAGCCGCCACTGCTCTGGGGGTGGTGCTGATACGACGTTACTTCCATCTGACCGGAGGCACAGAACTGGGTAACGGTGCTGAGGGCTCGAAGGAGGACAGAGCCCCATGAGCAACTGGTTAATGGCAGGGTTGCTGTTTACCCCGCTGGCGCTGGCTACCACCTCGTTGCTGCTGAATTTCAGGCAGGGGCGCGCTCTGGCCTGGCTGGGTATGGTGTTACAACTGTTGGTGTCGGTCGGACTCTGGGGGCTGGTGAAGCAGGAAGGAGGTTTCTACTACAGTCTGGCCGGCTGGGATGCTCCCCTCGGAATTGAGTTACGTGTGGATGGCCTTGCCGTAACCTTCCTGCTTCTGACGACACTGGTGGCCAGTGGCTGTGGCATTCATGCCGGTATCTATTTGAGGCCTGACAAGCCCTGGCAGCGTTATTTCTGGCCGTTGTACTGGTTTCTGTGGGCCGGACTGAATACGGTCTGGATCGGTGGTGATCTGTTCAACCTCTATGTCGGGCTGGAGCTGATCAGTCTGGCAGCGGTTGGACTGGTGGCTCTGGGTGGGCAGGCGGAGGCGCTGCGGGCGGCACTGCGCTATTTGCTGGCGGCATTATTAGGCTCCATGGCCTATCTGTTGGGTGTGGCACTGATCTATGGTCAGTTCGGTACGCTTTCGCTGGCCGAGGTGGCACATCAGGTCAGACTGATGGGTCAGGCGGAGCTGATGCGTCCCGCATTGGTACTGATGTTGGTGGGGCTGGCGCTCAAGACGGCGCTGTTCCCTTTGCACGGCTGGCTGCCGCCGGCGCATGGCATTGCAAAATCACCGGTCAGTGCTCTGCTGTCAGCACTGGTGGTCAAGGCATCGTTCTATATTGCAGCACGGATCTGGCTGGAAACAGGGGAGGCTGTCGCCAGCCAATGGATGGCTCAGCTGATTGGAGCATTGGGAGCCGCTGCCGTGATCTGGGGCAGCTGGCTGGCCTGGTGCCAACCACGGCTTAAACAGGTGGTGGCCTACTCTTCGGTTGCCCAGATTGGCTATCTGTTCCTGCTGTTTCCGCTTACATATGGGGTTGATGCATCCGTATCACTTCAGGCGCAGCAGGGGATTACTCTGCAGGTGATCAGCCATGCCCTGGCAAAATCAGCCATGTTTCTGGCGGCGGGCAACCTGATTCTGGCGGTGGGCAATAATCGTGTGGATGCATTGGCGGGTGTCAGCCACTTTCTGCCGTTTTCACTGTTTTCCTTTGGTCTGGCCGGCGTCTCCCTGATGGGGCTGCCGCCTTCGGGTGGTTTTGCGGCTAAGTGGATGCTGCTACAGGCCAGTATGGCGTCGGGCCAGTGGTGGTGGATACTGGTGCTGGTGGGGGGCGGTCTGCTGTCGGCGGCTTATGTGTTTCGCATCTATCGCGCATCGTTTCTGGAAAGGGATGAGAAGGATCATTTTTACCATCCGGATCGCCGGCTTGAAGTGGTGGCAATGTTGTTGGCAGTGGCCTCGTTGGGGCTGGGCCTGGCGGGCAGCCAGGTCCTGTCGGTGATGGCGCTGCCGTTCGAGGAGGTGCAATGACCCAGCTGGTTCTGATCCCGATACTGGCGCTGCTCAGTTCAATGCTTGCAGCGGTGATCATCTTTGCACTGCCGGAGCAGCGGCACCGCTTGCGTACTGGTATCAACCTGCTGGCAGCCCTGATCAAGGTGGTATTGGTGGGGGTAATGACCTGGGGGGTTATTCATCAGCTGGATTATGGCCTCAGCTACGAGATCCTGCCCGGTGTCAGCTTTGAGCTGCAGGCCGATGCGCTGGCAATGATGTTTGCTGGTCTGTCGGCCGTGTTGTGGCTGTTGACCACCATTTATGCAGTGGGCTACCTCGAAGATTCGCCGAATCGCAGCCGCTTTTTCGGATTTTTCAGTCTCTGCGTGGCCAGTACCATGGGTATTGCACTGGCGGGCAACCTCTTCACCTTCTTCCTGTTCTACGAGATGTTGACGCTCTCCACCTACCCACTGGTGGTCCACCGGGGAACTGAGAAAGCATTACAGGCCGGGCGTAACTACATTATCTATACGCTCAGTGGCGGGGCTGTATTGCTGCTGGGCATGATCTGGCTGCAGGGGCTGGCAGGTGATCTATCGTTTCAGGAAACCGGCCAACTGGTTGATCTTAATGAAGAACTTCACCCTCAGCTGATTATGATTTTTGTTCTTCTGGTGGCTGGGCTCGGCGTCAAAGCAGCTTTGTTTCCACTGCATGGCTGGCTGCCACAGGCCATGGTGGCACCTGCGCCTGTCAGTGCGCTGTTGCATGCAGTGGCGGTGGTCAAGGCGGGTGCCTTCGGCATCGTGAGGGTTGTGTATGACCTGTACGGCATTGAATTTGCTGCCCTTTTGGGTGTTCTGGAACCTTTGGGTTGGCTGGCGGCGTTTACGATTATATATGGCTCTGTCCGGGCGCTGGCTCAGACGGACCTGAAACGGCGGCTGGCTTTTTCCACCGTCAGCCAGGTGTCCTATATCGTGCTGGGCACTGCAGTATTCGGCCCGGTGGGAACAGTGGGTGGTCTGGTTCACCTGTTGCATCAAGGGATTATGAAAATCACGCTGTTTTTCTGTGCCGGTAATTATGCCGAGACACTTGGCATTCATAAAATCCATGAGTTGAATGGAGCTGGAAAGCGCATGCCCCTGACGTCAACCGCTTTCACGCTGGCGGCCTTTGGCATGATCGGTGTGCCACCATTGGCAGGCTTTATTACCAAATGGACCCTGGGAACAGGGGCACTTAATGTCCAGATGGAGTGGGTTATAGGAGTGCTGCTGATCAGCAGTCTGCTGAATGCCGCCTACTTTTTGCCTGTGATTCACCGCCTCTGGTTTCTACCGGAATATGATTGGTCAGAGCAGCGGCGCTGGGGGAAACTGGAGACCCATAGCTGGCTGCTTTGGCCTCCGCTGGTAACCGCCGTATTGACTCTATTGGTGGGCCTGTTTGCTGCTCTGCCCCTTAGTCCTCTGAGCTGGGCTAAGCTGATCGCCGCACGGGAGTACCTGCCATGACCTTTTGGATTCTGAGCGCTGTTGCAATACCGCTGTGCGTGTTGCTGTTGGTGCCGAGCCGAGCAACACGGCCACTGCTGTGGCCCGTGCTTCCCTTGTTGCCACTGCCTGCGCTGGGGTTGGCTCTGATGGGGCCCGGCAATTGGCAACTGGAGCTGCCCGGGTTGTTGCTTGGAGCCAGTTGGCAACTTGATGAGCTGCGCCAGCCATTCCTTTTATTGACGGCACTGCTGTGGAGCTTTGCGGGACTGTTTGCATCCGGCTATATAACAACGCGGCGAACCAGTTTTGCCCTGTACTGGGGGCTGACCCTCAGCGGTAATCTGGGGTTGGTACTGGCGGGGGATCTGGTCAGTTTCTATACCTTTTTTGCGCTGATGACCTTTGCCGGCTATGGGCTGGTTGTACATGAGCGCAAGCCTGATGCATTCAGGGCGGGACGGTTATACCTGATCATGGCGGTGTTCGGTGAGATGGCGCTGCTGGCAGGACTGATTCTGGCGGCAGGTGCCGCTGACAGCCTGCTGCTGGCTGACCTGCCCGGTGCGATCGCGGCATCAGCCGATACTGTGCTGATCATGGCGCTACTGTTGTGTGGCTTTGGTGTAAAGGCCGGGCTTCCACTGTTACACATGTGGCTGCCATTGGCTCACCCGGTTGCGTCGACGCCGGCCAGTGCCGTGCTCAGCGGAGCTATGATCAAGGCGGGCTTGCTGGGATGGCTACTGACCCTGCCGCTGGGGCTGGCGAGCTATGAACTTCCGGGTACGGTGCTTGCACTCACCGGTGTTGTGGCATCGCTCGGCGCTGCGCTGATCGGAGTCTGTCAGCAGCAGGCGAAGGCAGTGCTGGCCTATTCCAGCATCAGCCAGATAGGGTTGATGACGCTGATGCTGGGTATTGCGCTGGCTGAGCCCGAGCGTGCCCATTGGTTGCTGCCGCTGATTGGCCTGTACGCACTGCATCATGGCCTGGCCAAAGGGGCGATGTTTCTGTCGGTGGGCATATCATCGCCATGTGCTTCTGTTCCGCGAGGGCTGTATTGGCTGCTGCTTGCATTGCCGGGGCTGTCACTGGCCGGCTTGCCCTTTACCAGTGGAGCCCATGCCAAGCTGGCCATGAAGCAGGCGCTGGCGCCAGAAGGGCTGTCCCTTTGGCTCGCGCCCTGGCTGAGTAGCTTGCTCAGTGCTGGCGCCGTTGCAACTATGGTGCTGGTGTTGAGGTTCCTCTGGCTGCAATGGCAGCACACAAACAAGGATGGAACTGATCCGCGCAGAGTAGTGGGCTGGCTGCTGACGCTGGTGACCAGTCTGGTACTGTTCCCCTTGCTTGCACCCGGTCTGCCGCTGGCAATTGAGTCAGTGCCGGTCGACCAACTCAATGCATTGCCGACACTGTTATGGCCGATACTGCTGGCTTTTCTGCTGGGTGGGATATCCCTTAAAGTTCATTTGCGTGCCCCCAGAGTACCGGCGGGTGATCTGGTTGCTCCCTTGGAAGTGCTTTGCAAGCGAGTAACGCTTCCTTACCAAATGCAGCCCATAGTCTACACTGAATTGATAAGGCCTTTGTGCAGCAGTCTGAGAAGAGTATTACCTTGGGCTCAAAGGTTTGAGCCTTGGATGTCTGCACAAAGCGCTTGGCTTCTGATTATCGTGTCACTGGTGTTATTGCTGGCATAAAGCAGAGGTAGAAAAGCCTGTCACAACTGTCGCATTTTTGTCATTTGTCTATAAAATAGTCATATATAAAATAGGTCAAGGCCTTCTCTGGGCTGATCCTGCCGGTGCTTGAAGGTAACCCCGCTTATGACTGGACACGATGTGCATGAACTTCCCGCTGATTCCGGCCGCCAAACAATCCTGATCGTGGATGATGCCCCGGAAAATCTGATGCTGCTGGGTGAGTTGTTGCAGAGCGAGTACCGCGTTCGTGCCGCCAACTCGGGCGCGCGTGCACTGCGGGTAGCAGGCAGTGAGCCGCGTCCAGATCTGGTATTGCTGGATGTAATGATGCCGGAAATGGATGGCTACGAGGTGATCCAGCGCTTGAAGGCCCAAGAGCAGACACGGGACATCCCCGTGATTTTTATCACAGCGATGACTGCGGTGGCAGACGAAGAAAAGGGGCTTGGGCTGGGGGCGGTAGATTACATTACCAAACCCTTCAGCCCGGCGATTGTTCTGGCAAGGGTACGTGCCCAGCTGGAGCTGAAAACCGCCCGTGATCGCCTGAGCAATCAAAATCAGTGGCTGGAGCATGAAGTTGCCCGCCGAATGCAGGAAAATGCACGTATTCGTGATCTGAGTGTACAGGCCTTGGCCTGTCTGGCCGAGGTGCGAGACAAGGAGACAGGGCTGCATATTGTCAGAACCCAGTCCTATGTTGAAATCCTGGGTCGAAAGCTTGAAACGCACCCCAGGTTTGTACCAGCTCTTGCTGATGGCCGACTGCAGGAGATCATTCGTGCAGCCCCGTTGCACGATATCGGAAAAATAGGTATTCCGGATGCCATTTTGCTGAAGCCTGGCAACCTGACCGATGAAGAGTTTGAAGTAATGAAGACTCACTCGGCCATCGGAGGTGAGGCGATTCATAATGCGATAGAGCAGGCCGTGATGAGTGCCGGTGATGAACATGCACGAGAGGCATTTGATTTCCTCAATGTGGCCAGTGAAATTGCCTACTATCACCATGAAAAGTGGGATGGCAGTGGCTATCCGGATGGGCTCAAGGGTGACGATATTCCCGTATCTGCACGGCTGATGGCGCTGGCGGATGTGTTCGATGCCCTCAGTTGTAGCCGGGTATACAAAGAGCCCTACAGCATGGAAGAGACCTTCAGGATCATTTTGGAAGGGCGGGGTACGCATTTCGATCCCGATGTGGTCGATGCTTTTACCGCCTGTCGAGAAGAGTTTATCGCCGTAGCCAAGGAGCTGGCAGACAAGGAAAGCGAAGCCGGGCACTGCGTCCCCAGTCTCTGCCCATCTAAGTAATTTGCAGCAGAAGGGCAGCTGGAAAAGGTGGAAGGATCGGCACGGCACTTCCTGTCTTTGATCAATAACTTGCTGGGTCTGTCTCGAATTGAGGCCGGGCAGTTCATGCCCAAACAAAGGTACTGCTGTACTTTATGAGGAATGCGGTCAAATTTCCGCCGCAGGGACGGGCTTCACTTAGGGTCAATGCCGTGGCACAGGATACCCAATGCAAATAACGCACAGCGGAAAGAAGTGGCTTGGACTCTTGGTGATTGCCCTGATGGGTACTGGACTTCTGTTTGTTTCTTTTGCGAACAGGGCTTCAGACCTGCCGCCAATCAAGGTGGTATTGATGGATGAGTTTCCGCCGCTGATCTATTCCGAGGAAAGCGGTGCGGTACGTGGTCTGATTGCGGATCGATGGGCCTTGTGGCAGGAAAAGACCGGTCGCCGGGTTGATGTGACAACCATGCAGTGGGCCGAGGCGCTGGCAGCCTTTCGGGCCGGTCAGTTTGATGTCATTGATGCCATTACCGTAACACCTGAGCGGCAGCGAACGCTCCTGTTTTCGACTTCCTGGATCACTCTGGATGTGGTGTTGTACTACCGTGACAATATTCGTGGGGTAACCGACCTGAGTTCGGTCCGCGGATTCCAGATCGGGGCGGTCAAGGGTGATGCCTGTGTCGATCTGCTCCAGAGCAAGGGCATAGATAATCTGGCGCTCTTTGCAACCTATCCAGACGTGGTGGACGCGGCAGTCAGGGGAGGAGTGTCCGTATTTTGTGGTCACAAGTTGATGACCAACTATTACCTGGCGCAACGTGGTAGCAGCGATGCCTTTTTGCATACCGCCCCGCTCTACAATGCACCTGGCCATTGGGCTGTCCTGAAAGGCAATCAAGCGCTCTATGAAGAGATTACTCAAGGCTTCCAACTGATCACGGACACAGAAGACAAGGCGTTGCGTGATAAATGGCTGGGGCAGCCCCTGTTCGAGCCTGCAGCACCTGTCTGGGTCAAATGGGTGCTATATGGCGCATTGGCGCTGCTGGGAGTGTTGCTGTTGGTGCTGGTCTGGATACGAATGCTGCGACGCGAAGTGGAGCACCGGACCTTTGCGCTGGCAGAAAGCGAAGAGCGTTTTCGCATGTTATTCGAGAACACCCGCCAGCCAATTGCCATGGTGGAAAACGGATATTTTATCGCTGCCAATAAGGCCACGCTGGACATGTTTTACATGCGTGATCCGGGTGAATTAATCGGTAAAACACCACTGGATATATCCCCCGAAACACAACCGGGTGGGGAGCGCTCTGCGGTTGCTCTGCTCAGTGTGATGGGAAAAGCATTCTCCAGAGGCAGTACTCGCACTGAGTGGGAGCACATAAAGGCCACGGGCGAAGTTTTCACCGCTGAAGTGATGCTGACGGCCATCCGGCGTGATGAGCGTGAAATACTGCATGTGGTATGGAACGACATCACGGCCCGCAAGCAAGCTGAGCGTGAGCTTGAGGAATATCAGAACCACCTTGAAGAGCTGGTACAGGCACGTACGGAAGAGTTGAGCCATATAACACGTGAACTGCGCGATGCCAGTCAGGAGCAACAGGCTCTCTTTGATGCGTCGATGGCGGGGATCGTGTTCGTGCGTGACCGGTGCATTCTGCGCTGCAACCGTTATCTGGAGCAGATGCTGGGCTACGCGCAGGGTGAGCTGTTGGGTCAGACAACACGTTGCTGGTATCCGGATGAAGTCACGTTTCTCGAGGTGGGTGAACGGATCATTACCGCCCACGCCGAGCAGGGCTTCTACAGTGAAGAGCGTGAACTGCAACGCAAGGACGGCAGTCGCTTCTGGGCACGGATGCAGGCGCAGCCAGTGGACTCTGAGGATCTCAGCAAGGGGATCGCCGGGATGGTGATTGATATCACCGCCGAGCACGAAGCGCTGGAGCAACTGCAGCAGGCACGCCAGCTGGCCGAGGACGCCGCACGCACCAAAGCTGATTTTTTGGCCAATATGAGCCACGAAATCAGAACGCCCATGAATGCCATTATGGGCATGACGCATTTGGTGCTGCAGACTGAGCTGAATGAGCGTCAGCGGGACTTCCTGCAGAAAATCCAGCGCTCAAGCAGACACCTGCTGGGCATCATTAACGATGTGCTGGACTTTTCCAAGATGGAGGCAGGAAAGCTCTCGCTGGAACATATCGAGTTCAACCTGCCCACGCTGATCTCCGACCTCACCAGTGTGCTTGAGACCAAAACCGCCGAAAAAGGGTTGGCATTGATAACCCATGTGGATGAGCGCTTGCCGGAGCAATTCCAGGGTGATCCCCTGCGGCTGCAGCAAATACTGCTCAACTACGCCAACAACGCTGTCAAGTTTACCGAGTCTGGTGAAATAGAAATCCGTGTGGACTCGGTTGGCTCTGAAGGCAACAAGACCCTGCTCAAATTCAGTGTGCGCGATACCGGTATTGGCCTGAACCCCGCTCAGCAGCGACGCCTGTTTCGCAGCTTTGAGCAGGCGGATGGCTCTACAACACGCAAATATGGAGGCAGTGGTTTGGGCCTTGCGATTTCCCGTCGTTTGGCTGAATTGATGGGCGGTGAGGTTGGGGTTGTCAGTCAGCCGGGTGAGGGCTCGACCTTCTGGTTCAAGGTGGCGCTTGATTTAGGTTCGGGCTCAGCCGATATGTCTATGGGCGCCGGCAAGGATGTTACCGAATTACAGGCTTCAGAACTCAGCCTGAAACAGATCAAACGCCAGCTGCAAGGGGCCCGGGTGCTGTTGGTTGAAGACAACCCTCTGAATCAGGAGGTAGCCAGTGAGCTGCTCAGTCAGATGGGCGTTGTCGTCGAGATCGCCAATAATGGTGCCGAAGCCTTGCAGAAGCTGGAGCAAGCGGCGTTTGATCTGGTGCTGATGGATATGCAGATGCCGGTCATGGACGGGCTGACTGCCACGCGAAAAATACGGCAACATGACCGCTTGAAACAACTTCCCGTGTTGGCCATGACGGCCAGTGCACTGCCATCCGATCGAGCCAAGTGTCTTGAGGCGGGCATGAATGATTTTCTGGCCAAGCCAATCGAACCTGAGACACTGTGGCGAGAGCTGTCGCGCTGGATCAAGCCTGCTCAACGATCCAAGGCCCCGGTCAAACCTGAGCCGGACGCACCAGCGCGAGCAGATGTACCAGTAATCGCCGGGCTGGATACTCAGGCGGGGATCAGGCTTGCCCTCAATGATCAGGCACTCTATCGGCGCCTGTTGACGAGCTTTGTCAGCAGCCATGAAGCGTTCAGGCAGCAACTGCAACAGGCCTTGCACCAGAATGATCTGGAGCTATCTGTGCGACTGGTGCATACCCTTAAGGGCAGTGCCGCCCAAATCGGAGCAACGGAGCTGGCCTCCCAGGCACAGACGTTTGAGCACCGCTTGCGACAGGCTCAGGATGAGTCTGCCGTCATGCCTGAGCCGCCGGACTTTCTGCTGGCAGGCGTTGATGGGTTATTACGCGCCTTGTCAGACTGGTTGGAAAATAGTGCAAAGCCTGCTCAGGACAAAGAGGCCAAAACGGCATCACGCCAGTGGTCAGAGCATGAGCAGTCGCTCTATGACAGCCTGCAGGTATTGCTGACTACCGATGATTTTAATGCGACCCAATTGTTGAGCCGGGAATCTGCCACTTTTCGCAACATGCTCGGCAAAGACTACGAGCGAATAGTGTCGGCACTGGGCATGTTTGATTTCGAACGAGCAGCAAGAATTCTTCATAAGTCAGGCAGGGTGGACTAAATACTGTCCACAGGTCTTGTATGGTTTTGTCGCAAATGTCATATTGGGCACGCGTGCTAATACTGTATTTGACTGCTGAGCCATCAGGTCGGGAAAGAAATGAAAACACTCACCACGGGTGATATTGCGAAAATGTGCGACGTGAATCTGCGAACAGTCATTCGCTGGATTGATCGCGGTGCACTCAAAGGGTTCAAGCTCCCTGGGCGTGGTAATAATCGTGTACGTGTCGAAGACTTCATCCAGTTCCTGAATGAGCATGAGATGCCCATTCCCACTGAGCTGGCGGCTGATGACAACCGGCGTGTACTGATAATCGATGATGAAGCGGCAGTAGCCCGCTCCATTGCCCGTATTTTAAGAGCTGCCGGTTATGAGACCGAAACCGCTTTGGATGGCTTTCAGGGAGGCAGCCTGCTGATCAAGTATCAGCCCGCACTGGTGACGCTGGATCTGCGCATGCCCGGTGTCAGTGGCTATGATGTACTGAAGTTTATTCGCTCCACCCCTGAAACTGAACATATCAAGGTCATCGTGATCTCGGCGCTTGATCAGCAGTCACTTCAGCGTGCACGGGATGAGGGTGCCGATGCCGTGCTGTCAAAGCCATTTGATAATGAAGCACTTACCACAACGGTTGAGCACCTGTTGCCGTTACAGGCGCCCAAGTTGGCCTGATGTGAAAGGCCCGTTTTTTATTTGCAGTGAAAGGGACGGCACATGAATGCGCCTTGCATAGTCTTTGTTGATAACGAACCTGGTGTGCTCAATGCGCTGCGGCGCCTGTTGCGCCTGAGTCATCGTGACTGGGAGATGTTTTTTTTCAGCTCGCCCAACGAAGCGCTGGAACAGTTGAAGACATTAAGGCCCTGGGTCCTGGTTGTGGATCGGCATATGGCCGAAATGGACGGCATTGAGCTGCTGGGGCAGGCCGCGCATACGGTGCCGGATACCATTCGCGTACTCCTGACCGGTGATGCTCAGATTGAGAGTGCGCTTAAGGCAACGGCTGCAGCACATCTGGTCATCCGCAAGCCCTTTGAGCGTGAGGTTATTGATGATTTGCTGACACGGGCGCGTGTGCTGCATCAACTGCCCTTGAGTGACAGTCTGCGCAGCCGCCTAGGCCGACAGGAAAGCATTCCCGTACTCCCTGAGGTGTATCAACAGATCACCCAGGTTCTGGAGCAGCAGGAGCCCAGCGTGGCTGAAGTGGCCGAGCTCATTCGGCACGATCAGGTGTTGTTGAGTCGTGTGCTGCAACTGGTAAATTCCCCCTTCTTTGGTTTCAACTCCCGTACCCATGATGTTGAAGTGGCCGTGATGCGGCTGGGGCTGCAGACCATCCATAATCTGGTTTTGATCATAGAGCTGTACCAGCACGACAGTCAGGTCCCGCGCGCATTGGGCGATCGTTTGATGCGAGAGGCGATGCTGTTGGCCGAGCAGGTGGGGGCATTATGTGATAGCCGTGGTGTCAACAAGACTGTACGTAATCTGGCCGTGGTGAGTGCGCTGCTGCATAACATTGGTATGTTGGTGCTGGGTGATGATCCTCAAGAATACAGTCTGGCCAGTGCCTATCTACTGGAGTTGTGGGGGTTTGAGTCGGACGTGATTGAGGCCGTTCAACACCAACTTGACCCGGAACCGCCTGCTGATTGTGAGCCCGCCACTGAGATTTTGAATATGGCACTCAAGTTGCGCAGTGGCAGTATGAATGATGCCAAGGAGGCGGAAGATGAGTAAGAAGCCTCTCGAGCATCCGGATTATCATGCCGAACTGCATAGTAGGCAGCAGCAGCTGATTCAGTCGGAAAAAATGGCCACGCTGGGGCGTTTGGTGGCCGGCGTAGCGCATGAAATCAATAACCCGGTTTGTTACGTCAAAACCAATTTACATACCCTGCGCCACTACGTGACTGAGCTGGAGCAATTATTGGGTAACGTGCTGGCATTGGCTGATTCGGAGCACAATTCAAGCCTGTCAAAAGCTTTAGTGGCGCTGAAAAAGCAGCATGACTACGACTATCTTCACACCGAATTGCCCATTTTGCTGGATGAAACCAGCGAGGGGGTCGAGCGTATCGAAGGGATTGTTTCCACGCTAAGAAACTACGCCCACGATGACGCGCAACAGGGACAGCTGGTGTGTCTTGAAGAGTTGATTGAAACAGCCCTCCGGCTGGTGCACCACGAATTGAAATATGTGGTGCGACAGATTAATCGCGAGTACAAGGATGTACCTGCTGTCTGGTGTCGTCCGGCACAGATTTCTCAGGTGTTGGTTAACCTGCTGGTCAATGCCGCGCAGGCTATGCCAGAGGGAGGTGATATCAGTATCCGCTTGAATCAGCTGGGTGAACGTTACGTTGAGCTCAGTGTATGTGATCAAGGCCAGGGTATTGCAGATGAACTGATGCCACGCCTGTTTGAGCCGTTCGTGACTAGCAAGCCCGCGGGCAAGGGAACGGGGCTCGGTCTGCCCATTTGCCATGACATCATGATTAGCCATGGTGGTGAGATCCGTGCCGAAAATCGCCCAGGTGGAGGTGCCTGCTTCACCCTGATCTTGCCGATTCATCAGAGTTGAGCCTGGCATGAGCACACAGCAGAGCACGCGAGAACAAAATGTCTTTCGGGTACTTTGGAGTACCTATATCCGCAATGCTCTGATCCCGATTATTTTCATTGAACTGGCACTAATCGCGGCCTATCTTGCCACCAACTACATCATTCGCGATGAAAACATCGCCACCATGCAGCGCAGTGCGCAGGAATCGCTGCTGGAAACCGCCAGAATTGAATCGGATGTGATCAGCAGCCAGTTGAAGGGTGTGGCAGAAATGGCTGACCTGTTCGCGGCCATGATCAGCCAAGCCTACGATACACCGTACAATCCATCTGACGAGGAAAAGGCTCGCTATACCCTAAGTGACAACGGCGTCTGGCATACACGGGCCGATACGCAAGGTGCGGCCATGTTCTACTCCTCCATTACTCAGGTGCGTGAGGCTGAACGGCGGAAGGCTTGGCAGTTGGTTCAGGTCGATCCATTGATGAAGCAGCTGGTTAAAAGCAGCTCGCTGGTCACTCAGGCGTACATGAATACACACGACTCAATGAACCGCATCTACCCGCCGTTCGACGTGTTGGAGCAGTATCCGTTTGATCTGAATGTCCGTGACTACAACTTCTACTATGAAGCTGACGCCGAGCACAATCCCGAGCGTAAGGTGGCATGGACCGATGTTTACATCGATCCAGCCGGGCAGGGTTGGATGGCGTCGGCCATTGCACCGATCTATCGCCGCAATACCGATTTTCTTGAAGGCGTTGCCGGTCTCGATATCCGCGTTTCAGAAATCATCCGTCAGGTATTGGCATTGAACCTGCCGTGGGACAGCTATGCCCTTTTGGTGGACAGCAGCGGTACCATTCTGGCGATGCCCGAGGCGGCTGAACAGGATTGGCAACTGCAGGAGCTGACCGAGCATGACTACGCGACTGCAATCAAACAGGATACCTTCAAGCCCGAAGCCTTCAATCTATTCAAGCGTACAGACAGTCAATTGCTGGCAGAAGGGATCAATGCAGCCAATGATGGAGTGGTCGCACTTGATTTGGCAGGGGAACCCAAGCTGGCGGCTTGGTCCTTGATCCCGGGTGCTGACTGGCACCTGTTGGTCGTGGCTGATCAGGCGCGTCTGTATGCTGATGCCAACGCCCTCAAGGCAAGAGTGGATCAGATCGCCATCGGCATGATCCTGGGGTTGCTGGCCTTTTACGTGCTTTTCATGCTGTATCTGTACCGTAAGTCTCTACAGGTCAGTTTGAGGCTGTCCCAGCCCATGCGCGGCCTGCGCCGCATGATCGGTGCCATCGGCCAGGGACGCTACCGGCCTGAGCCGGTTGCCACTGATATTGCCGAGTTGAACTCGGTATCGGATGGCCTGCTCGAAATGGGTAAAACCATCGAGCATAGCCGTTCAGAGCTGGATGAAGCCAACCGGCGCCTGGCGCGCCTCAATCAGCTGCTGGAGGCCCGAGTGGAAGAACGCACGCGAGAGCTACGCCAGACCAACGTGGACCTGCAGCATGAGCGGGAAGAGCTGAACCGGCTGATCACTGAGCTTAAGGCGACTCAGGCACAGTTGGTGCAGTCCGAAAAGATGGCGTCTGTTGGTGTCCTGGCGACTGGGGTGGCTCATGAGATCAACAACCCGCTGGCGTTTGTCAGTGCCAATGTCACTATTTTAAATGACTATGTGCCATCGCTCATGCGGCTGTATGAAAGAGCGGTTGAATTGGTGCCGGAGCCTGATGCCAGACATCTGAGCGAGGTTGAGCGGCAGGAACATTATGCTGATATCACGGACAATATCAGCGACCTCTTGGCGGATTCCATCGAAGGTGTGCGACGCATCCAGCACATAACCGAAAGTCTGCTGGAGTTTTCGCACTCAGGTGATACCGCTTGGCAGGACTGTGATCTGAATCACTGTGTCGAAACCACCCTGGTGATTTGCCGCTACGAATATAAATACAAGGCACAGATCGAAACGGACCTGGATGCTGAACTGCCTCTGATTCAGGCAGTGCCAGCGCAGCTGAACCAGGTGATTATGGCGCTGATCGTGAATGCGGCTCAGGCGATACAGCACGAAGGTGTGATTCGCATCACAACTTGTCAGTCCGATGATGATGTCATTCTGGAAGTCTGCGATACCGGCATGGGTATCACGCCGGAAAACCTGAGCCATATATTTGAACCCTTCTTTACCACCAAACAACCGGGTGAAGGCACCGGGCTTGGGCTGGCAGTTGCCTACGGCATTATCAACGCACATGAAGGGCGTATTGAAGTAGAGAGTGCGTTGGGTGAGGGGAGCTGCTTCAGAGTAATATTGCCGAAAATCAATGACAGTCGTGATTCCGCTTGACAGTCTTGTTGTGGCGCGGCTGTTCGATCAGCCAAGTGCCTGTGTGAAAGCTGGCTCTTTGTTGCAAAAGCTTGTAAGTTAGTTTTAAAACAATGGTTTAATCCCTTTGTTTTTACATGGCCAATTGCCATCAGTTACAAGTTGCAACGCGTTATTTGCGTAGTGTCAATAAATCCGACATTTTCAGATGTTGTCTTATAGCGACACTGGATGGAAGATTGAACTCAAACCTTGAAATGGAATTTCCGTGTGAGAATGTCACGCCCGGTATCGGTATTGTTCTGGTTATGTGCCCTCTCCCCTGTTTGCGCTGCTGGAACGATCAGGTTTGCCCCCCTGCCGATGGCAAGCCTTGAGCATATGACGCGTGAATATCTGCCGTTTCTGGATTATTTGGAGAAACAGACGGGGCAGACCTTCGAGCTTGCTTACCACGCTTCATACGAAACCCTACTGGACGCTTTGTCTGCCGGGCAGGTGGATCTAGCCTACCTTGGACCGCTTCCGTATGTGGCGCTTACCGAGCGAAGCCATAACATGCAACCGGTGGTGCAATTCTTGGATGCACAGGGGGAGTCCAACTATACCTGTGCATTAGTGCACTTTGCGGATCAACCTCTGACTTTGATTCACCCAGATCGAATACAACGATTTGCCCTGACGCAACCTCTTTCAACCTGTGGCTACCTCATGGTCGAAGCGTATCTACAGGCACAGGGAGAAAGTCTAGAAAACGAACAGCACGAATACACCTATGTAGGCAGTCATGAAGATGTTGCGCTCAAGGTGATATTGGGGCACTACGATGTGGGTGGGCTTAAGACACAAATTGCACAGAGATATCATCACCTTGGGCTCAGAGTTATAGATGAGACATCACCCATGCCCGGATTTGTGCTGGTTGCCAATACCGACACATTGGACACCGCAATAACAGATCAAATCCGGATGGCTTTGCTTGAACTTAAGCCGCTTGAAAACCCAAGTGATGCGGAAGTGGTGAGAGGCTGGAGCGCAAATCTCAAATATGGCTCGATTAGAGTTGATGAAGGCCTATTTGACCCGGTTCGTCAGCAATGGCGCCAGCTCAAGGTTGACTTGATAGGAGCCGGGCAATGAATCGCAGAGTTCTGCTGACAGCTTTGACCGGCTTTGTGACCAGCGTTCTGATCGGCATTGGCTTCATACAATTGCTGATTGATCTCGAGGTACGTAACCAGCTGGACTCGCGCCTGCAGCAGGAAGCTGTTGCGTATCGATCCGTTGTGCGTGGGCTTGGACAGGTTGCGCGTACCCTGTTTGACGAAACCGTCAATAAGCCCGAGGTAACAGCCCTGGTCAAGGAGGTGATTGAATCACGTGGGGATCAGCGTGACATCGCACGAGGCCTTCTGTTTCGTGAACTCTACCCCTCTTATTTGCGCTTGAAAGCGCGTGGAGTTCGGCAGCTTCATTTCCATACCCCTGACGGGCTCAGTATGCTTCGGTTTCACAGCCCACTTAAATATGGTGACTCGCTGTTCGAGGTGCGTGAGTCCGTGAGGCTGGCGAACACGGAATTGGTACCGGTAGAAGGTTTTGAGGCGGGTAAACTGTTTCACGGCTTTCGATTTGTATTTCCGCTGTTTCATGAAGGGCAGCACATAGGCAGTGTTGAAAGCAGTGTCTCATTCAAAACCGTAGAAGCAAATCTCAGGGCGTTGGTACCAAATGAACTGTTTGAATTTGTCCTGAACCGTGACCGTGTGTTTTCAATGCTCTATCCCAGTGAGCGCTCCATTTATGAGTCGTTCCGTTTGAATGATGAGTATGTTATCGAAGATGTTGGGGCCAAGCTGGGTCAGCCACGCGCTATACCGGCGCTTCAACAGGCACTTGAAGCAGCACTGGCATCCGAGCATGGGCTGATTCGCAGCAAAATGATTTCGGGTGAAGCATTTGGTCTGACGCGAAAGCTCGAGGGCAGGCGTTATGCAGCCCTGTTCATGCCGGTCCACAGTGTTTCAGATCAGGTTGATGCCTATATCCTGACGTTTACTCAAGTACCAGACATTGAAAGCCTCTATCGCAATGGGCTCTGGATACAGTTGTTCTTTATGGCGCTGATGGCCAGCCTTTCAGTTGGTTACTATCGTCGTCAAACCGCTAATCAGGCTATTGCAACCGAGCGTGAAAAGCTCAAGGCAATAACCGAGCGTATGGCAGAGGGTTTGTTTGTTCAGGACACGCAGGGCCGAATCACATTTTTGAACGAAGCCGCTGAACGTATTCTGGGTATATCCCAGTCTGATGCGACTGGACTGATTGCCCACGATTTGTTTCATGTCCATTACGACGACAGGGGAGCGCCAGTATCGCTGGATCAGTGCCCGATCCGCTCAGTAACTCGCAAAGGCGAGGTATATGAAAGCGAAGACGAGTTTTTTCGCCGTGTGTCGGATCAAACACTTGTTCCGGTTCAGGTCACCAGTGCACGCTTCAGTGTGGCGAATGAGGAAAACGGATCCATCACGATTTTTCGTGACATCACACAACGCAAAACGGACGAAGAGCAACTGCGGTTAGCCGCTATCGTGTTCAGTCATACGGTCGATGGGGTTGTGATTACTGGACCGGATCTACATGTATTGGCCTGCAATGATGCGTTCGTTGAAATTACCGGTTACAGCCGAGATGAATGGCTTGGGCAGCATATCCGTCGCCTTCGCTCGGGAATGCACGATGAAGATTTTTACCGTCAGATGTGGGCTGAGATCAATCAGGATGGTTTCTGGGAAGGTGAGGTTTGGAATAGACGAAAGGATGGTGCTTTGTATCCCCAGGCTCAGACTATAAGTGTGGTGTGCAACAATGCCGGGCAGATCACGCACTATGTTTCTGTGATGTCCGATATAACTGAACGAAAGCAGTATGAAGACGAGTTGAAGCGCGCCCGTGAAGAGGCGCTTGAAAGTGCACATGCAAAGTCACAGTTCTTGGCCAACATGAGTCATGAAATCAGGACGCCGATGAACGGCATGCTCGGTATGCTTGAGCTACTGATGGATACTGAGTTGACTCCAGAGCAGAAAGATTTTTTGAAGATTGCTCAAGGCTCCGGCAAGACGTTGCTGTCATTACTGAATAGTATCCTGGACCTCTCGAAGTACGAGGCGGGACGGGTTGAGCTTGAGCAGATTGATTTCGGCTTGCGCTCCATTTTGGAGGATACGGTCAAACTTTTTGCTCCTCAGGCGCAGGGTAAGGGGTTGGAAATTGCGGTATTGCTTGATTCGAGTGTGCCTGAGTTTGTCTCGGGTGATCCGACGCGGTTGAGGCAGGTGATCACCAATCTGCTCGGTAATGCGATCAAGTTTACGGATCATGGCGAAGTCATATTGAGCGCTAAGCTTGAGGTGTCAGAGCCGGGTGCGCTGATGCTGCATATTGCCATTCGGAGGGTGTTCAAAACTCTGTGTCAGCCAACCAGCCTTATAGGCTGATGTGATGTTCCAAGCGCCCTGGGAAGTGGATGGCCATCTGTGACAGCGTCAAGTTCCAGTTCTGCACGGGGTGCGTCCAGCGCTCAGAGGCCTTGAGTATACCGGCATAGAGTAGCTTGAGTAAGCTGTTCTCATTGGCGAAGCCGCCCTTGGTCTTGGTGAGCTTGCGGAACTGGCGG
>NZ_JBEPQA010000018.1:0-89686 GCF_040547585.1 Marinobacterium sp. MBR-111
ATGCCCACCATCCAGACCGGCTCGATCCACTCGGAGCGCTGCATTTTCATCAGCAGGTCGGTGCCGATGTTACCGGGGCCAATGATGACCGCTTTGAGTTTTTTGCTCATGTTTTTATTCCTGTAATCAACGGGACCGATCAGATGAAACGGACAGACGCACTGCCAATGCCACCGATGCTGACACTCATGAAATCACCGACCTTAACCGGCTCAAGCGGAACCAGGGAGCCGGACAGTATCACTTCACCGGCCTTCAATGGAATGCCGAACTGACCCAGTGTATTGGCCAGCCAGGTCACGCAGTTCACCGGACTACCCAGTGCTGCGGCACCGGCACCGGTGCTGATGATGGAACCGTTTTTCTCAACCACCATGCCACAGGTCGCCAGATCGACCTTGCGCGGATCAACAGCACGGTCACCCAGTACAAACAGACCACAGGAAGCGTTGTCCGCCACGGTGTCCTGAATTTTGATCTCCCAGTTCTCGACACGGGAGTCCACCACTTCAAAGCAGGGAATAACGCAGTCGGTCGCTGCCAGTACATCAGCGTTGGTGATGCCAGGGCCCATCAGGTCCTTTTTCAGGATGAAAGCGATCTCACCTTCAGCCTTGGGTTGCATCAGACGCTCGGAGATCGGCATCTCTTCGCCCTGGCTGAACGCCATAGAGTCGGTCAGGTAACCGAAGTCCGGCTGGCCAACCTTGAGCATGTTCTGCACCGCCTTGGAGGTCAGACCGATCTTCTTGCCGATCACACGCTCGCCGGCTTCGATGCGACGTTCCAGCATGCGCAGGGAAATGTGGTAGGCGTCATCAATGGTGATATCGCTGAAGCGTTCAGTCAGCGGGCGTACCGGCTTGCGGTCGACCATTGCCTGGTAAAGCTCGTCGCCGCAGGCTTGAATCTGTTGCTTATCCATTGTCTATCCCTTACAGCTTGATGCAGATGTTTTTGGTTTCGGTATAGAACTCCAATCCGTGTACGCCGCCTTCACGACCAATACCGGATTGCTTGGCGCCACCGAAGGAGGTACGCAGATCTCGCAGGAACCAGGAGTTAACCCAGGCCAGACCCACTTCCATCTGCTCGGCTACACGTACGGCACGGGCAGAGTTTTCAGTCCAAATGGCGCATGCCAGTCCGTACTCGGTATCGTTGGCCAGCTCGATCGCTTCCTCTTCCGTATCGAAGGGACGGATATGGCAGCAAGGGCCAAATATCTCTTCACGCACCACTCGGGCATCATCAGACAGGCCGGTCCAGATGGTCGGCTCGATCCATGCTCCACCGTTCAGCTCTTCACCCATGTCCGGGATGCCACCGCCAATTTCGACCGTTGCCCCCTCTTCACGAGCCAAATCGTAGTAATACTTGACCTTGTCACGGTGCTCCAGACTGACCAGCGGGCCGAAGTTGGCAGCAGGATCTTCCGGACGGCCCAGCTTCAGCTTGGCCACTTCTTCCTTCATGCGCGACAGGAACTTGTCGAAAATGGAGCGCTCAACGTAGACACGTTCGGTACCCAGACACACCTGACCGCAGTTGACGAAAGCCGAGCGCATGGTGCCCTCAACCGCCTTCTCAATATCGCAGTCTGCAAACACCAGGCCGGGGTTCTTGCCGCCACATTCCATGGAAATGTTGCGCAGGCCAACGGAAGCGGCACGCATGATCGCCTCGCCGGTACGGGTTTCACCGGTGAAGGTGATCGCATTAACCAACGGATGTGTGGTCAGGAATTCACCGGCCGAGTTGGGGCCGAAACCGTGCACCACGTTGAATACACCCGGCGGTACGCCGCACTCATTCATCACTTCACCCAGCAGGGTGGTAGTGGCCGGCGTTTCTTCAGACGGCTTGACCACAACAGTGTTACCACAGGCCAGTGCCGGACCAACCTTGAAGGTCATCAACAGCAGCGGCAGGTTCCACGGAGAGATAACCGCGATGACGCCCTTGGGTGTACGATGACCCACGTTCAGCGCACCCTGTCCATCCGGCGTATCCATGCGGAACGCTTCAGTAGGATGGTTGGCAAGGGTTTCGGAGAAGGCCTTGAAGTTGGCCGCACCACGCGGAATGTCGATGTGGCTGGCGATGGAACGCGGCTTGCCGGTATCGAGACACTCGGCTGCGAGAAACTCTTCAAAACGCTCGTTGATGCGATCCGCAACCTTGTTCAGCAGCGTGGTACGCTGGGCCTGAGTCAACTTGCTCCAGGGACCTTTCAGCGCGGCCTTGGCGGCGCGCACCGCAGCATCGACTTCAGCCTCACCGGCTTCATGGACCATACCGATCAGGCTGTTGTCCACCGGGCAACGGTTCTCGAAGGTCTTGCCGCTGGCTGAGGCGACATACTCACCGTTGATAAAGTGTTTGAACTCTTTCATGGCTCACCTTATTTGTTACGACCGGGTTGGTCAGGTCGCGGACTTTTATGGTCGGATTACACAGTCACTGCCTGTACTGAAGGCGGTGCATTAGAGTGAAATCCAGTATAGCGTTGCAAAAACGGGATAGAAGGCGCAAAAACGGGGGTTGGTGATTCCAGTTTCGGGAATTAGGATCATACATGGAATATCGACAGGGAACTTTGTTTTTACCGCTTTGGCCGGATGAACCACCAACCGGTACCATCATGCTGACCGCGCCTCAAAAAAATAACCCGGGGAAGGGGACCCGGGTTACTCTTCATGCTGTTCTAATCAATAATCAGAACTTGTACATCGCCATCAGCTCAAGCTGCTGCCCCGCAGGACGTGTACCGTGTGTGGCCAGGTTCTGGTCTCGCCACTCGATACCAAAATCAAGCCCTGGCAAGTAGTTGTACACCAGATTGACGTGACCAATCTTCAATGTATCTTCGGCCCCGGCTGACGTTTCATCGGCCTCAATTTGGGCATAGCGAACTGCGCCTGTCAGTTTGTCATTGAACTTGTGCGAGACACCCGCAACGATGCCTGTGGTTTTAATCAACTCACCGGCAGCATTCGCATCAACGGCTGGCCTGAGAGTCGGGTGCCAGGCACCACCGTAACCGAATCCGGAATAGACCCCCTGCCCTTCACCGTGATAGCCGTTCAAGTGCAGTGTGGTCGCGCCCAGTGAGTACTTGCCCGCATAGATCAAAGCGGCACCAAACTCCGAATCGTCACTGCTGTTGGTGGTGTTGCTTCTGGCAACATCTCGTCCAGCCAGAGCAATGCTCGCGGCATGACCACCTTCGAATTTTTTCGCATAGTTGATAACGAAGTCAGGGTAATCCGCATCATCATTAATGGGGTCCTGCAACGTGAAGCGGACATCGCCCATCTGGTAATGCATGACCATATCCGGTCGAACAACACCACCATTTCCACCAGTGTTACCCTTACCAGGATTGAAGAAGTCAAGTTGCGGAACATCATAGGGAACCGAAGCCAAGAACTGACCGCTCCAGGTTTGTCCCAGTGTCAGGTTATCGACCTTGAGAAACGCGTGGCGCAAACGCCAGTCGTAGGTCGACCCCGTGGCATCGCCACCATAGAAGTCCCCTTCCACAAAGCCCATCAAAGAGTGGCCTTCAATATTGCGCTTGGCAGTAAAGTTGAGGCGTGACTGGCGGGCAGTGCCATCAAACTCGCTGTCACCGTTGTCAGCATCGGTAAAACGGGCTTCCGCCTTTACATATCCGCCAATGCTGAACGAAGTGCCATTGAACTCACCCAACTCGAGTGCATGAATCTGGGTTGTGAGACTTGCTGTTATAATTGCCAGCGTCAATTTATTTCTGATTAACATTTAACCTTCCTATTTATTATCTTTTTAATATTGGGGCGGTTAATGAAAACAGAACGATATAGGCTAAAACTATCCATTTTTTACATCAACACTATCCAAAAAGTGAAAACAGCCGATGGTCAAGTAGATGTGAGCGCCAAAGAGTGTATAGGAAACTCTTACCAGCTTGTTAGCACACTATTTTGTATCAAAGCTATACACTACTCGCGCTTATCTCTTTTCACAGGCTGCAACCGCTTTTTTAAGAAGACAGGAGGACTAAACTGTGCTCTCAAATATCTGCCCCCACGCACACAAGGTTGACAACGTACCCATCGGCCGCCCAACAGAGACAAGATGCTAATGCCAGTACAACATCTCAGGGGCTATTAGCAGATATATTCAACCCGTATGTCGCCCCAGCGCCTGTTCGCGCAATGCTCGTCGCGACACCTTACCAATGGACGTGCGCGGCAGCTGCTGGCAAAATTCAACCAGTCGCGGCACTTTATAGAGTGTCAGCCGTTCACGGCAATAGTCGCGTACCGCTTTAATAGTCAACTGCCGACTTGCAGGCACCACATACAGCTTGATCTGCTCCCCCCTGCAGCTGTCCGGCAGCCCGATCACTGCACACTCCAGAATGTCTGGGTGGCAAGCGATGATACCTTCCACCTCGCTTGGATAAACCTTGAAGCCGGAGACATTAATCAACTCCTTACGCCTGTCAGTAATATATAAATAGCCCTGTGCGTCGATCAGACCAATATCCCCTGTATCCAGCCAGCCACCCTGCAGTACCAGCTGGGTTTCCTCGTGTTGGTACCAGTAGCCCTGCATCAACTGCGGTCCACGTACGAAGATGGAACCAATCTCGCCATCCGGCAGGACCTGCCCCTGCTCACCCAGTATCTTTACATCGGTATCCGGCAGCGGCCGTCCAACACTGCCCAGGTGAATGGCATCGGGCCGATTGACGCTGACAACCGGTGAACACTCGGTCAGACCGTAGCCTTCACAAATCGAATGCCCCGTCACCTGTTGCCAGCGCTGTGCCACGGAGCGCGTCAGCGCCATACCTCCGGAAATGGTCAGTTTCAAGCGACTGAAGTCCAGCCTCTGAAATTCAGGCTGCTGACACAGAAAAATGAACAACGGATTGATACCGGCGACCACGCTGGGATCAAAACGATCCCAGCACTTGACCAAACCACGAATGCGGCGCGGATCAGGTACCAGTTCGATGCTGCTGCCGATACTGAACATCACCAGCGTCAGCATGAAGGAATAAATGTGATAGAGCGGAAGAGGCTGCAGCAGCTTTTCTCCCCCGGGCTCGCAATAGTCATCCAGCAGATTGCGGATTTGAGCCAGATTCGCCAACAGTGCCTTTTCCGTCAGCATTGCGCCCTTGGCAGGCCCGGTCGTGCCACCGGTATACTGCAACAGTGCCAGTGATTCCAGCTGCCCGAAGCGCTCCGGTGGCTGCCAGATCAGGCTACTGCCCTTCTGCATCACCTGCGTCAATCGTATGCCTGTCACACCCGGAACGACGGGCGCTGCTGCCTGCAGCAACCCCGGACTCCCGCCACGCTTCAGGCGAGCAGCCAAATTCAACGCCCAGCGCTTGCCAATTGGATGCAGATCACCCAACTCCGTCGTAATCAGATACTCGACTTCAGTACTGTCAAGGCGCTGACACAGCACGGCTTCCTGTGGGGCAAACGCCACCAGCGCTCGCGCACCCGAATCCTTCAGGTGCTGACACAACTCATCGCAACAATAGAGAGGGTTGGTGTTCACCACCACGAGCCCCGCCCGTCGAGCACCGAACAGAACGACCGGGTACTGCATCACATTAGGCAACTGCAGCGCGATACGATCGCCCGGCTGCAGATCGGTTTCATGCTGCACCCAGGCCGCAAAACGGCGCGACATGCGGTCAAGGTCGGCAAAACTGATGCTGGCGCCCATATGACCAAAGGCCGGCTGTTCGTCAAACCGGCGCGCCAGCTGCTGCACCATATCAGACAGACTGTCGAACACGGGGCCGGGTGCCGCCATCAACGGGCCTCCGGCAGCTGACACACCACTTCGCCATCCCGGAACACCACCAGCTCTCCGGCCTGCAATCGATGCCAATGTCCATTGTCTGTCAATGGCTTGGTGGCAATCACGGTCACCACATAATTAGGGGTTATCACAGCACCAAAATCGACGCTCATCTCACAGTCCTTGATATATACTTCGCCAATAGGTTCAAGACGGTGTACCCAGAACCGTTTGCTACCAACGATTTTTTTTGTTCGGTTCCGCCTTGATTGGCAAAACCTTGATCTGTTCAGCTAATAACAACCATTCGTGCAGCGGCAAAACTTCCATGTCTCGAAGTTTCGACTTACAGGGCATCAGCTGTTACTCGAACATCTCGCTCACCGGACAGGAAATAGAACCATCAATCCGCTTCATACCAAGCTCTATAAGCCTTTCTGGTGCGCTGAGCTCGCTATCAGCGAAGGTGACTTACAGATCCACTCTACGCCGAAAAACGTGTAACGGCGGGTATATCTTATACCGCGAAATTGATTGCTTCCTTAGATTGAAAAACAAGAATTAGAACAGATAGAAACATCATATAAACTCAAATGAAATTACCTCTACTGTGGCACAATGCCGCTCAAACAAGCGGAATTGTGCCACACGTTTAAAATTTTTTATTTCATTCAAATGCCGTGTTAAAAGCGCTCTTTATTTATAACCAAGTCCCACCTTGGCGATCATTTGGCTCGTTGAGATCACCAGCGTCGAAACCATGAATCCAATCAAGGTGATGCAACATAGCTTTATGTGAAGCAAGGCGCGCATCACGCTGATCTCGGGTTTCACCGGGTGGCAAGTGCAACATATCTCCTGTAGTTACGGACGCATACACAACCTTACGTGCACGACCACGACGCAGACGCTCGTAACGCTCGAAGGTCTCAGCAATTGATTCAGACCCAGCGGCGGCAATGCAGTCTGCAAGAACTACTGCATCCTCAATCGACTGGTTAGCACCCTGCCCATGATGTGGTACCAGTGAATGTGCAGCATCGCCAAGCAGTGTTACTCGTCCTTTGCTCCAGCGGCCCAAGGTCATGCGATATACCATGCCCCATCGTTCGTTAACTGTCTTCAAAGTATTTGAAGCAATCATCTCGACAAGTGCGGGGTGCCAGTCTTTAAACAGACGAAGCTGCTCACCGTCTTCTGTTGGTGCCGTTGATCGGTTTAACGGCCATGTCGTCGGCGTACGTTCAACAAGAAAGAAGTTGATATCCCCTTTTCTGTCCCCACCTATTGGGTAGTGGAGGCAGTGGCCCGACTCACCCATCCAGAATTGAATTGCAGTTGGATCAGGCATATTAGGTAGCTTATCAATTGGTACAATCCCGCGAAATGCCGTGTATCCTGCATAGATGTAATCTTCATAGCCCAGCATCAAGTTTCGTACGGTAGAACGCACCCCGTCAGCACCAATGACGATATCCGCTTCCGCCTTGCTGCCATCTTTAAACTGCAGCACTACCTGCTCACCAGTGTCATCGATATTTTCCAAACGCTTGCCCAAGTGGATGCGGTCCATACCTACCTTGGCAGAAAGAATTCTTTGCAGCTCAGCTCGGTGAATACCAAGATATGGTGCGCCAAAAAGCTCTCTATATGCCTGCCCTCCTGCATGCCGGCCAATTTCTTGACCGGTCTTTCCATCTCGATAAATTAAGGCAGAGATTTCAAACGCTGCCTCTTCGAACGACTCCCCCATACCCCATTTATCATAATAGAAACGTGTAGCGTTAGCGGATAAAGCCACCGCTGCACCTACCTCACGCAACTCATCTGCTTGTTCATATACATCGACATCAATACCATGGTGACGCATTGCAATCGCAAAGGTTAGGCCGCCAATACCGCCACCAACGACAGCAATACGGCGTACTTTATTCATTTCTTTTTCATTCATAATGATCATCTCTTTCTTATTAGATGTAGACAAAAATTGAGAAAGTGCGAATGACATCATGTAGGGGCTTTTAACAGAGACCGATGAGTTGCAGCGTCTCATGCTGTTGTGTGAGTGTCTGCCTGACCACACTCCCCACGGTGATGTGTTGAGTGAAAATAGAGAAGGCCGACATATAAGTAAATATTCAAATCAATATAACCATTATCACTGGCGTGAATATTAACAATGAGGCATTAAGCTGAATGCGCCTGCCCCGACCTAGAGCTGGCCTGCCAAGTCAGCAAATGGGGTCGGGAGCTCAAATTGTAAATGTGACACTAATGGAGGAAGGTGAAAGGTGGTAAACTGCTGGCTGATACCGTCTGTAACCTTTGCATGCAGAGTTCGGAATGATTTCTTAGTCTGACGCATAACATGATGACTACTCAGAAAAGAGTTCAAAAATCAAGTTGCGTAACCAGATATTACCGGCATCACGATGGTATCTGCGATGCCAAAACAGATTGATCTGAACTGGATGTATGTCCACGGGGTGAGTGCGCACTACTAAGCCAAGACTCTTTTGGGTTTGTAGTGCCAGTTTTTCTGTTACTGTCGCAATGAAATCTGTCTCGCTCACGATATAAGGGGCGGACATGAAATGTGTCAAACGCAAACGGATAATCCGCGAGATCCCGCTCTGGGCAAGCTGCTTTTCAACCCGCCCGTGTCCTGTACCACGGGCTTCGATGACAATGTGTCTAGCCTGCGAAAATTTTTCGAGTGTAAACGCACCTTCAGACAGTGGGTGGCCTTGGCGCATCAGGCAAACATATCGTTGATCAAAAAGACGTCGCTGATAGAAACCTGCCTCCAGCTGCGGTAATAGCCCAATCGCCAAGTCGACATTACCCATCTCCATATCGTCTTTCAAGGCACTTTCGTTGTCCCTGACGGTACTCAATGAGATATTGGGAGCGTGCTCTGTAAGGTAAGCCATCAGTCGTGGTAGAAGATACATTTCCCCCAAGTCTGTCATGGCGATTGAAAACGCTCGATCACTGGAGCCAGGATCGAAGCAATCGTTGTAGTTGAGCCCCTCCTGTATAGCACTAAGGGCATAACTTATCGATTCAGCTATACTGTCAGCGAATGGAGTTGGCCTCATCCCTCTTGCTGTGCGCTCAAATAATTCATCATTAAGCATCTTCCTCAACCGTTTGAGTGCATTGCTCACAGCTGGTTGGCTCAGGCCCAGCTGTTCTGCCACTACCCCGGTTTTACGTTCCCGATACATTAGCTGAAAAACCACCAAGAGGTTCAAATCGATATCTTGCAAGCGAATCATTAGCCTTCCGATATAAGTTCCGTGAATATATACTATAAACATGATTATATATCTGAATATCAAGTGCGAGTCTATAGTGGTTCCCGCATAAATGTTCAGGGTCGTCCGCCTCAACGACGCCTTGAAATCCAGCCCATAACAATAAGTAAACTGGAGTATAGCTATGAAGCGTACCGCCATCTCCCTTTTCGCAGGGTTGTCTTTCTCAGTCTGTTCGGCACTCGCATCTGCTCAGATGCTCTCGTTCGCATCACCACCACAGGGGTCGGTGTGGAACACCATGAGTACATCGATCGCTAATGTGGCGCGGTCGAAGCAAAATCTTAACGTGGTTGTACAGCCCTTTAGTGGTAACCGTGCAATGATGGACGCGGTTGACCGAGGTTTTGCCGAGTTCGCGATCAATGATGTCAATGACGTCATCGTCGCAGCTCGTGGGCAAGCCGATTACACAGACCGGGCACGTAGCAACCTGAGGGTCGTGTTACGGATCAGTCCTCAGCCTATTGGCATTTTCGTTCGTAAGGATTCAGGTATCGATAGCATTTCCGACCTGGCTGGCAAGCGTGTCGCAGCTGGTTGGAATGCGTTCCCGCTGGGTCGCTCACACATGTCTGCGATGCTCGCGACCGGAGGTCTTACATGGGATGACGTTGAACAAGTTCCTGTGCCTGACTTGATCCGTGCTGCAGATAACCTTGCTTCAGGAAGATTGGATGCAACTTTCTTCGCTGTGGGTGGCCCCAAAGTGGCAGAAGTAAATGCTTCGGTTGGTGGTGTTAAATTTCTCCCGGTTGCAACCGATGAAAAGTCCTTGGTAGCCATGTCCGCCATTAGGCCCGCTTTCTACTTCTCCGTCGTCAAACCTGCACCTCATCGAGCGGGGCTTGAATCCCCAATGGAAATGGTAACATGGGATAATGTATTGGTTGCTGGTGCTGATGTTTCTGAGGAGAAAGTATACCAACTCGTAACGGCCATTCTTGAAAATAAGGACGAGTTGGTGAAACTGTTCCCCGGCTTTCGTGAGCTTGCCGTGGAGGAGCCGTACAAGGTTTACCCCGATCTTGAGTACCATCCAGGGGCATCGCGTTACTTTAAAGAAAAAGGTCTGCTGGAAGAATAAGCTGTTGAAAATAAGTAATACTGCAGAGCCTTTTGGAGGTCTATCATGAGCATTCGTTCTCATGTTAAAGAACCTATTGCGCTGCCACTGATCCGGACCCTTCTTGGGTCCTTTATCGCAGTCGCAGCGATTGCCTATGCCACTGATCTATTCAGCCGCTTGGGACTCTCAATTTATACAGAGCAATACTTGTCGATTGTCCTTGGCGCCAGTCTGGCTTTGGTATTTTTAAAACCGCAACCCTTACTCAAACGGCGCTGTATCGATAGTGTCATCGGTCTCGTTGGGCTCTCTGCGGGCGGCTACATGGCCGTGGCATACCCTGACTTGGTAGAGCGGCAACTGGATTTGCCAATAGATGCCCTGATTATATCAAGTGTGTTGTTTGTACTTGTCCTTGAAGGTCTACGCCGGGTCGTAGGTGTAGCACTGGTAGTAGTCGTGCTGGCCTTTCTTGCTTTTGCCATGCTGGGTCACCAATTGTCAGGGCCGTTGCAAACTCGCGAAATCGAGATGACGCGCCTGATGGTGTACTTAGGTGTAGATACAAATGGTATGCTAGGGCTGACACTGAGTGTAGCTGCAACAATTGTTATCGGCTTCGTACTGTTCGGGCAGCTCCTGCTGCGATCAGGTGGTGCGGACTTTTTCAATGATCTGGCACTTGTCTTGATGGGACGCTCACAGGGCGGGTCTGGCAAAATCGCTACCATTGCCTCCGCTTTATTCGGTTCAATATCAGGTGTAGTGGTCTCCAATATTGTCGCTACTGGCGTGGTAACGATCCGTATGATGAAACAGGGTGGTTTTAAGCCCCAGACGGCGGCGGCGATTGAAACAGTCGCCTCAACCGGCGGGCAGATTATGCCACCGGTCATGGGTGCTGTCGCTTTTCTAATGGCTGAATTTCTTCAGATTAGCTACGCGGATGTAGTACTGGCTGCCTTAGTGCCAGCCATTCTTTATTATGCAGCGCTCTATATTCAAGTTGACCTGGAAGCTGCGAAAGAACATATAAAGAAAATCGACCCTTCATTGATACCAGCCAAAAAAGATGTTTTTTCTCAAGGTTGGGTGTTTGTGATACCGTTCGCTGGAGTTATTGGGGCACTCTTTTTCTTCAATGCGCGCCCGGAAGTTGCCGCACTTTGGGGAGCATTGGGCGCTTTAATTGTGGGTCTTGCAAAAGGCTACAAAGGTAAGCGCATAACTTTGGGGGATGTGCGCGACTCATTAGCCGAAACCGGCCATTCAATCGTTGATATCATCATGATTGGTGCTGCTGCAGGCTTCATTATTGGCATTCTGAACATGACAGGTCTTGGTTTTGGGCTGACATATTTTTTGGTTGAGCTCGGGCAGGGTAACTTGTTTTTGCTACTGCTGATCTCGGCGGCAGTTTGTATTGTGTTGGGTATGGGGATGCCGACGGTAGGCGTCTATATGTTGCTGGCAGTTTTGGTAGCACCTTCACTGGTTCAGGTTGGTGTAGAGCCAATAGCGGCACATCTGTTCATTTTCTATATGGGCATGATGTCCATGATTACACCACCAATTGCGATAGGTGCCTTTTTTGCCGCCAGCATTGCCAAGGCGGACCCCATGAAGACAGCATTTACCTCCATGCGACTGGGTTGGACTGCCTACATCGTGCCCTTCCTGTTTGTCTCTTCTCCTGCACTCCTGCTGATTGGGGATACAGTCGAGATAGCACTGGCTGTGGTTAGTGCACTTGCTGGTGTTTGGGCTGTATCTGTAGGCTTTGTGGGCTATCTGGGCTATAAACGGGGCCCCATAGGACGACTTGCATTTGCACTAGCAGGGATACTGCTTTTGCTCCCCAATATCGGGGGGCATGACTTTATTCTCATTACACGTGCTGCTGGGTTGCTGCTGATCGTCCTACTTATTGTGATGGGATGTTCAGGTAAACGGGGTTTATCTCTGGAGCTGAAATGAAGCCGGTGTATTCTGGTACTCATTGCGTTGGCTTCTCCTTTTCCTTGGCCCTATAACCTTCATGAGATTTCCGCTTCCACTGCAGAGGTGGAAATCTCAATATAAAGGAGCCTTGCAGGTAACTACCATGATTCTATAGACCACCCAATGCCTATAGGGTGAATTAGAGCATAGGAGATATTATACCTATACATGGCTTTCTAGAAGAACTCAAAGTCGACGTAGTAATTCAGCTTAAGGAATGGGGATCCTTCGCAGCTGCTGTCGCGATTATATATGTGTAAATTGTTATTCCAATTGCTCAAAGATGACAGTTCAATAGCCTGATATAGATATATTTTTTGAATAGCAGTTTATTTAAGGAGCGCTGGGCGATCCAGTCTGGATCCCTAAAGAATTAGGATAATAAGTAAAAAGGTATCTAATATGCTTCTTGATGTCCTAAATAACACAATGGTTTTTGACGGCGTACACCCACTAAAGGTTTCCGAGTATATGAACCAGCACGTCGGAACGCACCGTCTTGAAATAATTAATACAAACAAAAAAAACAGAACCTTCTCCGCTAAACTCAGCTATCGCGTCTTTGCTGACATGGGGCTTGCACGCGTTAGTTATGGTGATGAGGTTAGGATTTGCTGTCTGGGCCTATCTGATGTTTACCACCTACATGTAGTAACCGGTGGGCAGTGCTGCTGGCATTATGATGATGACCAACGTTTGCTGTTGCGGCCCGGCCAAGCTTTGATGATAAACCCACAAGAACGGATGTATATATCTTACTCAGATGACTGTGAAAAAATTATTATAAAGATACCGGTAGAGATACTAAAAGAAGGATATTTAAAACATATCGGTATATTACCGCATGATGATTTTTGTTTTGACCGAAGAGTGGTTGACCTTAATAATTCGAAATGCTTTCTCAGTTTCCTTGATGCACTACTTACAGAAGCAAATGAAGTAAAAGTAGATATAGACACTCTTCAGCGCCCATATAGAGACATATTAATAAGCAAATTGCTGCAGCAGTTCAGTGGCATGATTAAAATTCATAATATGGGTAGTTCCCAGATGGATAGGAGCTTCTTCAAATTGCTCACTTATATAGATGTTAATATTAAGGATGATATCGATGTACACGTGATGGCAAAAGCCAGCAACGTCAGCATACGTACCGTTTATAATCAGTTTTCAAAATACTTTGGTCTGACTCCAAAGCGCTATATAAGAAAAGCAAAGATGAAAAATTTACGTGAGGAATTGGTTAGAAATACAAAATTACGTAACGTAACTCAGGCTGCTCTCGATTACGGCTTCACACACTTGGGACGATTCTCATCAGAGTACCGAGAGATGTTCGGTGAATTACCTTCCGAAACCATCAAGTACCGCCGTTAATATAAAGCACATATATGACCACACCAAAAAAAGGTGCTGCTAAATATAATTTTTCAGGTGGCCGTGCCTCTAATAGCTATTTCAAGAAATAGTGTTATATATCATGATGTATTGACACACAGACTGTCATAAAAAAGACCTGTACAGGTTGGGCTATCGCTGAATCAATACTGAAGCGCTTTCACTTCGCCCATTTTTTACACAAAGTTGTAAGTTCATCTACAACATATCGAACTTTGGGACGTAGGTCGGACACTTTCGGCCATAGGGCATGAACATCCACAGGTTCCGGTTCCAGATCCACTAGCACCTCTATCAATCTTCCTTCTGCTATATCATTCTTGAATAGGCAACGAGGCATCTGACAGAGCCCAATACCAGCCAAGGCCCCGAGAATCATGACCTCACCATCCCCAATCTGATGGATGATTGCTGGTGTGAAACGTACCGTTTTGCCTTCTTGCATAACTCGCCAAGAAAGTGGCTGCCCAAGCCGGTGCCCGACGATGCAGTGGTGATGACGTAGATCCTCCAGGGTAATGGGAGTACCGTAACGTTCTAGGTATTCAGGGGCCGCGCAGATAGACCATCTCTGTCGTGCTAAACGACGTGCCACCAGCCCTGAAGTATTACTTAGCTCACCAAATCGAACAAGCAGATCTATTCCTTCCTCAATCGGGTCTACCAATCGATCAGAAAATGTCATATGCAGATGCAACTTCGGGTACTTACTAGCAATCTCGAAGAGCGCGGGCGCGATTACACGCCGACCGAACGCGACCGGTACATCCACCCTGAGACTCCCTGAAGGCTCTTTTCCTGCAGAACCAAACACGCTTTCGGCGGTGCTGATTTCATCAATAGCTGCTGTACAAGCTGCAAGATAGGCTTCTCCATCAGCTGTTAGTGAAATTTTTCGAGTCGTCCTATGAAAAAGCTGGGTACCAAGTCGTGCTTCAAGTCGCGCTATAGCCTTGCCAACAGCCGATTTCGAAATGCCTAACTGATCAGCTGCTTCAGTAAAGCTATGGCATCTGGCGGCGACCGTAAACGTGATAACCCCCTGAAATGAATCATTAGAAACCATGTTAAGCATCCAGTGTAGATTTAATGTCTACTCAGTTTAATCTTTTAGCTTGTTTATCGACATTTTTTTCTACATTAACATAGGGGTCGTAACAGTTTTCTTAATCATCAGAGGATTACCCCATGCCCGTAGTACGCGTTAGCTGGTTTGAAGGTAAGGAGCAGTCGCAGAAAGCAATCGTTGCTGCAGAGATCACTGAAAGTATCATGAAGAACACAGGTACACCTGCCGAGTACATCTATGTCATCTTCGAGGATGTTGCACCTTCCGACTGGGCGGGTGCCGGTAAGATGTTCGGAGGGACTCCAGAGCAAGGTTCCTGAACGGTTCTAGTACGTTAGAGGTTTGACCAAAGCCATAGTTGAGCCTGAGATTTTTCAGTCTATCTATGGCTTTTGCTTAATCGCCTTCAACACGTACAAACAAAGAAGGTTGCCGCAAGCCGTTGGATGCGAAGGCCCTTGGCTCAAGCGTAGTCTTGGGCGGACGTATCGAGTAGGAGGGGGCCTGAGGCCTCCGTCCTGTATACGGGAACCAGTGTTTTGATCCAGGGCAGCAGTGCCTGCTTGAGGCGAAACTCCAGGCCTTTCTAGTGTCGACCGCGCCACTCCTAGGCCAGGGCACTCGCGGTAGTTCAAGTCGAGTTTGCCGGCGTGCTCACACAGGGGGCTCCAAATCGTCTTGTATCGAGACACCTGGCGCGAGACAGTGTCCCGCAAAGACACACAACCATCTATAAAACAGCCAAATTAATACACTAACCATCTGATTTTAAAGATGTTATTAAAAATGGCACACCCTTCGCTATACAGACTACTGAAGTCAAAAACTATAAGAAGGTTTCCGCCATGAAAAATCATTTTGTTACATCACTCACTGCAAGTTCGCTTATTTCCACTCTTTTTCTGCTTGCACCAGCATCTCACGCTGCACAGGTCGCGACCGATGCTGGCGACTATGCGCCCTTACCTGCAGGTATCGACTTGGGTATTCTGTACCTGCAGCACACGACCCATGATGAGCTCTACTCATCCGGCCAAGAAATCAGTGACCTGGCCGGTATTGAAAAGCTGAAAACCGACATCGGACTGGTGCGCTGGATTCACTTCATTGATGTGGGCGGTTACATTCTTGACCCACAGATCGTCATCCCTTTCGGCAAAGTCACCCTGGAGACCACCGGTGGCACTGTCAGCAGCTCCGGTGTGGGAGATCCAATCGCTGGCGGCACTCTCTGGCTGCATAACGACACCAAGACAAAGCGTGCATTCGGTATTACTGCTCTGGCGTCCCTGCCACTGGGCCAGTACGACGCTGAAAAGGGTGCCGTAAATATCGGTGAGAATCGCTGGAAACTGATCACTCAGGCGGCCTATGTGACACCGCTCACGAACACCCTTTCGCTGGATTTAATCGCTGAATACACTTTCTTCGGCGACAATGATGACTTTGGTGGTCTCAAGAAAGAACAGGATGACCAGTACGGTATTCAGGCGCATTTGAGCAAAGCCCTGAGCCCCAACACCAAAGCCGTGCTGACCTACTATCACGATTTCGGCGGTGAAACGCGGCTAAATGGCGTGGATCAGGATGATGAGCTGGACAACAACCGCTGGCAGGCAAGTCTTCAGCATTTCATTACTCCTGACATGCAGCTGCAGTTCCAGTATGGCCGCAGTATCGATGTCGAAAACGGCTTTGCCGAGAACGATCGATTCAACTTCCGCTTTGTAAAAGTATTCTAAAAAGAAGAGAGCGTATGAACACGATGATGATCAACCGTCGCAAGTTTCTGCAGACCGCTTCCATGGTGGCAGCGGCGGTCAGCCTACTGCCCGCCGTTTCCAGCATGGCCGGCATATTGACCGAAGAAGCGAAACTGAACGACCTGGAGCGGGATGTATTCGCCAAGCTGCTGCGCATTTCGCTTCCAACCGAGGGCAGCTCTCTGGTCGACCCGGCTACGCTGCCAGTACTGCCAACACTGGAAAATGCCTTGCTCGCCGGCATGGCACCGCATATCCGTCAGGGCCTCAGAGGTGGCATTGGTTACTTTAACGATGGTGCCGTCAAAGCCTTCGGCAAGACCTTTGTGCAGCTGGACGACGACAAGGCCGCGCGTTTCTGCGATCAGTGGGCCGACTCCGACAGTGCACCGCAACGCGCCCTGGCGATGGGGCTCAAGAAGCTGACCACCCTGTCCTACTGGGCCATTCCCGATACCTGGCAGCCGCTCGGCTACGATGGCCCGGTCTCAGACAAGTGGAACCTGCCCTCACTGGGCAACACCCCCGAACCCAAGGCATAACCAGGACAGGTAAGCACTCATGTCAGCACAGAACACATTGAACATTAAAACCGCCCAGGACATAGATAAACCGGAACTGTCCATCGACGCCGACGTGGTTATCGTCGGCTCGGGTGCCGGTGGTGCCATCAACGCCTATGAGCTGGCTCGCCAGGGCAAAAAGGTCGTTGTGCTGGAAGCCGGTCCCTATGTGCCCTCTTCCAAATTTTCGGAGATGATGGCCGTGGCCATGGGCACCCTCTATCAGGACGAAGGCGGCCAGTCGAATACCCATGGCGATATCAGTGTCCTTCAGGGTGCCTGTGTCGGCGGCTCGACCGTAGTTAACGCGGCGCTCTGTTTCCGCACACCGGAATATTATCTCGACCTCTGGGCACGGGAGTTCGGTCTCGATAACCTGACTCCGGAGCTGATGTCGAGCTATTTCGACAAGGTTGAGAAAAACCTCAGCATCGACAAAAACGGCCCGCAGGAAACCAGTATCGGTGCCCACCTGATCTCCAATGGCCTCAAGCAGCTGGGCATTCGGGAGGGTGTTGCCCACCGCAATATTCGTGACTGCGCCCTCACCGGCTTCTGTTTCGCCGGTTGCAAGACCGATCGCAAGCAGTCGATGCTGGTGACCTACCTGCCCTGGGCCTGCAACCATGGTGCGGAAATCTATGCCGATACCCGTGTAACCCGTATCAATACACAAAATGGACGCGCCACCGGTGTCGAAGCCCAGGTCATCGACCCCAAGACCAAGACGGTCAAATCCAACGTCAAGGTCAACGCCCCCATCGTGGTGTTGGCAGCCGGCCCGGTGCAGACACCGATCATTCTGATGCAATCGGGCATCGCCAACTCCAGCGGCCAAGTAGGCAAAAACTTCGCCTGCCACCCGTCATTGTCCATCACGGCGATGTTCGACCGTCATGTGGATGACTTCCACGGCGCGACACACTCTCTGTATGTGGATACTCATGTGCTGCCCGAAGAGGGTGGCTACCTGTTGTTGAACGCCGTGCAGGACCCGGTGGAAGCAAGTTTCCAGGCCGAGCCGGGTACCGGTGCGCCTTACGTCGCCTATATGGAGAAGTACCGCAACTCGATCCGACTGGTCACCCTGATCCATGACCAGAATGTGGGTGAAATCCGCTTCAAGGATGGCGTCAAGGAGATCATCTATGAAGTCGATGATAAGGACTTCGAGATCATGAAGGAGGGCCTCAAGTATAACGCCCGCATCCTGTTTGCAGCCGGTGCCGAGTATCTTTACCTGCCTACATCCGATCGTACCCTGATCAAGAGTGTCGAGGAGATCGACAGCGTTATCGATCAGCTCAAAAACGAGCCGGCGCGTTACCGCTACGTTTCCTTCCACCCCCAGGGCTCCTGCCGCATGGGTGCCGACCCGACCAAAACCGTGGTCAACCCCTACGGCGAGACCCACGATGTGAAGCAGCTGTATATTGCAGACGCCAGCCTGTTGCCGACCTCCATCGGCTACAACCCGTCCGAAACCGTCTATGCGCTGGCCAGCTATATCGCCGACCAGATCGCCAAAGCCAACTTCAGCTAAGGAGCGGGAACCCGACATGAACCTGTCCACCATCAACGATGACAACTGTCATTTCGAGTTCGACAGCGGTTTCAGTGGCGAACTGTTACCGATAACTGAGCCCGCGACCCAATCCCGCTTAGGCACATTCCGCTGTGCGACGGTAACTGAGCTGAATCAACTGATCTTAACGACAACGAAGGCCCAGTCTGATTGGGCAGCAACAAGCTTCGAAACCCGCGCCCAGGTGTTGCGTCACTTTGCCCAGCAGCTGGAGCAGAACGCCGAAGCAATCAACGCCTGGAATGCCCGCGAAGCCGGCTCCACCCAGGGCAAGGCGGGATGGGAGCTGCAGGCCTGTATTGATCAGGCCCACATGTGTGCAGCCATGCCGATGAGCCCTTATGGCGAAGTCTACCCCTCCAACATGCCTGGCCGGGAAAACATCTGTATTCGGGTTCCCGTCGGCGTGGTCGGCGTGATCTCCCCCTGGAACTTCCCGTTATTGCTTTCATTACGTGCCGTGTTGCCCGCGTTGGCCATGGGCAATGCGGTGGTCCTCAAACCGGATGTAAACAGCGCCATCGTCGGTGGTGTCATCATCTGCGAGCTGCTGGAAAAGGCCGGGTTGCCCAAAGGGGTCTGTTCCCTGGCACTGGGCGGTGCCGAGACAGGTCAGCAGCTGGTCGAACATCCGCAGGTGAATATGATCGCCTTTACCGGCTCGACCGCCGTGGGTCGTCAGATTGGCCAGCACTGTGGCTATAACCTGAAAAAAGCCTCACTGGAGCTGGGTGGCAACAACGCCCTGGTGATCATGGAGGATGCCGACATCCAGGGTGCATCCTCCTGCGCGGCCTGGGGCTCCTTCCTGCACCAGGGGCAGATCTGTATGCAGAGTGGCCGTCATATCGTGCATGCCGACGTTGCCGATGACTATGTAGCCGCGCTGAGTGAACGGGCGCGCAACCTCAGCGTTGGTGATCCCTACCGCGACAACGTGCACCTGGGACCGATCATCACCGAACGTCAGGCCGAGCGTGTGATGCAGCTGATCGAATCATCAGTGGCCATGGGAGCCAAGGTTGTGTGTGGCGGGCACAGGGAGGGCGCATTCATTCAACCCACCGTGATGACCGGTGTCACGACTGACATGCCGATCTACAAGGAAGAGATCTTCGGCCCTGTTGCGCCGGTGATCACCTTTGCTACCGAGGCGGAAGCCATTGCGCTGGCCAATAATACTGAATACGGCCTGGCCGCATCGGTACACAGCCAGGATATCGGACGGGCCAAGCGCCTGGCGGCACAGATTCATGCCGGCATGGTGCATGTAAACGACCAGACGGTTAACAACGAGTACCAGGTCCCCTTCGGCGGCATGAAAGCTTCCGGAAATTCCGGTCGCTTCGGTGGCCCGGAGAACTTCGGCGAATTTACCGAAACCAAATGGATCAGCTCCGTCAACGAACCCATGCTCTATCCGTTCTGATCCGCCCGGTGATACCCCGCACACGGCGGGGTATCACCGATACTGCAACCGATCACTCAGTGCATTTTCATCATGCGCCGATACAAGGTGGCGCGGCCAATCCCCAGATAATCCGCTGCCCGAGTCTTGTTGCCGCCGCATTTTTCCAGCGCCTCAAGGATCACTTCATCCGAGCGAGCCTCGAGTACTCCCTTGTCTTTTCGCTCCAGCGACCGGGCCTGTCGAATGATGCGCCCGATCTCTTCCGGAAAGTCGGTCAACTGCAAGGGTTCGCCGGGTGCTGCCAGGGTATCCGCAAAGACAATGGCGTTGCGCAACTCGCGCACGTTACCGGGCCAGGTATAGATTCCGAGCGCGTCCAGTAACTCTTCGCTGAACTGGCGCTGTCCGCCGGAAACCTGTTCCAGAATGGCCGTGGCCACACCACTAATATCCTCCCGCTTGCGTAACGGGGGAATTTTGATCTCGTAGCCGTTGATGCGGTAAAACAGGTCTTCCCGAAACAGACCGCTTTGAATAGCATCCGGCAAGTTTCGGTTGGTGGCACAGATCAGCTGGAAATCAACCTTCTCCACCCTGGAAGCTCCCAGTCGCATCACTTCCCGTGTTTCCAGCACGCGCAGCAGGCGTGTTTGCAACGCTGTGGGCATATCCCCAATCTCGTCGAGAAACAGGGTGCCACCATTGGCCTCCTGCACCTTGCCACTACGCCCCTCTCGGCTGGCACCGGTAAAGGCACCTCGTTCGTAACCAAAGAGCTCGCTTTCAATCAGGCTTTCCGGAATGGATGCGCAATTGAGGGACACGAAATTGCCTTGCCCTCCTGGACTGGCGCCATGAATATGACGGGCAATCACTTCCTTGCCGACACCGGACTCACCCAGCAGAAGAATGGGCAGACGGCCCACGGCTCTCAGGCTTTTTTCTACCGCCGTTTGAATGCCTGTATCGCCATAATAGGGTGCAGGGCGTTCAGCAGATACCGCATAGGCGTGCCTTCTACTGCCCGGCTCTGCAACGGCATGAACGCGTTTCTGCTCCCGACCAGGCGCACTCAGCACCCTCCCCGAGAGCTGGATGCCGGTCGCAAGCCTCAGGTTGAAAGGTTCACTTTTCAAGACTCCTTGATCGAACAGCAGGGCAAAGTCATCCTCGAAAAGGCATGCAAAGCTGACCGGCCGATGCTGCAGATCCAGGTTGAAGAAGCGCTGCGCCGCCTGGTTGGCGCCAATCAGACTATGCTCGTAAGAAAACGCCAGAATGATGTGGTCGTTGATCAACCGCCCAGCCCCCAGTTGCAGATCGATCACGATTGTATCGGGTATCGAGCGGATCAACTCGGCTTGTATGTTTTGTGCGCAAGATTCCAGCAGATAGAACGCACTGGGATCACGTTGCGGTGCTTCGTTGGTGATATCAATGCTGCCGCACACTCTTCCGGTCGGATCAAACACCGGAACAGCCACACAGTTGAAATTACGATGAAACGCCTTGTAATGCTCCTCGCCAAACACACTGACAAGGTGCCGGGAATCGATGGCGCAGGACATGGCCGAGGTGCCGATACGCTCTTCCGACAGGACGGCGCCCTGCCGGAAAGCTTGCATGATGCGCTGTTCAGCCAGGTTCCTGGACTGAAAAACCTTCAGCGCGTGGCAGTCAACATCGGTGAATAGGACGGACCACCCTGCCCCGCTGATCGAACGGTAGAGCGCGTCCAGATGAGCATCCGAGCAGTCGAGCAATGGCTTCTGAAACAGCAGGGTATCTTTCAGCTGCTCATCCGACAGAAAACCATAATCCACCTCACCATCCATTGGCAGGTGATTGGAGAAGCATCGTCGCCAGGAATCATACACCGGCCGATCCATAAGACTGGCAAGCGTACCGTCTCCATTGGCGAACTCTCTCCGAACCAGAGACATGTTCGGCGTCATGAGGTCATCCTTATTATTGTTATACAAACAGTTCCGGGGCAGGTCTGCACCTGCTCCCCTTCAGCTGCTGCTGGCGGCCTCCCTTTCCGGTGAACGGCGTGCTCGCAATACCCCCATCAGGGCATATACCATCGATCCCAGCACCACACCCCAAAAGGCAGATCCGATTCCGAATATACTAACCCCCGACGCAGTCACCATGAAGGTGATCAGTGAGGCGTCCAGATGCGCCTTGTCTTCCAGTGCGGCAGTCAAACTGTTGCTGATGGCGCCCAGCAGTGCAAGGCCGGCAATGATCGCGATCATTTCGCTGGGGAAGCTGGTAAAAAACAGCACGATGCTGCCGGCCAGAATGCCGCCGATGAGGTAGAACACGCCGTTGGCGACACCGGCCCAATAGCGTTTGTCCGGATTTTCATGCGCATCGGGGCTAGTACAGATCGAGGCGGTGATGGCGGCAATCACCGTGGTGATGCCACCAAAGAACGCGGTCGGTATCGACACCAGTGACAGCATCGACACGATGGGTCTTGAAGCGAAGCGGTAGCCCGAGGCCTTGAGAATGGTGAAGCCCGGCAGAAACTGCCCCGTCAGGCTGACGATCACCAGCGGCAGCGCCAATCCCAGTGTCGAGCTCCAGCTCCACTCGGGCATGATCAATGTCGGACTGGCCAGTCGCCACTCCAGCTGACTCAGGTTGGCATCCAGCGCGGTGATGGACAGCACCACACCCAGCACCACCATCAGCACCAGAAAATAGGCGCGGCTGACAAACTTGAACAGCACAAAACCAAGAATCATCACACTGGTCACCAACGGCACGGAATCCATTGCCTGGAAGACCCCCAGGCCAAAGTCGAACAGGATACCCGCCATCATGGCGGCGGCGATCCCTTTCGGGATCATCTGCACTACCTTATCGAACAGGCCCGTAATTCCGATCAGGAAGATGACGACCGCTGCGGTGATATAGGCAGCTACTGCTTCGTTGATGGACAACGCCGGAAATAGGGCCACAAGCAATACAGTCCCCGGGGCCGACCAAGCCGTGACCACAGGTATACGGAACCAGAAACTCAACGAAATACCTGCAACACCAGCACCCAAACATACAGCCCAAATCCAAGATGTCAGAACTTCATCTGAAGCCCCAGAGTTTTGCGCTGCTTGAAAAAATATTGCTAAAGGACCAGAAAAACCTACTAATACAGCCATAAATCCAGCGATGACGGTTGATAGTGAAAGATCTTTCAGCATCACTCATCCCCCCGTCCAATAATAGCAATCGCTTTCAACTCCAGGAAATAGCCCGGCGCGCCGCACAATAAGGCGGCACCAATGGCGGTCCAGGCCGGGTAGCAGCCCTGCATGTAGCGGTTGCGCACTTCCATATACAACGGCAAGTCACGCATGTCGGTGTGGTAGCTGGTGACCTCGACAATATCCTCGAAACGGGCGCCTGCCGCTTCCAGTACTCGCTTCAGGTTCTCGTACACCTGCACAAACTGGGCTTCCTTGTCAGCCACCTGTTCACGCTGATCGTTGCGGCCGATCTGACCGGCAATGTAGAGCGTGTCGTTAACCAGCACCGCCGGGGCGTAGCCGATCTCGTCGCGGATGAATTCCATTCCTTCAGGCACGATTATTGTTTTTGTTGCCATCATGTTGCTCCTCAGCATAAAACAGAAAAGCAGGGCCGGAGCCCTGCTTGGTTTGGATAACAAGGTCAGCCCTGATCGCCACCACCCACCGGCAATATGGTACCGGTGATATAGGAGGCCTCGTCCGAGGCCAGAAAGAGTATGGCATTGGCCTGCTCTTCCGGCACGCTGTAGCGTTTCATGAACGTCGAGTCGATGGTCTGGTCAACAATCGTCTGATACCAGTCCTTCTCCTGCTGATTCATGGTTTCGCTGTTACGCGGAATGCGTCGTTCACCCACATCGGTTCCGCCCGGCGCCACCGCGTTGACCCGGATGCCGTGTTTGGCATTTTCAAATGCCATGCATACGGTCATGGCGTTCACGCCCCCCTTGGCCGCAGCGTAGGGCACACGGTTAAGGCTTCGGGTTGCGCAGGAGGACACGTTGACAATCACGCCGCCCTGCTGTTTCTGCATCTGTGCCAGCACGGCGTGACAGCACCAGAGGGTCGGAAACAGAGAACGGCGAATCTCGGCTTCGATCTGTTCTTCTTCGTAGGCTTCATAGGGTTTGGCCCAGATGGTACCACCCACGTTGTTGACCAGAATATCGATGCGACCGAAATGGCTCACAGCCGCATCCACCGCCTTGCAGGCCCCTGCATACTGCTCCAGATCCGCATTGATGATCTGGGCCTCAACGGCACCGGCGGCCAGCGCTTCTTCGGCCACTTCTTTAACAATCTCGGAGCGGTCTACAAGCAGCAGGCTGGCCTTTTCGGCGGCCATCTGCAGGGCAACGGCACGACCAATGCCCTGGGCCGCGCCGGTGACAACAACCACCTTGTTTTCGAAACGTTCAGCTCTCATGGAATCGTCCTTACTTGCTGGCTGCAAACTTTTCATAATGGAAGCTGGCCGGCTGAATGCCCTTTTCCTGCATATGGCTGTTCACCGCTTCTACCATCGGCGGCGGACCGCAGAGGTAGATATCCACATCGCCGTCATGCAGATGACCGGGCTCCATGTGGTTGGTGACATAACCTTTCTGCGGCCAGCTGCTCTCTTCAGAGGCGACGCAAGCACTGAAGGTGAAATTGTCGATGGCCGCTGCAAAGGCTTCCAGCTTGTCCATTTCCACCAGATCGGTGTCGTGGGTGACGCCGTAGATCAGATGGATCGGGTACGAGCTACCGACCTGCTGAATCTTCTCCAGCATTGCCAGGAAGGGTGCCAGACCGGTACCGCCAGCCAACATCAACACCGGACGCTTGATATCGCGCAGGTAGAAGCTGCCGAAAGGACCACGCAGGGTGATGCTGTCACCAACACTGGCCTTCTCGGCCATATAGGTACTCATCAGGCCTTCTGGCACAACACGGATCAGGAAAGAGACCGACTCGTCAGTCTGGTTAACCATGGAGCTGAAAGAGTAGGCACGGGACTGATCGGTACCCGGCACCTGTACGTTGACGTACTGCCCCGGCAGGAAATGCATGGCACGCACCTGATCACCGGCCACCGTGAATGACAGGGTGGAATCAGACAGACGGTTGATATCGGTGAGTTTAGCATGCACATCCGCCTGCTGACTGCGCACACAAACTTCAGACGAGGCCGGCACGGTAACCACACAATCCGACTCCGGAATCATGCGACAGGTCAGCACGTACTGCTGCTCTGCTTCCTGATCGGACAGCGCATCCTCGATATAGCCATCCATCTCATAGCTGCCCGACTCGCAGTGACATTTGCAGGTACCACAGGCACCGTCACGGCAATCGAGCGGAATATTGAGCCCGGAACGATAGGCGGCATCGGCCACCGTTTCCATCGGCAGGGTCGTAATGAAGCGGGTGACACCGTCTTCAAAGTTGAGCGCTACTTTATACATTGTGTGCTACCTCGGTCCCCTTCAGGGGTGTCGATGACACCCCGAGGGACACTTGTTATGTTGGGCCGGGATCAGAGGTGATAGATATCCACAACGTGGTGGATATAGTCGTTCTTGAGCACGACCTTCTTGCGCTTGATCTTCAGCTTGCCGTCTTCGCCACGGATCAGGGTGACAAACGCGGTACCGAAGTAGGTATCCACGGTGTTGTAGCGCACGCTGTTGGTCATCCAGCTATAGCGCACTTCAGCGTCATTGTCCGATGCAGCAAACACTTCCAGGTTGCTCAGCATGTGCTGGGTGCGCGGCTCCGGCAGCGAGCTGGCGCTGGAGCGGTCGGTACGAATGCGGAATACACGGTCTTCCAGACCATCACGACGGGCGTAGTAGATCAGGGAGATCTCGGACTGCGGGTCCTCGGTCAGCTCACCATCCACATCCCAGCTCGGCACCCAAAACTCGGCGCCCTTGTCGTAGTGCTCCAGCCAGTTGTCATAGTCCTTGTCATCCAGCGCACGCTGCTCAGAGTGCAGGAAATCACGAATTTCGTCGTAGCTGATAGTCATGGCTTACTCCCCCTTTTCCTTGCGTGCCGCTTCGGCCAGCACTTTCTGCCAGTAGTGATGCTGAACGATGTAGAGACCTTCGTCTTCGGACTTTGCGCCGCTTAAAATAGGACTTAAATTTAGAGACTTAGCATTTTCGTCTGCACCATATACCCAGTGCTCAGCCCCCCTTGAAAGATCATTCCAAGGGAGTTTTTTTGCATTAAACCCTTCTTGACATGCACGAAACTCTTCAAGGTCATCAGGGGTAGCCATGCCTGAAGCATTAAAGAAATCTTCATATTGTCTGATGCGATGAGCACGAGCTTCATTAGTCTCACCTTTTGGAGCAAAGCAGTATATCGTCACTTCAGTTTTATTAACTGATACAGGCCTAAAGTGTCTTATTTGTGTACTCATTTGATCCATTAGAAAAACATTTGGATATAAACAAAGATTTCTAAGGTTAGAAATCATCCAATCAGCCTTATAAATACCGTGTTTTTCCACCAACTCGTTTCTTTTTTCGAATAGTGGACGGTCTTCAGGGTTTGGAAATTGCATCCATAGTAATATATGTCCATTTTCAAATGCATAAGAACCACCTTGCTGCTTATTCCAAGTACCAACATCCATAGCCTTGACATCATCAGCAGACAATCCGGTCTTTCTTCGACCCAATGTAGAAACATAATTCCAGTGAGTCGCGGAAACATGGTATCCATCCGCACCATTCTCGGCCTGCATCTTCCAATTTCCATCATAAATATAGGTAGATGATCCCCTAAGGACCTCAATGCCATCTGGAGATTGGTCCACTATCATGTCGATAATTTTAGCTGCGTCACCTAAATGCTCTACCAACGGTTTAACTTCATCGTTCAACGAGCCGAACAGGAAACCGCGATAGTTTTCCATTCGGACCTTTTTCAGGTCGTGGGAGCCTTCGCAGTTGAAGGAATCCGGGTAACCTGCGTCGTTGGGGTCCTTGACCTTGACCAGCTTGCCGGAGTTGTTGAAGCTCCAGCCGTGGAACGGACAGGTGAAGACGGCCTTGTTGTCCTTCTTCTTGCGGCAGAGCACAGCGCCACGGTGGCTGCAGGCGTTGATGAAGCAGTTCAGCTCGCCATCCTTGTTGCGGGTGATGACGATGGGCTGACGACCGATGTAACCGGTGAAGTAGTCATTAGGGTTGGCGACCTGGCTTTCGTGCGCCAGATAGACCCAGTTGCCTTCAAAGATGTGCTTCATCTCGAGCTCGAACAGCTCGGGATCGGTGAACATGTCGCGACGACCGCGATAAAGGCCTTTTTCTTTATCGACCTCCATCATGCCGCCCACTTTTGCTATCAGATTGTCTTGCATGGCGATGCCCTCCTTATTGTTTGCCTCAGATTAGAGGGCGGTGCCTACGCTCACTATCCAGCCAGTGCCATTCTTTATCCCATACTTGCAGCGGGTGCATTTCGATCTGCGCTTGTAGTGGTTTAAAAACATCGAGTAGATTGACACACAGGGGCCACCTCATCCCTCTCACAGAATCGTGCGTACGGACATCGTATACAGCTCATATCATTAATTGACCCAAAGGATAGGGACAGAGATGCTGGTTCTCACTTGGGTCAAGTCCATTAACCCTAGTTCTTCATGCAGATAAGCGTTGGGGATCAACTGGTGAGCCAGTGGAGACGCCGCATTGTGCCAGCTGTTCACCTTGATCGACTTGAACGGCGGACGATAGCCCAACTGTTCCAGTCGGCGATGCAGCCGGCTCGGCCTCTACCACTGTTTGAGCTGTAGGCAGCGTAAACGTCGCCCCAGCCAGCCCATCACCTGTTTCAATATGCGCGCACAGTCGGCGACGGAAGTAGTTGGCGAAGCCCCGCAGCACGGGATTCAATTCGTGGATGGTATCTACAAGCCCTATGCCACGGTTTCGCTTAGTCAGCGCTTTCAGCTTCTCTTTGAGTTTCAGCACCTTCTTGTCCTGAATGCGTGTGTAATCTGTATGGATTACGACACCCAGGAAATTTAAGGCGGATCAGGTTCGATAGTCAGATCACTGCGGGCATACACCCGGCAGGCCAGCACAGTGCCTTCGGCCTCCTGTTCAGGAGATACCCAGGCCCTGCTCATCCGCTTGCTGAAATACTCACCCTTTATAATCCGGATGCGGCATTTGCCACAGCCACCGCCACGACAGCCAACCGGTATCAATACCTGCCCGGCCCGCTCCATGGCGACCAGCACACTCAATTCCGAGCAGGCGTTGAAATAGGTCTGCTCATCCGCCAACTCAATGTTATGGCGCTGGGGTGTCTCCGGAGTTGATGCGTTATAGTTGTTATTCATGTTCAGACCTCACGTGATGCCTGATAATCCCGTCTCGGGGCCAGTGTTTCCACCACCCCTGATGGAAACATGTAATCCCGAAAGCGGGTGAATTCATTTTAAAAGTCAATCAACTTGATTCATTTCCTGTTTCATCAAGAAAGTCATTCACTAATCTTACAAAACGTTCAGAATGTTCAATTTGCGTCCAATGACCGCAACAGCCGAACACATGTAGCTGTGAATTTTTAATCCATTCATGCAAAGTTAACGATGCACTCAAAGGTATAACCTGGTCTTCACGACCATGCAGAATCAATGTTTCATGAGGTAACAGGCGCACTTTATCCTCAGGGCTGCTTAGTTCGTTGATACCGTTCTGCCGAGGTGGGGGAAACATCTGGGAAAACGCTTCCTGGAAGCCAGGGCGAATACTGGCCTGATAACGCAGTTCAGCGAGATCATCGGTTACAAGCGTGCGGTCATAGGCAAATATATCAAGCAACCTGCGCATATTGTCGATCGAGGGGGTATATCCCCACACAGCGTCGAGCCCTTCGGTCAAAGCAAAGGGGGTTCCCGCGCTACCCATCAAAATTAAACGCCTGACCCGCTCCGGGTACGCCAAAGCCAAAGCCAGTGCAATACCACCACCAAATGAGTTTCCTAATAGATCGACCTGATCAAGGCCTAACGCATCAAGTACACCTACTGCATGTTTTACCCAAAGCTCGCGATTGTAGGTGATACCCTCAGGACGCGCAGAATAGCCAAAACCCAGCATATCTGGCGCAACTATACGCCGTGATTTTGCGAGTTCTGGCATAACTAATCTCCAGTTTGCCCAAGCAGTCACACCGGGACCGGAGCCATGGATCATCATAAGCGGAAAACCATCACCGTAATCATGCAGATTCGTTTCAAAACCCGCTGCAGTGATCATCTGGGCAATTTCAGGGTTATCAGTATTCAGTTCCATTGTGAGCTCTCTTCGTTATTTTTAGATGATGGGCAGATCACGCATGGTTAACGTGCTTTGTTTCTGAGACCTTGGACATGGTCAGTGCCAGGTCTTCAATCATGTCTTCCTGTCCGCCTACAGTGCCGCGACGGCCCAGCTCGACCAGAATGTCGCGCGCCGAGATGGCGTACTTCTTCTCCGCTCGCCCCGCGAACAGCAGGAACGACGAGTACACACCAGCATAGCCCAGCGTCAGGGCGTTGCGGTCCACGCGGATCGGCTGGTCCATGATCGGTACGATCAGGTCTTCGGCCACATCCATGATCTTGTACAGATCAACGCCTGTTTCCACACCCATGCGGTCCAGTACGGCGCAGAACACTTCCAGCGGGGTGTTGCCGGCACCGGCACCCAGACCCGCTACGGAGCCGTCGATGCGCGAGGCACCGGCTTCGATAGCGGCCAGGGAGTTGGCGATCGCCATACCCATGTTGTGGTGACCGTGGAAGCCGATCTCAATCTCTTTCGGCAGTTCGGCACGCAGCAGACCGATGCGGGCGGTGACGTCATCCGGCAGCATGTAGCCGGCCGAGTCGGTAGCGTAGATGCAGTTGGCGCCGTAGCTGACCATCAGTTTGGCCTGTTCCAGGATCTTCTCCGGGCTGACCATGTGGGCCATCATCAGGAAGCCGACGGTGTCCATTTCCATCTTGGCGGCCATGCCGATATGCTGCTCGGACACGTCCGCTTCGGTGCAGTGGGTGGCCACGCGAATGGTGGAGACGCCGCAGTCCTTGGCCATTTTCAGGTGGTCAACGGTACCGATCCCCGGCAGCAGCAGCGCGGAGATTTTGGCGTTTTTCATTTTGGGCACTACAGCCTTGAGGTATTCCTCATCGCTGTGGGCCGGGAAGCCGTAGTTGACGGAGGCGCCGCCCAGACCATCGCCGTGGGTGACTTCGATCAGCGGCATACCGGCTTCATCCATGCCGGTGGCGATGCGGACCATTTCGTCCAGGCTGATCTGGTGACGCTTGGCGTGCATACCGTCACGCAGGCTCATGTCGTGCAGGGTTACTTTTTTGCCGTTCAGGTTCATGTTCTGTTCTCCCCTTAGCCGCGTGCCGGCAGTGTGATGGTGCCGTTGGCCGCTTCTTCAGCAAACATCTCGGCGGTGCGCAGACCAGCAGCCGTCATGATGTCCAGGTTGCCGGCGTACTTGGGCAGGAAGTCGCCCAGCCCTTCCACCTGCATGAAGCAGGAGACCTTGTTGCCATCAAAAACGGGGCCGTTGACCAGGGTGTAACCCGGTACGTATTTCTGTACCTCTTTCACCATGGCGTGGACGGACTCGGTGATGGCGGCCTGATCCGGCTCGCTCTCGGTGAGGCAGTGGATGGTGTCACGCATCATCAGCGGTGGCTCGGCCGGGTTGATGATGATGATCGCCTTGCCCTCTTTGGCACCGCCGACCTTTTCAACGGCACCGGCCGTGGTGCGGGTGAATTCGTCGATGTTCTGACGGGTGCCCGGGCCTACGGAACGGGAGGAGACGGTGGCGATGATCTCGCCGTATTCAACCGGCTGTACGCGGCTGACGGCAGCGACCATCGGGATGGTGGCCTGGCCACCGCAGGTGACCATGTTGACGTTCATCTCCAGATTCCTGGCGTGGTCAGCCAGATTGACCGGCGGTACGCAGTAGGGGCCGATGGCCGCCGGGGTCAGGTCGACCATGATCACGCCCAGTTCGTTCAGCTTGCGGCTGTTCTCGGCGTGGACATAGGCGGAAGTGGCGTCAAAGGCGACACGGATATCGTCTTCGATCACGTGGGGCAGGATGCCGTCCACGCCGGTGGCGCAGGTCTTGATGCCCATTTCGGCAGCGCGCTTGAGGCCTTCGGACTCGGGGTCGATGCCCACCATCCAGACCGGCTCGATCCACTCGGAACGCTTCATTTTCATCAGCAGGTCGGTGCCGATGTTACCCGGGCCAATAATGACCGCTTTAATTTTAATAGACATAATTATAAAAATTATTAGGATATATTTTATATGGCAAAAATCAGCGTTTATAACAAGAACAACAAATAAAAATTTAATGAAATATTTTCCGAAAAAACATAAGAGAATAATTTCATAAAATACTTTATGATTTTTAGGTTAGTACTGTCATAAAATTTTCATTCAATTTACGGTCATGGTAGAAGATCGCCTTACCCAGCTCACTCATATCCCAGGTTACCGGTTCGTGATCAGGGTAGTGGTAGTCGCCACCGCAGAAGACTTCGTTACGATTGCCTGACGGGTCAAAGAAATAGATGGTCTGGCCGTGGGTCAGGCCGTGGCGGGTCGGACCGATATCAATGGAAGTATCGGTCATGGAGATCAGATCCGCTGCCTTGAGTACATCGTTCCAGGTCTCCAGGTAGAAGGAGACATGGTGGAACTTGCCCGGCTCCGGGTGATCGATAAAGGCGATATCATGTTCCTTCATGCTGGCTGTGAGGAACTGGGCGACACGCTTGCCATCCGGCGTCATCACCTGCTCGGCCAGATCGAAGCCCAGCACATCACGGAACAGGTCAAGCGTGCGATCCAGGTTGGGACCGTACAGCAGGCAGTGATCGAAACGGGTGGCCTGCATGCCCCTGAGACCACGCGGCCAAGCTTCCGGGTTGTGGTTACCCACACCCCATTTGCCGGTTTGCTGCTTGGTGGCAAAAAGTTCAAACGCATGGCCTGTGGGCGCGACAAAGCGCACGCGGCGACCGCAGTCTTTCAGCTCACCCGCGGCAATATCCTCAACTTCGCAGCCAAATTCGACCAGCTCGGCACGCAGGCTATCAACGACTTCTTCGCTAAGACATTTGAAGCCCATGAAATCCATGCCGGCTTCGTCCGCTTCACGCAGCACCACCGAGAACTTGTCCACTTCGGTCCAGCCCTTGAGATAGACGCGGCCCTGATCGTCACGGTCCATTTCAATCAGACCCAGCAGGTCCACGTAGTGCTTGACGGCTTCATCCATATCCAGCACACGAATCTGTACGTGCCCGGGACGCATTACACCTTTTTTCATACCCACCTCTTTTTATGACAACTCTGGCCGCTGCCGGCCCGATTACAACCGAGATCGACTATTACAGACCATAGCGGCGAGTTAAATCCCTTGGGTGCAAGCTTTATCCGCACACTGCACCCCGCAACTTCACTTCAGCGGGGCGCAAATCCAACTCCGAAATGCGGGTTGCAATTTTTGGACACATATCTGCATCTAGCGGCTATTAATACAGGCCTGGGTTCTTTCTAATCATCAGACCATAAAAATAACGTAACGCCGAGAGGTTTATATGTTTAAGATCAAGACTCTGTCTATAGCTGTTTCTACCGGCTTGGCTGCTCTGAGTTTAAGCACATTTGCAATTGCTACAAACGAGCCAGTCAAGATTGGGGTTATGATGCCTTTTAGCGGCATCTATGCAGCACCGGGAATATCAACACGAAATGGATTAAAAATGGCGCTTCAAGAAAGGGCCCCCGACTTACACGGGCGTAATATAGAATATATCGAGATTGATACAGAAGCCCGTCCAGAGCGTGCACCTGAAATTGCCTCCTCCTTACTGAATAATTTTAAAGCCGACTTCATCATCGGCCCTGTCCACTCAGGTGTGGCCATGGGCATGCTCAAGGTACTGCGCGGCAAGGATACCGTGATGATTGTACCCAACGCCGGCGCGGGTCCTGTGACCGGACCTCTGTGTGCACCCAACGTATTCCGCACTTCCTTCTCCTCCTGGCAGCCGTCCTACCCCATGGGCAAGGTGGCACTCGACAAGGGCTACAAGAATGTCGTGACCATGAGCTGGAACTACGGAATGGGTCGCGAGAGTCTGGATGCGTTTGAAGAATCCTTTACTGCCGGTGGCGGCACGATCGTCAAACAGATGCTGGTCCCCTTCCCGCAAACCGAATTCCAGTCCTACCTGTCGGAAATCGCATCGCTCAAGCCTGACGCCGTGTTCGTATTCTTTGCCGGTGGTGGCGCGGTCAAATTCGTCAAGGATTACGATGCACTGGGCCTGAAAGGCAAAATTCCCCTGCTGGGCTCTGGCTTCCTGACCGAGGGCACCATTGAAGCCCAGGGCGCTGCTGCCGAGGGCGTGATGACCACACTGCATTACGCCGACACGCTGGATAATGACCTTAACAACCGCTTCCGCGCCTCCTACAAGGAGCAGTTCGGCAAGCCGTCTGACATTTACGCGGTGCAGGGCTATGACACCGGTCTGCTGATTGCCAATGCGCTGAACCAGCTCAAGGGCGACATTTCCGATCGCGATGCACTGATCAATACCATGGCCAACACCACGATCAACAGCCCGCGTGGCGACTTCACCTTCTCCAAGGCCCACAACCCGGTCCAGAACATTTACCTGCGCACAGTTGAAAACGGCGAGAACAAGGTGATCGAGATCGCATCCCCGATGCTGGAAGATCCGGCTCGCGGCTGCAAGCTCTAAGCCTGCAATACCGGGCGGGGTTTCACCCTGCCCGGTCGTATTAACCTGACTGATCATCCCGGGTTCTGCTATGACCACCTCTTTGTTTTTTGTGCAGCTGATCAACGGCCTGCAGTATGGGCTGCTGCTGTTTCTGATCGCTTCCGGCCTGACGCTGGTGTTCGGCGTGATGGGCATTCTCAACCTGGCGCACGGCTCCATGTTTATGGTCGGCGCCTATCTGGCCTGGTATTTCTTCGAGCATACCGGCAGCTTCGGCATCAGCGCACTGATCTCCGCCGCGATCGCCCTGCTGATCGGTATTACCATCGAACGGGGGCTGATACGCCATCTCTACCGGCGCAACCACCTGGACCAGGTGTTGCTCACCATCGGCATGATCTTTGTCTTCAACGCACTGCAAAGCCTGCTTTGGGGCAACGACCCGCTGGGCGTGCCGGTGCCTCAGGCACTCTCCGGTGCCGTACCGCTGAATGATGTACTGGAGTACCCGGTCTATCGCATTTTTGTTGCCCTGCTCTGCATCGCCATCGCCTTCGTGATGTATTACATGATCAACAAGACCCGGCTGGGCATGCTGATCCGTGCCGGCGAGTCCAACCGTGAAATGGTGGAATGTCTGGGCATCGACATCCGTCGCCTCTACACCATCGTGTTTGCCATCGGCGTGATGCTGGCGGCTGTCGCCGGGGTCGCGTCTGCCCCCATGTCCTCCATCATGCCCGGCATGGGCGAACACGTCTTGATCACCTGCTTCGTGGTGGTCGTGATCGGCGGCATGGGATCGATCAAGGGCGCCTTTGTTGCGGCCCTTCTGGTGGGGCTTGTGGATACCTTCTCGTCCGTTCTGGTACCCCAAATCTCAAGCATGATGATCTACATCCTGATGGCGTTCATCCTGCTGATCAAGCCGCAAGGCTTGTTCTCTTCCTGATCCGGAGTCTGTGTCATGTTGTTCAATAAACGTACCGAACGCATCTTCATCTGGGTGTTCTTTCCCCTGGCCCTGCTGTTGCCGCTGTTTCTGGAACAGAACACCTTCTACGTCAGCAAGCTGACCAGCATCATGATTTTCGCCCTGTTCGTGATGTCACTGGACTATCTGGTGGGCCGCTGCGGTCTGATTACCCTTGGCCACGCCATGTTCTATGGTCTGGGAGGCTATCTGTTCTGGATGCTTGCGCCGGAGTACACCGAGGTGAACTTCTGGGTGTATACCTTCTACGTATGCATGAGTGCGGCCGCCATCGCACTGGTGATCGGCTTTCTGGTACTGCGTACCAACGGCGTCTATATGATCATGATCACGCTGGCCTTTGCCCAGATGGCCTTCTATTTCTTCTCGGACTCCATCAAGTTTGGTGGCAATGACGGGCTGTTCATCTACATGAAGCCCGAAACCAGTATCTTCGGCCTGAGCCTGTTTGATCTGGATAACCCGATCCACTTCTACTACCTCTGCCTACTGTCACTGTTCAACACATTGGTGTTTTTCAAACTGCTGATACGCTCTCGCTTCGGTCGCGTGGTGGATGCCATCCACCAGAATCCGGGTCGCACCACGGCCCTTGGCTACAACATCTTCATGTTCCGCCTGATGAGCTATGTGATCGCATCAGCACTGGGGGCTTACGCCGGCTACCTGTTCACCCTGCAGTATGGTTTCGTCAACCCGTCCATGCTGGCCTGGACTACCTCCGGCTCGGCACTGGTGATGTCAATTCTGGGCGGCATGGGCTCCATCTATGGCGCCATCCTCGGCACCTTGGTGTACGAGGGCCTGCACTACTCCCTGGAGCATCTGACCGAACACTGGATGCTGTTTATGGGCATTCTGATCATCGCAATGGTGATGGTATTCAAGAACGGCATTGCCGGTTATCTGGAGAAACTGCTGGAGAAACGCTCATGACCACAGAGCTGATGCTGGAAACCGAGGGCCTGTGCAAATACTGGGGCGGCCTGAAAGCACTGGATGACATCTCCCTCCAATTTCGTGACAAGGAACTGCACGGTGTTGTCGGACCCAACGGGGCCGGTAAAAGTACCCTGCTGAACCTGCTGTGCGGCCATTACAAACCCACCAGCGGGCGGATTCTGCACAAGGGGGAGCCGATCGAGGCGATCAAGCCACACGCTTTTGCCCGCCGGGGGATTGGTCGCAGCTTCCAGAAAACCAACATCTATCCGGGTGCCACTTGTCTGGAGAATTGTTGTGTGGCGGTACAGCGGCGCATGGGCGGCAACTTCAATTTTCTGCGCTCACGCTACACCCAGAAAGTACTGGACGAGATCGCCACCGAGGCACTGGAAAAGGTTGGACTGGGTGCGCGGCGTGACGAAATCGCATCTCACATCAGTTACGGCGAGCAGCGTCAGCTGGAGATCGCCATGGTGCTGGCAACAGCTCCCGAGGTTCTGCTGCTGGACGAACCGATGGCGGGCATGGGGCATGAAGAGTCGCTGCTGATCATCGAGCTTTTGAAAAAACTGAAGCGGGAATACTGCATCGTGCTGGTTGAGCACGACATGGATGCAGTGTTCGAACTGTCGGACCAGCTCACGGTCATGGTAGACGGCCAGCACCTGACCACCGGCACTGTTGACGAGGTGCGTGATGACCCCCGCGTGAAGGAAGCCTACCTGGGCCAGGGCGACGAGGTATTCTGAAGATGACTAAACTGCTTGAAGTAAAGGGGCTGCACAGCTTCTACGATGAAAGCCACATCCTGCACGGCGTCAGCTTCGATATCGAAGCCGGTCAGGCCGTCAGCCTGATGGGGCGTAACGGCATGGGCAAGACCACCACGCTGAAATCGATTCTGGGGCTAGTCCAGCCGCGTAGTGGCCATGTGTTCTTTCAGGGCGAAGAGATCTCTGCTCTGCCCACCTGGCAGCGGATGCGAAAGGACATTGCCTATGTTCCCGAAGGTCGCGGCATGTTCCACAACCTGACGGTCAAGGAGCATCTGGAGATGGCGGCGCGCCCCAACAACCGGGGCGAGCGACTCTGGAATTATGAGCGCGTGCTGGAGACCTTCCCGCGCCTGCAGGAGCGGCTGAGCAACCTGGGCACCCAGCTGTCCGGCGGCGAGCAGCAGATGCTGGCCATTGGCCGTGCACTGGTGACCAACCCGGATCTGCTGATTCTGGATGAGGCCACCGAGGGGTTGGCGCCCCTGATTCGCAAGGAGATCTGGGACGTGATTCGCACCATCAAGGAGAGCGGCATTTCGACCCTGATTGTGGATAAAAACATTCAGGTGCTTAAGGAACTGTGCGACCATCATGTGGTGCTGGTCAAAGGCAAAGTGGTGTTCAACGACAACTCGGAACAGCTGCTGTCACGGCTGGACGAGGTTGAGTCCTACCTCGGTGTCTGACCCACTTTCCACGCTGCACTCCGGGCTGATTCCGGCCCGGGGTGAATACTTGGTACAATCCCCTATTTATGCAGCGCTACAGGGACCCCCGCCCATGACTGCGGACACTGAAAAAGCCTCTGAAACCCCACGTCAGGGGATCGGCTCTCTTGAGATCGGTCTGCGAATTCTGGATACCATCGCCGAGTCGCCCAGACCGCTGACGCTTAAAAACCTGTCTGACCGGCTGGTACTTTCGCCCAGTCGGCTGCACAAGTATCTGGTCAGCCTGCTGCGCATGGGCCATATCGTGCACGACAGCGGCAACAGCTACACCTTGGGCAAATCCTGCCTGACGCTGGGCGTAGCAGCCATTCGCCGCATTGATCCGATTCGACTGGCCTTCAGCGCCGTTGAAGCACTCAATGAACGCAGTGACAAAACCGTTTCAGTCACGGTCTGGAACGGTCAGGCACCGCTGGTGATCAAGTGGCTGGACTCCAGCTATCCCGTTGCCGTCAACATCCGGCTGGGACTGGAATTGTCGCCGTTTTATTCGGTCTCCGGCCGGATTTTCCTTGCCAACCTGCCACACGAGCGCCGTGAAGCGATGCTGGAGCAGTTTTTCCGCCAGCCTCCTGCGTTGCCTCGCCACGGTGGCAAAGGCCTGCAGCAGGATGAATTCCGGGCACACTTGGATCAGGTCAGAGAAGATAATCTGTGCTGCTTCTACGGTGATTACCTGCCCGATCTGAATGTAGCCGGCAGTGCCATTTATGATATCAACGGCAACATCTCATCGGTGGTAAGTCTGATGGGAATGGCCGGTGATACCGACATCACCCCGGGCTCGGTGCTGCAGCAGCAGCTGATGTCCTGTGTGACAGGGGTAACGGAAGAGATCTGCGGCCAGCCGCAACGAGAACGGCACGCCTGAGCGTGCCGTTGTATGCTTGGTCACGACTGCACATACAGCAGCCGTCAGCGTCTGCGTCGTAATGTTTCCGACGGCAGCTCACCGAACATCTTGCGGTAATCGGATGAAAAGCGGCCGAGGTGGGTAAAACCGTAATCCAGTGCCACTTCAGTCACGTTGCGAACTGCTTTGCCACTGCCCAGCTCTTCGCGCAGGCTTTTCAACTTTGACTGTTTGATAAACAGCTTGGGCGTTACATTGAAATATTTGGCGAACAGGTTGTACACGGTACGCACGCTGACGTTACCGACCTGCGCCAGTTCTTCAACACTCAGATCATCGCGGATATTGGCCTCAACGTAGGCCAGCAGGTGGGAGAAACTGCGGTCATTGGCGTGCAGATCACGCCCTGAAGCGGCATTGCTGTCAAACTGCTGTAACAGCTTGCGAATCAGAATATCGCGGTAGGGCAGCTGCAGATGGCTCAGGTCCAGCTCGGTTTCATTGGCCTCCAGCAGCAACGCTTCAAGCAACTTCAAGAAACCTAATGATTTGTTCAAGTTTATAACATCACATGAAAACTTTATTCCTTCACGAGGCAATAAACCTGCCTCATGAAGGCTTACTTCGCTGATTAGAGCTTGAGGTACTGTGACAACAACTTTTTCACAATCAGCAGAATAGGTTAAAGATACTTGCTCATTGGGATTAACCATAAGTGCTTGACCAGGCAAGAGCCGAACACTTTTATCACGGAAGCGCCAGTGGCACTCGCCACGGGTAACGACCTGAAAATGATAGATCCCCTGCAGTTCAGGGCAGCGCACATCCACCTGATCGCCATAACTGATGGATGACAGACCAAGACCGGCAAAGTCCCGGTGGTTCAGTCGCGAGGCCGGTGAACGACTACACTCGCGATCGGCAAACTCAAGCTTGTGGTGTCCTACATGGCGATTGACGTATTCGGACACTTCCAGCGGGTGTGCCTGATCAAAAATCACAGCATTACTGAGCACGTTGGAGAACATGGCTTGCACCGTATTTTGTAATTATTGTTAACGGCTTAATTATAGGTAAAAGACCCCTCGATGCAATGCCTGTTTTTTAATCAACGTCACTCGGCCATACCTGCCTCTATGTGCGCCACCTTGGCCATGACGAACTCGATAAAGGCCCGGGTTTTGACCGGCAGGCTTTCCCGGTGTGGATAGAGCATATGCATGGTCCTTCCCTCCATCGACCACTGGGGCAGCAACTGGACCAACTCGCCCCGCTCCAGTTCTGCCGCGACAACGTAGCGTGGCATGCAACAGACACCCAGATTCTTCTTTACCGCATCCACGGCAAAGCGGATCTCATCGGTTCGCAAATGGGCATGCGGGGTGAAGGTAATCGCGTGACCATCCGGGTCCATAAAACGCCAGAACGCCGAACGCTTGAGCACCACCAGCGGCAGCTTGCTCAATTCTTCCGGTCGCTGTGGAGCACCATGGCGTGCAACCAGTTCAGGTGTGGCCACCACAACCATCTCGGTACTGAGCAAAGGACGCATCACCCAGTCATTGAGGGTGACTTTGCCCAGTCGAAAGGCGATATCAATGCTGTTCTTCACCAGATCCACGTTCTCGTTGCTGAGAAACATCTCGACACTGATGCGCGGGTTCATCTCCATAAACTCAAACACCCAGTTCTTGACGTAATGGTGCCCAAGGGTCAATGGTGCGGTAATCTTGATGTCACCCGACATGGAGGACAGTTCAGTGTTCACATCCTCGGTTCGCATCTCCAGCTCTGTCACAACGCTGGACAGGCTGTTGTAAAAACGCTGACCGGACTCCGTCAGGCCGAATTTTTTGGAACTGCGGTGTACCAGCTTGTAGCCAAGATCCTGCTCGAACGCCTGCAACCGACGCGACAGGGTTGAAGTCGGAATATCCAGATAGCGCGCCGCCGCCACCAGACTTCCCTTCTCAACCACCTTGATGAAGTAGTACAGATCCTGATAGTTCATAGTGTAATTCTCAAAAATGAAATCACGCCGTCCCGCGCAGCGTGTGGATAAATATCCCTGAACGCCTATATTGAGCATCATTGGGCGGATCGTGCAATCCGAATCGTCTGATGCTACACCACTCGGCTTCGGCTTTCCCCACTCATTTTCGGGATTCAGGACATCAACATGTCAGACCAGACTTCAGCGGACAACAGTATCAACCCCGTTACGGTGGTAATCTCCCGTCGCGTCGTCAAGGGCCAGGAAGCCGAATTCGAACGCCTCAGCAGTCAGATGACCGAGCGTGCGGCGCGTTACCCCGGTTACCTCGGTGCCAGCATGTTTCGTCCTGCGAGTTCCGACGATCCCGAGTACCGCATCATTTTCAAGTTCAACGATGAAACGACGCTGTCAGCCTGGCAGCAGTCGTCCGAGCGCGCCGAGATTCTGGAGCAGATCGAGCCTTTGCTGGTAGCCCCGAGTCAGGTGGAAACCACCTCTGGCATCATCAACTGGTTCACTCTGCCCGGCCACAACCCGGTGAAACCGCCACCCAAATACAAAATGACCTTTGTCAGCTGGTTGGCGCTTTACCCCACCGTCACCATCATCTTTCTGCTGTTTGGCGACCTGTTGGCACAAGTACCACTGCTGTTGCGCACCATGCTGATTACAGCCGTGGTGATGGTGGCCATGTCCTATCTGCTGATGCCTCGCTTCACTCGATGGTTCGCCTTTTGGCTGTTCCCCAAGCGAGAACAGAACGAGCGCTAAGCTCGGTTGTACGTCCGGACCAAGAATTCAGGAACTCCCATGACCCTAAAACTGACCGTTGTTGACCAATCTCCCGTGCAAGGTCTGCCTGCAAACGTTTCACCCGTTGCCCTGACGGTTGAGCTGGCTCAGGCCTGTGATCGGTGGGGCTATTACCGTTACTGGTTGGCCGAGCACCACAACAGCATCAACTTTGCCGGCCCCTGCCCGGAGATACTGATCAGCCACATCGCCAGTGTGACCGAACGGATTCGTGTCGGCAGCGGGGGGGTCATGTTGACCCACTACAGCCCTTACAAGGTCGCTGAACAGTTCAGCATGCTGGAAACGCTCTATCCCGGTCGTATCGATCTGGGCATCGGACGGGCACCAGGGGGTGACGCGCTGGCATCACATGCGCTGGCCTACCCCGCCCAGCCGGGGCTGGAAGACTATGCTGAGCAATCATGGCTGCTGCAGAACCTGCTGCACCACAGCCTGCCTGAAGGCCATGCCTACAAGGGGCTGCAGGTCATGCCGGGACAGCCTGCCATACCACAAACCTGGATGTTGGGATCAAGCGGTGGCAGTGCCGGGCTGGCTGGTCAGGTCGGCATGAAGATGTGTCTGGCCCTGTTCATCAGCCCCGAACCGGCCCCGCCCAGTGTCATCAGCGAATACAAGCAGGCTTGGCGTGAGGCGGGACACTCTGGCCAACCTGAAGCCAGCATTGCAGTGGCGGCACTCTGTGCCGACAGCCGTGAAGAAGCCGAATACCTGGCAGCCCCCGCCGTCTACTGGAAGGTCAAGGCGTTCCGTCAGGGCATCCGTGAGGTGGTTAAGCATCCCGACGAGGCCCTGCGCCTGAAACAAAACCTGAGCGCGGCCGATCAGGCCTTCTTTGATGCGGTTCTGAACTCAATGATACTGGGGACCGCTGAAGAGTGTGCCGATCAGATCAATCGCGTAGCGGATCAATACCGCTCCGATGAAGTGGGCGTTGTGACGGTCACTCATGATTACAGTGATCGTCTGCGCAGCTACGAGCGGCTTGCCGGGGCGTTGATTAGTTAAGTCACGCCACCGATGAAGCGGTAACCGACTCCGGGTTCGGTCTCGATGTAGAGAGGCCGTGCCGGATCATCTTTCAGTTTGCCGCGTATCTGGCGAATGAAAATTCTCAGGTAGTGGCTGTCTTCAAGATGAGAAGGCCCCCAGAATTTCTTCAGTAAATACTGCTGCGTCAGGATCTGCCCCGGGTGCTGCACCAGCTCCAATAGCAGATCGTATTCCCGTGGCGAGAAATGCACCCGCTCACCGGCCAGCTGTACGGTACGCAGATGGTAATCAATGCGCAAATGGCCATCATCATAGGCGCTGGGACGCACATCCTTACCCGACGCTGAACGCAGCACGGCTCGAATGCGGGCTAAAAGCTCCTTGACACCAAAAGGCTTCTCGACGTAGTCGTTGGCTCCTGAATCCAGCGCCTGAACCTTTTCCTTCTCGCTGTTACGCACGGACAGGACGACAACAGGCACTTCACTGAAGCCACGCAGCTCTTTCAACACTTCTTGCCCATCCAGGTCCGGCAGCCCCAAATCCAGAATGACAAGGTCCGGCTGTTCCAGGGTCAATTGTTCCAGCCCGGTTCGTCCTGACACGGCTTCACAAATCTGATAACCCTGAGACTCAAGACTGATGGTAAGAAAGCGACGAATCTGGGGCTCATCATCAATAATCAGAATTCGTGTCATGCCCCGTCTCCGTTATGTGCCAATGTAAGCGGTAACCGCAACCTAATGCAGCTGCCATGATCCGGCGTGCTCGACAAAACACTGGCTTCGCCACCATGGGCACCCAGAACGCTCTGACAGATTGCCAACCCCAACCCCGTCCCACCTGTCTGCTGATCACCGTGCGAAAGGGTAAAAAACATGTCGAAAATACGCGGCCAGTGCCTGGCCGGAATACCCGGTCCTGTATCGGCGATGTCAATGTTCAGATCATCCCCCTCGACGGACACTTCAATTCGAATCACCTCATTCGGTGGTGTAAAGCGCACTGCATTTTCCAGTACATTGAAAATGGCCTGTTCAACCAAAGCCGCATGCAAATTGAACATGGGCAGATCGGGCTGACACACGACATCAATCCGTTGTCCCTTCAGCAAGGGTTGCAAACGCCTGAGCGCAACATTCAAAACTTCATCCACCCCAACCCAATCACGTTCGAGCTTCAACTCTCCCTGCCCGATCTTCGTCATATCAAGCAGCTTCTGAATATAGCGATCCAATCGACGCGCCTCAGAAAGCGTGTTGTCGAGCAATTCCCGTTTTTGTTCTTGCGACAGGCTCTCGGGCAGATCAATAAGAGTGCTGACTGATCCAATCATGGTTGCCAGAGGGGTGCGTAGATCGTGAGAAATGGAAGACAGCAGGGCTGACCTGAGTTGCTCTCGCTCCTTTTCAAGGGTTTCTCTCTGAAGTCTTTGAGCGAGTTGAATGCGACTCCAGGCTAGCTTGAACAGTTCCACAGCAGAATTAAGCTGGACTTTAAGATCGGGCAACTGATCAGCGTTAAACCGGAACGACAGCCCCTGCACTTGGGCATCCTGGTCACGCACATACAGACAATAGCCGGTCATCTCTTCTTTCAGCAGAATCGATTCGGAGCACATCTCCATCGCGGCACCTGCTTCAACTTCAGGCAACCGTTCAATGCGACAGGGACGATGACTGAATCGTTCCTTGAGATGGGATGAAAATACAGTTATCAGCGCAGGAGCATCCATGCAATCTGACAATGCCTGGGCAAGTGCCATCTGCCCCTGGTTCCAACGTATACTGGTTTCCAGCGCATCAACTTTTTCACGCAGTCGAGCGGCAAGCTGGCCAGTCAACAGGGCGACCAGAACCAGCACAAGCGCAGTGATGATATCCTCACGGTGAAGAATAAAGAGGGTAAAGCGAGGCTCAGTGAAGAAAAAGTTGTAGGCCAGAAATGACAACAATGCCGACCACAAGGCAGGGCGCGTTGAGGTGCCGATTGCCACAATTAACACACTGGCCAGATACAGCAGCGACAGGCTGGCCGCTGGCAGCAGTTCGAACAATGGCCAGCAAATCAGTGTCGCCGCGACTGGGGCGGCTGACGCCAGCAGCCAATGGCGTTGCAGGCTGGCACGTGACTGCAGTTCGGACATAACCTAGCCTCTCCAGAATACAGGTGTCAGTAATACCATCACGGTAAGGAGTTCAAGCCGACCGAGGATCATGGCGAAGCCAAGAATCCATTTACCACTGTCCGGCACATCGGCGAAATTGCCCGCCGGCCCAATCATATCCCCCAACCCCGGCCCCACATTAGTCAATGCCGTTGCCGCACCGCTCAATGCCGTCACGAAATCCAGCCCCGTTGCCGCCAGTGCCAGCGTCGTCACGGCCAGAACCAGAAAGAACAAAAATGAAAATGCAACCGCCGACACCATGATATCGTCTGCAACCGCCTTACCGTTATAGCGGATCGAAAATACACCCCGCGGGTGCACCAGCTTGTTCATCTGGTCACGCAAAAACAGCCATGAGAGCTGGAAACGGAAAATCTTCATACCGCCACTGGTTGAACCTGAGCAGCCGCCTATGAAGGTGATAAGAAAGAAAAAGGCAATACTGAAATAGCCCCACAGGGTGTAATCGGACGACGCGTAACCGGTAGTCGTGATCACCGAGACGATATTGAAAGCCGCATGGGTCAATACTTCAAACGGTTCTCGATCTGCGGTCAGCAGCTGCTGCAATGTCAGCAGGCTGATCAAGCCAAATACCACCAGCAGAAACCCTCCCGCTTGCTGATCTCTGAACACATTCAGGTTGCGCTGACTCAAAAAACGGATGTAGAGCATGAATGGCATGCCGCCAATCATCATGAACAGCACGGCAATCCACAAAATGGTATCACTGAAACGCCCCATGGAACTGTCATCAGTGGCGTAGCCCCCCGTGGAAACGGTTGTCATTGCATGGTTGATGGCATCAAACAGAGTCATGCCAGCCGCAAGATACGACAGCGCACAGGCCAAAGTAATACCCAGATAGACCAACAGTAGTCCACGGGCCATCTCATGAAAACGTGGCAGGGATTTTTCAGACCAGTCGGAAGATTCAGTCTGGAACAGACGCATGCCACCTACCTGCAGGAATGGCAGAATCGACACTGCCATACCAATCACGCCAAGCCCTCCGACCCACTGCAACATGGAACGCCACAGCAGTATGGAGTGCGGCAGGGCAGCAAGCTCTGACATCACGGTTGAGCCGGTGGTGGTAATGCCGGACACCGCTTCAAACACTGCATCGGCCAGCGACAGCGGGTGGTGGCTGAGCATCAGCGGCAAGGCGCCGTAAAAAGACAGGGACAACCAGCTCAGGCTGGTCAAAAGATACAGCTGTCGTGCCGTCAGCGTGAAGCGGTGGCCAAGGCCTGGCAGCATCAACAGTAACCCTGCCAGTGCAGCGAGACCGGATGACAGGAAGAAGGTACTGTACTCCTCGTCATCAGTCAGCAGGGCAAAAACTGCAGGTGCCAGCAACAGCCCCGCCATGATGAAGGCCAGCATACCGCACACATACAGTACCGGGCGAAAGAGTTTCATCCTGTTACCCCTTCAAAAGTAGCCAAGTCCGACCTGCAGCAGTTTTTCAACCTGCTTCAGGCTCTGCTTGCTGGTCATAAAGAAAATGAGATGGTCTTCGCTCTCGATGCGCGTGTCGGCGTGACTCATGATTACCCGGTTGCCGCGCACAATGGCACCAATGCGTGCATCTGTTGGCAGTTTCAGCTCACCCACCTGACGCCCAACGACACGAGAGGTCTTGTTATCACCGTGTACTACCGTCTCCAGTGCTTCGGCCTTCCCCTTGCGCAGTGCGTGAACCCGCGTCACATCACCCTTGCGGATATAGGCCAGCAGACTGCCGATAGTGATCTGCTCGGGCGAAATGGCATAGTCGATAATATTACCATCCACCAGGTCCACATACGCCGGGTTATTGATGATGGTCAGCACACGGCGTGCTCCGGCGCGCTTGGCCAGCATGGATGACATCACGTTGGCCTCGTCATCATTGGTGAGGGCACAGAAAAGATCCACCTCATCAATCCCCTCTTCGGTCAGGATGTCCAGTTCCGATACGCTGCCATTGATAACCACAGCGGCATCGAGCATATTCGCAATCTCTCGACAGCGCTCGGGCCGGACTTCTATCACCTTGACATTAAAACGAGCTTCAAGCCGCGCCGCCAGCGATGCGCCGATGTTACCACCCCCGGCAATCATGATCTGGCGATAGCGCTGTCGATTACCGACAAACAGCTGAGTCACGGCTTCAAGATGGGCAGGGGTCGCAATCATGTAGACCTCATCCCCGGGGAGGAACTGAAGATCGCCGTGCAAAGACACATGAGCCTCGCCCCGATAGAGGGCCACAATGCGCACCTCAACCCCTGGCAGCAGGCTATCGAGTTCGGAAACGGTATGGCCCCGCAGGCCGGAGCCGCTTCCGACCCGAAAAACCGCCAGCTTGACCAACCCATCCATGAAATCATGCACCTGCAGCGCACCGGGCCAGCGTGTCAGTTGTTCGATGTGATCGGTCACCAGCTGCTCCGGGCTGATGAGCACATCTACCGGAATCGCGCCTGTCCGAAACAGTTGATCAGCACAGCCGAGATAGCTGCTGCCACGAATGCGCGCCACTTTTCGAGGAATGTTAAACAGCGACTGTGCCAGCTGACAGGCCACCATGTTGACCTCGTCACTGTTGGTCACGGCCACCAGCATATCGGCATCCGCACACCCCGCCTGAGCCAGTACCGAAGGAAACGAGGCACGCCCCTCTACCGTGCGGATATCAAGCCGGTCCTGCAGCGTACGCAAGCGGCCAGCATTGGCATCGACTACTGTGATGTCGTTGGACTCTCCGGACAGCTGTTCAGCCAGGGTGGCACCGACCTGACCGGCCCCCAGTATGACAATTCGCATCGTATCGCCTGTGGCCTTGAAGGCCCTCTATGATGAATAATTTAGAATTATCCAGCGAAAACACGTAAAGAATCGAGGGTGCAAAAGCCTTAAGAGCGTAAAGAAACCGTAAACGGACTCCAGTAGTACTCAAACAATACGTACGACCAAAACCATATTATTCGCTTCCTGCTAGTATCTTTTTCCCTAGTGTTGTAATTTTGAAGCTCTTTCCCAAAGGGAACATTGGTAAAGACTGAACCTGAACCTCTAAAAGTCTCATTTCCTGTAGTCTTTCAAGCACCGCTGGTCGACAAGCTGACGTTACTGGACCACTTGAAGCCAATATTTTCAAACAATTATACTCCTCCTCAGAGATATTATCATAGCAATGCATATAAACCTCAATATAATTTTTTTATAATTGAAAAATAATAAACAACCAAAAATCAAATTATTTAAATTTTTCGACAAACCTATACCCAATACCAGGCTCTGTTTTTATGTAGTATTGTTCTGTTGGATCATCTTTTATTTTTTGTCTAAGCCTACCAATAAGAATCCTCAAATAATGAGTATCTTTAGCATGACTTTCACCCCATATACTTTTAAGTAACTGAGACTGGGTAACAATTTTACCTGCAGCCAACATTAAAGCCTGTAAAACGGAGAACTCTTTAGGCGTCAACCTTATTCGTTCACCATCAACAACGATCGTTCGTGTGGAAAGATCTATTTTTAATGTCCCATCGTCAAAAACTGCGGGGGCTTCAATAGACGCCTCTCGGTAACGCTCATAGTTACGCAGCTGTGTTCTGACTCGCGCCAATAATTCATCAATACTGAATGGCTTGGTTATGAAATCGTTAGCTCCCAAGTCGAGCGCCTTTACTTTTTCAGGCTCCTGATCTCGAACTGATAAAATAAGAACAGGGACTGACGCCCACTCCCGCAAATTTGCAAGCACATCAGACCCATCCATATCAGGGAGCCCCAAGTCAAGAATGACGAGATTTGGCGAATATCTCGCACATAAACTCAGGCCGACCTCACCGCTCTCAGCTTCTATCAACTCATAACCTTCAGTTTTCAAGCTGATACGGAGAAAATGTCTAATTTGAGGCTCATCATCGATTATCAGAATACAGTGGGATTCTCGATTAGCTGTCGACTCTGTCATTGAAATGGCTCTGTCTTGGACTCTTGTTCTGGCAAGTCTGTTAAAGGAAGTGCAATTTCAATGGTTGTTCCACAGTTTTTAGGCCCTGGCAATGCCCGAATCCGCCCACCATGTGCTGCGATCATACCGTGACATATAGCTAAGCCTAGGCCGCTGCCATGAGGACCGCGATCACCCTCTCCACCAGTGAAAAACATGTCGAAAACTTGCTCTCTTTGAACCTCCGGTATCCCCGGCCCCTCATCCGAAATACAGATAATGAATTCATTTCCAGTTTTACGTGCCTGTATGGTCAGGATTGAGCCATCTGGCGCGAATTTGGCCGCATTTTCAAGTACATTTATCAAAGCCTGCTCAATCAGTGCAGGGTGTACAAATAGCAGGGGCAGGTCATCTGCTACATCTCGCTCCACTCGAACTTTAGTCATTAAATTCCTGGTCCGGCGCAAAGCTGAAGACAGTATATCCGTTAATGCAATCCAGTCTCTCTCGATTTTTAGGGTTCCGTGCCCAAGCTTTGTCATATCCAGCAGGTTACGTATGTAGCGGTCCAGTCGCTCCCCTTCACACAACACTGAGTCCAGTAAGCTATCCCGGTCTTCACCGGACAAACGATTAAACATCGACTTCAGGGTACTCGCTGAGCCAATCATGGATGCAAGGGGGGTTCGAAGATCATGAGATATTGAAGACAGTAAGGCAGAACGCAGCCTTTCAGTATCTTCAGCCACACGAGAAGCAGAGAGATTAGAAACCAACCGAGTGCGGAGCCATGCAAGTCCAAGCTGATGGGAATAAACGCTGATTGCGAGGCCCCGATAATACTCTGGCGTCATATCTTCTACCCAGACCCCAAGAACAGCAAATACCTCACCATCCGCTTCAACAGGCTCGAAGCGCCACGGGAGGCTACTCAAGGTATCCGAAAACGCTCCACTGGGTTTATTGTTCGTTATTGCCCAGTCAACTGCAGAACAGGCAGCATCATTGAGCAAGTGCGAAGGCCCACTTCGGGTTACAACCTCAATAGCACCGTTTTCCGGATTCTGTTGAGCAATAATCAGCGGTATTCGATGCTGTGCGTATAGCGCTTCAACTGCCTCAGCTTGAACCGAGCTGATATCTGGAGCCGCGGCCAGACGGCGGCTGAGTTGAAGATGTGCATCGGTCTGATCATTTGAGGCACGCAACATCTGGATTTGGCCTCTCAACCTTCCTGCCAAATTCCCGCCAATAATCGCAATAATAAAGAAAAACAAAACAGTCAATATTTCGTCCGTATTTGTCATATTAAAACTAAGACGAGGAACTGTAAAAAAGAAATTATATGTAAAAAAACTCAACAATGCAGTAAATAATGCGGGACGAATACCCGTACGTGCAGCAACCCAAAGCACCGATGTCAGAAATACAAGTGAAATATTTCCAAGGGGGAGGAAGTGATCAAGTCCCATGGAGATAATAGTAGCCGTAAAAACGCTGACAACAGCCCAATAATAATCGGTATTTTTGCCATCATAAGGAAGACTTATTATTTTTTTTCGCTTCTTACGAGGCACTGGAACAAAAATAATTTCAAATGCTTCTGCTTGATTCAGAATTCGCCGACTCGTGGACTGTAACAGACTCCAGAAATGTTCGCGGGGGCGACCGAGCACCAGAGTTGTCACGTTGATCTCTTTTGCAAAAGTGACAATTTCGCTGGCGATGTCATACCCACGAAGTGTCCGTGTTTCGGCCCCCAAACGCGCAGCCAACTCAAAAGCTTTTGCCTGTCGTTGCTGATCTTCAGGCTGGGAGTGCCCATTATCAACCATCACGACAATCCAAGGGGATTTGCGTCTATCCGCCAGCCGCCTCCCCGCCCGGACGAGAGCCTCTCCTTGACCTGATGCTCCGTCAATAGCTACCAGCAGTCTTGACCGGACATGCCATGGGCCTTCAATTCCTCGAGACTGCATGCTCTCACGGACGTCTGCATCAAGGCGTTCGGCGATAGCTTGAACTGCCAACTCCCGGAGAGCCGAAAGATTCGAAGGTGAGAAATATCCCTCCATGGCTGCTCGGGCTTGCTCAGGTAGATACACTTTCCCTTGCCGCAAACGTTCCAGTAATTCGGAGGGTGTTAGATCTACTAAAACAATATCTCTGGCTTGTTCCAATATCGAGTCAGGAACCGTTTCCCGCATGCGAATGCCAGTAATACTGGCAACCACATCCGAGAGGCTTTCCAAGTGTTGAATATTAATCGCTGTCCAGACAGTGATACCTTGATTTAGCAGCTCTTCAATATCCTGATAACGGCGTGAATGACGTGTACCCGGTATATTCCGATGAGCCAGCTCATCAACTAAAAGTACATCAGGCTTGCGTTCGAGGGCGGCATCCAGATCAAACTCTTGAAATTTCTTACCCGAATATTCGACCTCTTTTTTTGACAGCGTCTCAAGGCCTTCACAGAGAGCAATAGTCTCTTCACGACCATGTGTTTCTACCACCCCGATAACAACATCGAGACCTTGCCTCCGTAATTCATGGGCTGCCTGAAGCATTTGATAGGTTTTGCCAACTCCAGGAGCGGCCCCAAGAAATATCTTCAGCCCATTACCCGACTCACGCTCCTGAACTCTCAGAAGCGCATCGGGGTTTGGGCGATTTTGATCGCCTTGACTCAATCCAGTGACTCCTTTGCATCTAGTGCAAGATTGATCCGCAGAACATTGACTCGCGGCTGTCCGAAGACGCCCATTACCGGGCCTTCAGTATACCGCTCAATCAGTTCATTAACCTGTGAGACCGGCATTTCACGGACTGTCGCCACCCGAGAAGCCTGCAATCGAGCAGACTCTGGTGAGATATGAGGGTCTATGCCAGAGCCTGAAGCCGCGAGCAAATCTACGGGGATCAAAGCCGCGTCAATACCTTCTCTTTCTGCAATGCTCCCTGAGTCTTCAGAAACACGGGCCCGCAGATCTGGATTGCTGGCCGCGTAATTTGAACCGCCAACGGAAAATGGATCATAATCCGCTGCCGAGGGCCGCCCTTGGAAATATTTCGGGGCTTTGAATGGTTGCCCAACCAATTCAGAACCGACGACGGTATCGTTAACCACAATAAGGCTCCCAGTAGCCTGATGAGGAAACAACACGGCACCGATAGCCGTCACGAAGAGAGGGTATATACCTCCACACAGCAGAGTGAACACAATTGCAGCCTTTACGGCTGTGAGCCAAGACGCCGAACGGCGTACAACAACAGAGTCTGAACCAGTCATTTCCTATCTCCTTACAATACAACCGTGAGCATCAGATCCAACGCCTTGATGGCGGGGAAAGGTAACAACAAACCACCAACGCCGAAGATCAGCAGGTTCCGACGCAGCAAGTGCGTTGCGCTTGCAGGCTTGTAGTTCACCCCCCTTAACGCGAACGGAATTAGCGCCGGGATGATCAGTGCATTGAAAATTGTTGCGGCCAACACCGCGTTCATGGGGTTCGACAGGTTCAGTATGTTGAGTACATCGAGAGCTGGAAGGCTGCCGACAAAGAGTGCCGGTAGAATGGCAAAGTATTTAGCCACGTCATTAGCCAGGGAAAAAGTGGTTAACGAACCGCGGGTAATCAGTAATTGCTTACCGATTTCGACCACCTCCAGCAGTTTTCCCGGGTCAGAATCCAGATCAACCATGTTTCCGGCTTCACGGGCTGCCTGTGTACCGGAATTCATGGCCAGGCCCAGGTCAGCCTGGGCCAGGGCGGGCGCATCATTGGTGCCGTCTCCCATCATGGCAACCAGTCGCCCTTCGGCTTGCTCTTGACGGATAATTTCCAGCTTTTGCTCTGGGGTGGCCTCTGCCACGAAGTCATCAACACCGGCCTCGGCTGCAATAGCGGCTGCTGTTACCGGGTTGTCACCAGTGATCATTACTGTTTTTACGCCCATTTCACGCAGTTTCGCAAATCGCTCTTTGATACCGGACTTGATTACATCCGACAAAGCTATGACGCCCAAAACCCGGTTGCCTTCAGCCACCACAAGTGGCGTTGCACCATTTTTCGCCACCCGCTCAACCAGGCGGTCCATTTCATGTGGATAGTGCCCCCCGTTTTCGGTAACCAGCTTTCGGATTGCGTCTGTGGCGCCCTTACGAAGAATACGACCATTGGGCATATTCACACCAGACATCCGGGTGTTGGCAGAGAACTCAATGAACTCTGTACCGTCTTCCGCATCGGCTTTGGAGCCTTTTTCCAGTGCCAGGGCAACGATTGATTTACCTTCAGGTGTAGGGTCTGCAAGGGAAGTAAGCAGCGCTGCATCTCTCAGAGTACCTGGTGCAACGCCTTGAACCGTCTCAAATGATGTGGCGCGGCGATCGCCCAGAGTAATAGTGCCGGTTTTATCCAGCAAAAGTGTGTCAATAGAGCCTGCCACCTCAACCGCCTTGCCGGATTTGGCAATAACGTTCGCACGCATGGCGCGGTCCATACCCGCGATACCAATAGCTGGCAGCAACCCCCCAATGGTGGTGGGAATAAGACACACCAACAATGCGACAAGTACCGAGAAAGAAGGATACGCACCGACGAAGCCAGCAAAAGGTACCAAAGTGACTACCACAATCAGAAAGATCAGTGTCATGGCGGCAAGCAGAACCGAGAGAGCCAGCTCGCTTGGTGTTTTCTGACGCTTAGCACCCTCAACTAAGGCAATCATCCGATCCAGTAGCGAGTTGCCTGGGTCAACGGTGATCTCGATCACAATCTCGTCGGATAGCACCTTGGTACCCGCGCTGACGCCACTATTATCAGTACCCGCTTCGCGAAGTACTGGAGCGGACTCACCAGTCACCGCGGATTCGTTGATCGTTGCGGCACCTTTAACAATCTCACCATCCCCAGGAATCAGTTCGTTAGGCTTAACCCGTACCCAATCGCCTTTTCTGAGGTCCGTTGCCAGCACCTCCTGCTCACGCTCGCCTTGGAGTTTTCTTGCTTTCAGGTCCTTTCTTGTAGCCCTGAGAGCCCCTGCCTGGGCCTTGCCTCGTGCCTCTGCAACGGATTCAGCTCCGTTTGCAAACAACACAGTGAACAGCAGAATGGCACAAATTATAAAATCGAGTGCCGCAGGCTCACCTTGGGTCATGTGGGTAATACCCAACAGACCAGTCACCAGCGTGCCAATACCTACAACCAGCATAACAGGGTTGCGTGCCAGGTTCCGTGGAGACAAGCGCTTGAAAGACTGACTTACAATGTTCCTTGCCTCAAACGAGGCGGTCAGCTTTGGGGTTTCGTTAGACATCTTCGTTCTCCAATCAGGACATCAGAGCCAAAGCTTCAGCAATTGGGCCAAGAATCAGCACCGGCATAAAGCTCAGCAAGGTAAACATCACAATCACTGCCAACGTCATCAAGCCGAAGGTAACCGTATCAATACTGAGACTGCCGCGACCTTCAGGAGCAGAACGCTTGGCAGCGAGCGAGGCTGCAATCGCCAGAGGCGCTAGGATTGGAATGAAGCGACCAAGTGCAAGGTTGACTGCACAGGTGACGTTCCACCAGACAGAGTCATCGCCAAGCCCTTCAAAGCCGGAACCATTGTTGGCAAACGCCGAGAGGTACTCATAGATAACCTGGCTGATTCCGTGATAACCGGGGTTGGAGTTGCCGGTCAGTGCAGGGAATGCCACAGTGATGGCGCTGAATCCCAGAATCAACAAGGGCTGAATCAGCAGAGCGATGCACACCAGCTTAATCTCACGGGTTTCCAAGGCTTTACCGGCAATCTCCGGTGCACGGCCAATCATCAGTGAACCAAGGAAAGCAGCCAGCAATAGGAACAAAAGATATCCTATGAGTCCAACGCCGATACCACCAAAAGTGACATTAATGAACATATCCAGCATTGGGACCATGCCACCGATGGGGTTGAAGCTGTCATGCATGCCATTGACGGAACCGTTGGAGGTTTGGGTTGTCCAGCTACCCCACAGTGCTGTAGCGGTGGCGCCAAAACGGACCTCTTTGCCTTCCAGGTTGGGACCCTCAGCTGCCAAACCTTCGAATGCTGCATTAGGCTGATTTTCTGACCACACGGCAACAGACGTGAGCGAAACCGACATGGCAAGCATCACTCCCATAACCATCAGCGACAAGCGCCGGCGACCAGTTAAAAAACCAAGAGCAAAAACCAGTGCAGCCGGGATCAAGACAAGCGAAACGGTCTGAATGAAATTGCTAGCTGGAGTGGGATTTTCCAATGGCACACTTGAGTTGGGTCCATACCACCCGCCACCGTTAGTACCGACCTGCTTGATAGCAACCATCGGCGCAACTGGTCCGATGGGGATGTTCTGCTCTGCCATTTCGACAGTTTGATCAAGCGGAATTGCGGTTCGAGCACCCTCATAACTATTGGGAACGCCCTGTGACGCTAACAATAAAGCAATCACTGTCGCGACAGGTAACATCACACGGACAACCGCACGGGTAATATCTTCATAGAAGTTACCTACAGCTACCGTACCGTCTTCAGAGGGTTTTGGCTTCTTGTCTGCTCGGCCGAAAAGAGTACGAACTATGGCGACCAGTGCCGCCATACCTGCAGCGGGAGTAACCACTTGCAGTGTCACGATGCCGAAAGTATGCGCCAAATAGCTCAACTGAGCCTGTCCGGAATAGTGCTGCTGATTGGTGTTCGTGAGAAACGAAACAGCCGTGTGCAGAGCAAGATCCCAGCTCATTCCTTCAATGCTGTCAGGATTGAGGAAAAGAATTCCTTGAGCCATCAACAAGCCAAACACGATCAGCACTAAGACCAAGTGCAATTTCAATAGAGCCTTGCCGTAACCTTGCCAGTTCATCGATTGAGCCGGATTCACACCAAACAGGCGATAGAGCCTATTTTCAACCGGCAGGAAAACTGTTGCACCCGCGCCTGCACCACTGGAAAATACCCCAGCGATAAATCTCCCTAATGGCCACGCCAGCAGTAGCGTGACCGCATACGTTATGATGACCTCGTTCACAATCGCCCCTCCAGATCAATGAACAAGAAACATAAGCCAAAAAGCCCGAGGATTATGCCAATACCGACCAAAGCCATGATCAGAACCTCTCAGGCAAAAGCAGTGCAGCAATCAGATAGCCACCTACTGCTACAGAAAGGAATAAAAGGAAAGTAGACACGCTCATTCTCCTTCAGTGAGTGTGTCTCTATGTTGGTATGTAAAGGTGTAAAAATTCGATGACCAAGTCAGGTGTTGCACATAAAAAAATCGTTAAAATTCTTTATGCTCACCTCGCCCATGATGTGCTTTGAGACATGGATTTCCAGACTGATTAAAAGCTTAACGGCAGTCATCAGGCCTTTCAGCATGCAACCGCGGGCGCGTCTCTTCCCTCCACAACATCACCAGCCCACCGGACAGAAACATGGCGATGGCGACAAACCAGAAGCCACTGCTTTCGAGCCCGGTCAGGTGTACCACCAGACCAAACCCCAGCGCGCCGATGCCGTAGCCCAGATCACACCAGCATCAGCGCCACGCCACCACCACAGATCCACATGCCCCAGATAATTAGATAATTGGCTTGAGCCGGACGATATGATCCGACAGACGGCCAGTGATAAACTGCAAGCCACCCCAGACAAAACCATAGATACCCACAATCCAGCCGATGGCGCCCAGACCCAGACCCTGCTGATACAGAAACACCGGATAGAACACCCAGATCAGGGCGTCGACAAACTTTTCCACCAGACCCGCCTGACTGAACGCGGCCATGCGCCTGTTGGTCCAGCTCATCTGTTCAAAGACTTCAGCAGTGGTCGGCGTATCCGAAATGTTCTGCGGCAGGCGAGCACGCGGCCCAACGGAGTTGCAACTGGCATGACGGGCACTTTCAGCCCTGGCCCAGCCGTGTGTCTCACGTACCAGCAACAACACCAGCACTATGGCCAATGCAATGACAACAGCTCCAAACACGAATACCCCCACGCGCGACCCTAGCCCGACGGCCAGATAACTCAAACAAATCTGGCTGAGATGGAGCTGCTTGTCGGACAACTGTTTGCCGACGACAACGCATGAGGCCGGTGTCACGAGATGACTTGTTGCAAGGCTTGAAAGCGGGCACTCTTGCTCTGCTGGATGTACGTCCGGCAGATGAGTTTCAGGCTGGTCACCTGCCTGAAGCCTTCAATATTCCGATCAGCCAGCTGAAGCAGATGTTCAACCTGCTGCCCAAAGACAGGAAAATTGTTGCCTGCTGCCGCGGCCCTTACTGTGCGCTCTCTCATGAAGCCGTCAAAGGCCTGCGTGAAAAGGGCTTCAGGATACGTCGCTTTGCCGAAGGCTATCCGGAATGAAAGGCAGCCGGCCTGCCCGTGACGCACGATGCGTGCCTACTGAGTATGGTCACAGGCCCCACTCAAAACTACATACAAGGATGCTGCCCATGACGACTCCACTGCTCACATGCGATACCCCCGTTACCGAGTCTGTACTCAACGTGATTGCACACATGCCAACAGCCAGTCTGCCTGTATTGATGGCTGACGACTTTACACACAGGCTGTCGGACCGAGATTTTATGCGGATCGCGGTACTGCTTGCCCATAAAGGTTATAACGAGGGTGGCTGCCCTATCGGGGCCGTCATCATCGATAACAGCACACGCCGCATTCTGGGCAAGGGGCACAATACGCTGGTACAGGAAAGTCACCCCTACAATCACGGCGAAACCTCTGCCATCCGAGATGCCGGCAGGATCGACTTCAGCCATACCACGCTGTTCACCTCGCTCAGCCCTTGCGATGTCTGCGCCACGCTGCTGTACATGCGTGGTTTCAGCCGCGTCGTCGTCGGTGACATCACCAGCGCCAGTGGCAACGAAGCTCTACTGCGCAGCAAAGGCATTCAGGTCGACATTTTGGAAGACCTGAACGGTATCGAGCTCTATGCGCGCTTCAGAGCGGAGCAGCCACAGCTGGAGCTTGAAGACTGGCGGGGCGTTGCCGCAACAGATGCAAAGAAAGAGAACTACTGAACTTCCGGTTCACTACCGCGACTTTATACCGCCGGGGCGGCGTTTTACAGTCTGCAGCAATAGGCTCAACATAATCAGCATAACCCCCAGCCAACCGACAGGCATAAAGCGTTCGCCGACGATCAGCACTGCCAACATCACAGCAACTACAGGCTCCAGCAGTGTAATCAGTGTTGCTGTGCTGGCCTCCACCTGCCTAAGCCCACGACTGAAGCAGAGGTAACCGATGAACATGGGCACCACTGCCATATAGAACGCAACACTGGCATGAATCGGAGTCGTCAACAGATTGTCACCCGTGATAGCCAGTGATGGCAGCAATACCAGCGCCGCCAGCCCAAACATTGCCGCCATGGCCGCTCTGGCGTGTATCCCTTGCTCAATCAATCGTCGAGCTGACCACGAGTAGACAGCATACGTCAGACCGGCCAACAACCCCAGTGCAGCCCCGATGTATTGCCACTCATTGCCACCTTCCACGGACTGTGGCTCCTTACCCCACGTCAACAGCAGGATTCCCAACCCTCCCGTAATAAAGCCAAGAATCCACCGGGAGGAGACCGGTTTCTTTCCTATCAGGCGCTCCAGTACAACGGCAAACAGTGGTGCACTGGCAATGGATATAACCGTTCCCATGGCCACCCCCGAAAGGCGCATGGCGCTGTAAAACGCCAGCGGATAAAGCGCAACTGCTGCCCCACCTGTCAGTAGCACCGCATAACAGGCTTTCAGCCGCGCCCGATCCTTGAGCAGGAAGCGCAACGCATGCAGAACCAACAGCACGCCACCGCCTCCCATGGCAAAAGCCCCTGTCGCCAGTGGACTGACGGCCGGGGCAAAACTCGCCGCCGTTCCGGTTGTCCCCCAAAGCACGCTGGCCAAAACAATAGCCGCAATACCCTGCATGTCATCCTGCTGATTCCCCATGCTCTACCTTTTGACTCGTGAATGTAACGCCAGTCTATTTGAGAGGAGCTGCAGAGTTTTTGCTCATCAGCCGCTTCTATATGCCAGACAGCCGCTCTTCAACGGCTGAAGCGAGTCGGGGACAGCCCAAAGCTGGCAGAAAAGCGGCGACTGAAAGCCGACAGGTCACTGTAACCAACCTGTTCAGCGATACGCTGGACTGAGTAGTCGGTATGCTGCAAGAGAGCTTTGGCCTTTTCCATCCGCACACGGGTCAGGTACTGCATCACACTGAGACCGATTTGCTGGCGAAACAGCTTTTTAAGCTGGGTCTCGCTGAGGCAGGCAGTCTGTGCCAACTCATCCAAGGTAAGCCTCTCAGACAGCCGCATGTCTATCACTTGCAAAACCTGCCGGATACGCCGATCGACCTGAGGCAGCAAGCGCTGCTCGGCAAGCAACAATGCGAAGGTGACAAACATGGACTGTTCCAGGGCATCGTTGACTTGATGCCCCAACTGCGTTTCTACGAAACTGAGGTATTGGAGCAGAGGCCCACTGATTCTGAATACACATGAATCAGTTGCGCGCAGATTTTCCGGTAACCAGTGCATGTCTGCTACGACAAACCGGGCTTCTTCATCAGCAGTGAAATGATGTTGCTGTCCAGATCGAATAACGACACATTCTCCTGACGCGACCCGACCGGCAAAACCGTCGAGCTCGATCTCAATAGCACCGCATAGCGGCAGTACCATTTGATGGTACGTGTGCGAATGACCCTGCCTCTGGCGGTTATATGATCGAATTGAAAGTCGTCCTGACATGGATAGGCCTTGATTTTGAAACAGTAACAGCATGTTAGGTGATAATGAGCCAGCTTTGAATCAAGACCTCAGTGTTGTAAACAGTGACAAGATTATTGAACACCGTTCAATATAATCATTATGCGCTTAATGGAGGGGTCCCATGAATTCAATGCGAGAACGTGCAGCGGAAGGACTGCAGCCGGGTGACAGCTTCAGTGTGACTCGCAGCTTTACACAAGAGGAAGTCGACACCTTCGCGCGCCTGTCCGGCGACTACAATCCGGTACATTTTGATCAGGCGTTTGCCAAGTTGAAGGGGTTCAGAGCCCCAGTGGCACATGGGCTGCTGACCGGTAGCCTGTTGACCGAGATTGGCGGTCAGATTGGCTGGCTGGCAGCGGGCATGAATTTCCGTTTCAGACGACCTGTTTACGTAGGCGAGGCTATTACCTGTCGCTGGACCATCAGAGAAATAGATCCGCGTGGGCGTGCCAGCGCCAGGGTCGAAATGACCAATCCGGACGGGGTGGTCGTGCTGGAGGCAGAGGTCACCGGGATTGTACCCGGTGACCCAGAGCGTCAGCGGTTGCAGCAGATGCTGCAGGAGGGTCATAACTGAGAAAAGGGCCGGTTTACACTGGTGGTATTTTTGTTTGCGCTGTGTATCACAAACAGCGCAAACAACCCGGCTTTATTGCCATGGGGCTCCTCTTTCACTGATCAACTTACGAACCATAGCCTCGTAAAATTTTACTGCGAAGCCACTTTCCTTGATCAGCTGTTGTGTCAGTGCAGCACAACGTGACTTGATTTCTTCGCGAATAAGGTTGTCTTCGCCACCTAGAGCACCTGCCGTGACCTGAATTTCAGCTGCACGTTGTACCGTCCAAAGCAGAAAGAATGTACGTTCAATATCAGCTTCACCTACAGCAATACCATGATTTCTCAAAACCAAGATATGCTTGTCTCCCAAGCTTTTGAGCATACGCTCACGTTCTTCCGGGAACAAAGTAATCCCTTCAAACGCATGATAACCCACACGGTTGTATAGCTGGGCACCATAAAAGTCATCGTGACCAAAGCCATTTTTCTTTTGTGCAATTGCTGATACCTCATTGGTATGTGTGTGTACAACACAATGAATATCATCACGCGCACCATGAATTGCACTGTGCAATGCAAAACCTGCCGGGTTAGCATCATACTCAGAAGGTTCTACTTTATTACCATCCAAATCCACTTTCAGCAAATTTTCAGGCGTAACTTCTGTATAGTTGAGGCCAAAAGGATTAACCAAATAATAGCCTTCGTCACCCGGAATACGAGCTGATATATGGTTAAAAATGGTCTCAGTCCAACCAAAAAAATCTACCAAGTGATAGCAGTAGGCCAATTTAACTCGTAGAGCCCATTCTTCAACTGACATGTTTGATGGGCAGTTTTTACTGAAATCAAAGTTCTCAATATTTTTCATATATAACTCCATTCATGCCATATCAGTCTGAAAAGCCATTACGTCCAGGAAAAGATGGGGCAAGGGTTCGTGCATTCGGCATTTTAAGCCAAAGACGAATAAGTTTACGCCTCTCGGCCATATCCTCATAATCTTCGAACCCGGTTCTCGAATGAAGTACCATATAATTGTTTGCAAATTGGATATCGCCTGGTTGAAGCATCATATCCAGTTTTACTTCATCACGATGCATTATTTCATCAAATAAATCCATGGCCTCAATTTGTTTTTTCGATAATGGGATTCCCTCCATTTCGTGGCCAAGTTCTATATATTGTCTCAGATAACGGCAGCTCAGCTTTCCATTGTGATAACTGAATATCGGAGAAGGTGTAGGCGTCTCTTCACCCAAGTGTGCAAAATAAAAGGGTTGATATAAAGTTTCAAGGTACTCTGGTGCTTCATCCAGTATAGTATTATAAATCGTTGCTGCACTTACAAGACTGCTCAGACCGCCTTCTTTAGCTTTTTTTATGGATAATAAACCTACCACATCTGACAAATCTGTATGATAAGGCAAATATGAATTTGTTTCATACACCCTGGTTTTTTTATCATTGAGATCTCCAACATTAGTAACCAGACCAAGAAGATCACCTCTTGGATTCTGCTTTACAGGCCACCCCAGATACAGGCCTATACCATAATATATGGATGTAAGATCTTGCTCATCATAAATATTTTCATCTAGACCACGGATCAAAATAAAACCATAGCCTTCTTCTAACTCGGACTTTATACGTTCAAGCCCCGCTTCCATTTCCTGTATATTAAAATCATCTTTACTAAAATATGGAGATTTTAAACCTTTGTTTTTTAGAACTTCAACTGCGCTTTTAATAATATTTTTTTCTGCAGGTGTAAGCTCGTAAATCCAGGTTTTATTTTCAATAAGATCTCCACCTTTCCATGCGATCTGGCCATCAATTTTTTGGCTATAAAAATCAATCATGAAATCAACCCTTTCATTAATATTAATTTCTAGATAGCGTTTTGAATTTTTTTCAACATCAGCTTTAACATTGCCTGCTCAGTGTCATCAAGTACCGATAGGATCCTTTGCTCATGCTCAATAGCCATATCAAGCAATTGCTCAGCCAAATTTTGCCCCTTAACGGTTAATTGAATCTTCGACCCAACTGCACTTGCCAATCCTTTCTCCTGCAGCCATTCGCCGGTAAACATCAGCTCTTTGAGTGGCTGGGAAACATAGCGGCAAATCTGCTCTTGTTCCATCGATTTGCCATCGGCCAGCAGCGTCAGTACACGCCATTCTTCGGCGGTCACCCCAAAATGGCTCAACCTCGGATAGAAGTCAGAGGCATAAGCATTGAGTGTCTGACGCAACTGGAACAACAGGTAATCACCCAGAAACCCTCTGGCTTCCAGCGGTCGGGTCGGAGCCTGAACCGCGGGGTGGGTTTCGGGCACCGCATAGCGACCGTTGTGGAACACCAGTGAGTTGACGTTTTCCTCATAGGAGTAATCGGTCACCTCGCCCACAATAATAAAGTGGTCTCCCCCCTCGTAGACGTTCCAGGTCTTGCAACCGAACCAGGCTGCCGTGCCGTGCAGCAGTGGAGAGCCGTGCTGGTCGTCGCGGGTGTGGATATCGGCAAACTTGTCCTCGCCCCGGCGCGCGAACCGATTGGAAATTTCAATCTGGTCATTACGCAGCACATTGATGGCAAAGGATTTCCCACGGGTGAATGCCTCCAGACTCCAGGCCCCCTTGTCAATGCTCCAGAGCACCAGCGCAGGCTCGATCGACAGGGTGTTAAAGCTGCTGGCGGTCATTCCGATGGGATTACCCTCAGCATCTCGCGTGGTAATTACGGTTACGCCGGTGGGGAACTTGCCCAGCGCCCGGCGAAAATCTTTCGGATCAAATGACATGATTGTCTCCGATTCAGGTCAGCACGCTCAGGAAACGCTCGTTCAACTGACGGTCGTGATAGAAAATTGCTTTACCCAGCTCGCCCGCATCCCAAGTCACCGGCTCGTGGTCCGGGTAGTGGTAGTCGCCACCGCAGAAAACCTCGTTACGATTGCCGGAAGGGTCAAAGAAATAGATGGTCTGACCATGAGTCAGCCCATGACGTGTCGGGCCAATATCGATTGAGGTATCGGTCATGGAGATCAAGTCCGCCGCCTTGAGCACATCGTTCCAGGTCTCAAGGAAGAAGGAGGCATGGTGAAACTTGCCTGGCTCCGGATGATCGATAAACGCCACATCATGCGCCTTCATGCTGGCAGTCAGGAACTGGCCGACACGCTTGCCGTCCGGTGTCATCACCTGCTCAGCCAGATCGAAGCCGAGCACATCACGGAACAGCTCTAAAGTGCGGTCCAGGTTGGGGCCGTACAGCAGGCAGTGGTCGAAACGGGTCGCCTGCATGCCTTTCAGGCCACGCGGCCATGCTTCCGGGTTGTGATTGCCCACGCCCCACTTGCCGGTCTGCTCCTTGGTGGCAAAAAGCTCGAACGCGTGCCCGGTGGGGGCAACAAAACGGACGCGGCGTCCACAGTCTTTAAGATCACCGGCGGGAATGTCTTCCACTTCACAGCCGAACGCAACCAGCTCAGCACGCAGGCTGTCCACAACCTCTTCGCTCAAGCACTTGAAACCCATGTAGTCCATGCCGGCTTCGTCCGCTTCACGCAGCACCACCGAGAACTTGTCCACTTCGGTCCAGCCCTTGAGATAGACACGACCCTGATCGTCACGGTCCATTTCAATCAGACCGAGCAGGTCTACGTAGTGCTTGACGGCTTCATCCATATCCAGCACGCGAATCTGCACGTGCCCAGGACGCATTACACCTTTTTTCATTGGGTTACCTCATCGTTATTGTTATAGATCGGTATTGAGCCGAGCTGCCCTAGCCAATGGCATTGGGCAGCATCAACGACAGTGAGGGTATCGCGATGATCAGCGCGAGCCGCACAATGTCTGCAATCCAGAACGGCGTCACGCCGCGGAAGATAGTTGACAGCTTGACGTCGGGAATGACTCCACGCAGCACAAATACATTCATGCCAACCGGCGGCGTGATCAGGCTAATTTCAGTCACCACGACGACCAGGATGCCAAACCAGATCAGATCCATGCCCATGGCTTCCACCATCGGATAGAACACCGGCACCGTGAGCAGGATCATCGACATGCTTTCCAGCACACAGCCCAGCAACAGGTAGACACCTACTAGAATCAGGATGACCATGAGTGGGCTGAAGCCAGACTCCACGACCCAGTCCTTGAGCATCATCGGCATGCCTGTCAAGTTGATGAAATTGGAAAAAATCACGGCACCGATCACAAGGAAGAACAGCATCGCCGTTGTGCGGGCGGCGTTGCTCAGTGAGCGCTGGAACATTTTAAAACTGAGTTTTCCACTGAAGAGTGCGATCAGAAAGGCTCCGGATGCACCGATACCTGCCGCTTCAGTCGGAGTAAAAATACCCGCGTAAATCCCGCCCATGACGATGATAAAGATCAGGTTAATACCCCAAACCCCTTTCATCGAAAGCAGGCGCTCTTTCCAGGTGGAGCGTTTGCCCGCCGGTCCAATTTCAGGCTTGAGCCGTACCGCAAACACGACAGCCAGCATGTACAAGATAACGCCGATCAAACCGGGCAAAAGGCCGGCAATGAACAGTTTGCCGATATCACTTTCGGTCATCAGGCCGTAGATCACGAGGATAACGCTGGGCGGGATCAGAATGCCGAGCGTGCCCCCTGCCGCTATCGCCCCAGTCGCCAGGCTGTCGGCATACTTGTATTCACGCATTGAAGGCATCGCCACTTTTGACATGGTTGCTGCTGTTGCCATCGAGCTCCCGCACACAGCCGAGAAAGCACCGCATGAGACCACCGTTGCCAGTGCCAAACCACCTTTGAAGTGCCCGAGAAACGCGTTGGCGGCACGATAGAGTTCCTTCGACATGCCCGACTCAGTAATCAGATTACCCATCAGAAGGAACAGAGGGACTACGGAAAGGCCGTAGGCTAGACCGGTATCAAACGCTGTCGATGCAATCATATTCAGCGCTGTGCTCCAACCTCGAGGATTTCCATAGGTCATCTGTTGCACCAGTGCAAAGCCAATAACGCCCACGATCCCCATTGCAATACCCAGCGGCACTCGCGCCAATATCAGCACCATCAGTGCTGCAAATCCGAGCAGACTTGCCTCCATTACTGCACTCCTTTCGAGGTCTTGCCGTTTCGGTCAAACAGCATCTGGATCAAGAGAATAAAGGCGGACACAGAAGCAGTGATCGCCATCAAAAAAGCGAGCCACGCATATGAAATTTCCAGCACCGCCGTTGAATCTTCATAACGCAACACCTTGAAGGCGTGCTCCCAAAGCATCCAGGAGAAAATGCCGAATGCCAGTACGTTGACCACGCCGATCACCCAGTACTGTACCGCCTGAACCCAGTCACTCAGTGCCGAGTCGAGGATGTCCACAGCAATATGGCCACCCTCGGCGGTTACCAGCGGTAATCCAAGAAAGATTACCGCTGCCAGCATCAACTCCGTCACTTCAAAGGCACCGGTCACCGGCATAGAGAAAAGATAACGCCCCATCACATCGACCAGCGTTAGTGCCATCATCAAAAACATGACGACTGCTGCAGATGCGCTGAGCAATGTGTTAAGAACACCTTCACCCCGTCGCAACCAACCTTTACCTTTTGTGCGAGTTGAATTCATGGTTAACCCTCAATGTGTCGCTTCACTTTTGATGGCTCAGCGAACGGAAAGCTTCTAGGGCCGCTTTCCCATCAACCCCCATTTCGGCCGCTGTTTCGAGCCACTCCGCTTCCATCGGCGCACTTGCATTACCGATTTCAGTCAGGAAGCTTTCTCCTGCAGTCACTATCTCATTACCATTGGCTTTCATTGCTTCAAGACCTTTGGCATCCTGAGTGTCCCACATGCTCCCAGCCAAGCGAGCAAAGGCTTCTCCAGAAACAGACTCGATCGCTTTCTGATCTTCCTCGGGCAATGCTTCAAAGCGATCCTTGTTCATTGCAAGGTAGAAGCTAAAGTTATGAGTCCCCCCAGGAACCAATGTGGAGTGAGTAACTTTGTCCTGAATATTGAAGGCAACAACCGATTCGTGCGGGAATAATGTTCCATCTGCCACACCACTGGAAATAAGCTCATAGCTACTTGAAGACGGCTTCTGAATTGCCACTGCACCAAGTGCAGAAGCAAGATCACTGGCAACGCCACCACCTACACGTAGTTTTAGACCTTTCATGTCCTCTGCAGAGTTGACTGTACGTTTGCTGTTGTGGATGTGGCCCGGACCATGAGTGAACAAACCAAGCAGCTTGACATCATCGTGCTCACCGGCAGGCTTTAGATACTCGTTATAGACTTTCCAGTAGGCAACCGATGTACCTACCGCACTGTCACCCCCGAAAGGAAATTCCACCATTTTGTAGAGTTTGAAACGGCCGGGTGTGTAACCGTGGCCGCCGTACGTAATATCAGCTTGTCCCTCGCGTGCAATATCATAGTGCACCTTAGGGTGACCAAGCGCAGATGGCAGCATAACTACCTTGACACGACCTTCAGTTGCTTCTTCCACGCTATTGGCCCAGGGTACCATTACATCACGTACCAGAGGATGACCTGACGGCAGCCAGGACGACATGGTCAGGCGCGTTTCCGCCTGCGCACCTGAAGCCAGAAGTGCGATTGTTGCAGTTGCAGCGACTCGAAACATCATCTTCTTCATCGTTATTCTCCGTTTCTGGTTTTAGTCCGGTCCGAACCGGCGTCCAACCGGAGCATGATGCGCCGGCCGGCCTATACAGCGAACTGTTTCAGATATCGACCACCAGGCGCGCGCTTTTGGCTCGTGAGCAACAGAGCGCGATCTGGTCGTTGTCTTCCTTTTCCTCGTCTGTGAGGAAGTGGTCTCGGTGATCGGGAATGCCCTCGATCACGTCACAGATACAGGTCCCGCATACACCCTCTTCGCAAGACATTTGTACCTTTACCCCGGCTGCCTTCAGGGCAGTGGCGATACTTTCGTTGGGACCGACCTGTACGGTCACATCACTGGCTTCGGCATAAACTTCAAACGCTTCACCACTGATATCCACCTCGGCATTGAAATACTCGAAGTGAATCTGCTTGTCTGGCAACCCTGCCGCTTTGGCCTGCTCGATCACCCAGTCCATGAACCCGCCGGGGCCACAGACATACAGATGGGTACCGGGCTGGGCTTCTGCACAAAGCTGTTTTGGATTGATCCGACCGGTGTCACCGGCGTCGTCAAAGTGCAGCACAAGTTGCTCACCAAACTCGCGCTTGAGTTCTTCAAGGAACGCCGCTTTGGCTTCACTGCGACTGCAGTAGTGCAGTTCGAAAGACTTGTTTGCCGCCTTCAAAGCGTATGCCATGGCGATCATCGGCGTAATACCGATACCGCCACCGATCAACAGGCTGTGCTCTGCATCCATTTCCAGTGGGAAATGGTTGCGCGGGGCACTGATCCGTACCTCGGCACCGGCTTTCAACTCGGCATGAATCTGCCTGGAACCACCACGTGAATTGGGGTCATTCAGAATCCCCAACCGGTAGCTGCTGCTGCCCGGCGCATTGCTCAGGGAATACTGCCGAATCAGTTCCGGACCCAATACCACATCGATATGGGCGCCGGCCTCAAACGCCGGCAGTGCGTTGCCATCAGCTGCGCTCAGATCAAACACGGCGATCTCGTCGGTCTGGTCTTCACGCCGCGTGACGGTCACATGAATGAGAGTGTTATCAATATTGCTCGTCATAGGTCTCGCCTCAGCGCATGAACAGGCCGCCGTTGATGTCCAGGGTCGTACCGGTAGTGAAGTAGGCTTCCGGCCGTGCCAACTGCACCACCATTTCGCCGATAAAGTCGGCATCGCCCAATTGCCCCACCGGAATGGCGCCCAACAGCGTTGGCAGACGCTCTTCAGGCACCAGCGCCTTGACCATGGGTGATTCAATCGGCCCCGGCGCGATGGCATTTACCGTCACGCCGCGACTGGCCAGTTCCTTGGCAAACACCTTGGTCAGGGTAATGATGGCGCCCTTGGAAGCCGCATAGTGGGCACCGGTGGAGGTGCCCCCGTTCTGCCCCGCCAGCGACGCCATGTTGATGATGCGGCCATAACCCTTGTCAGCCATGTGCCGGCCCATTACCTGACAGCCGGAGAAGGTGCCGCCCAGATTGATGTTCACCACCTCGGCGAACTCTTTCGGACTGATCTCCATCACCGGTGTCGCACGGGTGACGGCGGCATTGTTCACCAGCACATGCAGATCGCCCCAGCGTTCCAGAACCGCTGCCAGTGCGGCTTCAAAATCCGCTTTGCTGGCCACGTCCAACGCCAGTGGCATCACCCGCTCGCCACTGCTGTCCAGTGCGACAGCAGTCGCCCTGGCTGCGTCAAGTGAACGATCCGTAAGGGCGACTCGGTATCCGGCCGCCAGCAGACGCTCTGCAATGTGGTTGCCAAGGCCCTGTGCAGCACCGGTGACAAGCGCAATATGAGACTGTGTTGGGTTACTCATGCGGCCACTCCTCAGAAGATGAAGCTAACGGTGCGCAGGAAGCCGTCCGCGTGCAGCAGTTTCACGACTTTCTGTTCCAGCTTGAATCCGTCCGCTGTCGGTTTCAGGCTGTACTCCACGTTGGCCGGATAGGTCACCAGCTTGCCGTGACGCAGCTCGTTCAGCGTCATGGCACAGCGAGCGATGACCAGATCCTCACCCGCCTCAAGCACCCGCACCCGGGACATCATGCGCACGGTCTCGCCCACTGAAGCGGCAGAAACCGATTCGCCATTTTCCAGTCGCGCCACGCGCATGCGGCGCATATCCGCATCATCCAGCGCCAGGTTGAGTGTATTCAGATAGTCGGTTTCCTTCAGATCCGCCGGCACGATGTACAAGCCGGAGTCGGTCCACAGCGAGAGCCATTCCTGATAGCCCTTGTGATCCAGCAGGTCGGCTTCGTAGCCAATGAATTCGGTAACCTGAGCCAGCAGTTGGGTATTGGATTTCATCACTTATTTCTCCTCTCCAGCAGCCATCATCTTCTTGTACTGGCGGTAGGCACCGCGCATGCCGGTTTCGGAGCAGACCGATCCAGCCACATTACCGTCTTTGGACTGGTGCAGGTTATTCATGCCACGGTTGACCAGAATCCAGCCATCGGTACCGGCCATGGAACCCTTCTGCACCCGTTCCCAGGCTTCACCGTCATCCGGCGTACCAAAGCCCATCGGCCCCTGGAAGTGCTCATGCAGACGCATGCGCTTGCGGTTAAAGGCAGCGGGTGCCCCCTCGCCTCCCAGCGCTACGTGCTGAATTTCGGTTTCACCGACGCTAACCGGTCGCAGCACACGGAAGAACGCCATGGAGCAGCCCACATTCGGGAACAGGTTCAGGTTGAAGCCGGTACCGTGAGCGGCACGCACCAGTTTTTTGACTTCATCTTCCGACTTGCCTTCGTTGCGCAGCTCTTGCGCCAGCGCTTCAAAACGGGGCGGAATCGGCTGATCCAGATCCGCTTCCAGGTCCACCAGCTGCGGAATCATCACCATCACGCTGTGGCCGTTACCCAGGTCTTCGACAAACCCATCGCCATCCAGGAAGTCGAAAATATTAGCCGTCGCATCATCCAGCGAGGTCAGGAACGACTTGTGAATGATCGGGAAGTGGTAGGCATCGGTGGTATTCTCCAGCTGGATCTTCCAGTTGCCCGGGAAGTTGAAACGGTGTTCGCCCAGCACCTTCACCGGGTAACCGCCGCCCTGTTTCATGAACAGGTCAATCCACTTTTTCGCACCGCCAAGGAAGTCTTCCAGCGGTTCGATGTCATTCTTGAAAGTGGCAAATACCATGCCTTGGTATGTTTCCACCCGCAGGCTTTCCAGCGGCAGCTCGCTCTTGTCGAACACACCATCGTATTCTTCCGGTTTTGGCAGTGCGCGCAGGCTGCCGTCCAGGCCGTAACCCCAACCGTGGTAGGGGCAGGTGAACGCCTTGGCCTTGCCCTTGCGCGCTTCGCAGACGGTGGCACCGCGATGGCGGCAGCGGTTCTGCAGGACATGCAGGCTCATCTTGCGATCACGGCTGAGAATGACCGGCTGGCGACCGATATAGGTGGTTTTGAAGCTGCCCGCTTCCGGCACTTCACTTTCATGACCCACGAAGACCCAGGTGTTGTTGAACACCTTATCCAGCTCTTCCTCGAAGATGGCCGGATCAGAATAGAGGTCCTTGTGTACCCGGCCCTCTTCTACCATTTCAGCCGCTTTCAGGCTGATGTTCTGCATTTCGATCAGTTCACTCATGGTCTTGCTCTCTTCATTCGTTGCCTTGCCGGCGGACGTTGCCGCCGAGCAGTTATTCTTCAGGGACCGGCAGTGGCTGCGGGTTATCCCAAGGGGTCTGTACCGGCCGGTTGAACCGGCTGGTGGTACAGAAATGAGCGATCTTCCAGTGCCCTTCTTCCCTGCGAAAACACACATTCAACAGCGCACTGCTGAGCTGGGAGCGGCCATCGGCAAAGGTGGCGGTCTGTAGCAGCACCCAAGTGCCCTCGGCTTCGGTTTCGCTCTGCACGCTCACCTTTTCAGAGGTGAGAAAATGCACGTTCAGGGCAAAATGCGCCGGCGGCAGGGTATACTTCACGAACATATCCCTGATCGCGCCGCGCCCTTCACGGCGACCGAAGGTGGCGGCGTAGCGCTTGCCCCTGCCTTCCCAGATGGCGTCTTCGGTAAACAGCGCCATGAGCGGGTCGAGGTCAAACCCCTCGTTGAGGTAGTCGCACAGTTGCATGTATTCATGCAGGCAGGCGCTCACATCCCGTGCCGCCTCCAGTGCAAACACCCGCTGACGCAGCTGTTCCAGTTCGCTCATCAGTCAGCCCTCACGCACGCTGGACGATCAGTTCACGACCGATGCGCGCCTCAACCTTGGCATAACGCCACAGTTTGTAGGGGCCACTGCCCACTTCTGTGCTGCGGAACAGGTTGCAGCAGGCAACAACTGTGTCGTAATCCGCCACGTCCGCCAGCAGGTAGGTTGTCCAGGGATAGCCGCTTGAAGGCCCGACCATACTCTGGTCGTCATCCATGTTGCCGATCACTTCAACGCCATCCATATCGTGAATGCCGTTCCACATTGCACCGAAGGCCGCCCATACATCGAGCTGCTCTTCACGCGGAGCATCCATGAAGTTCTGGTTGATGCCCATGCAGAACAGGACGCGCAAAGGTTTCTTATCACTCATGGTGTATCTCCTTGTTTTTGTTCAATTACAGGTAGCCCGGCAGGGGGTCATGGCCAAAGAACATGGCACCTGCATTTTTCAGGGTGACCGCCCCCATGAAGGCGTGCTGAGTGCACATCATGGAGTCACGCACAATGCGCGACAGCGGATGATCATTGTAGGTGCCGGTCATGCCGGTCACTTCGTAGGTACTGCGAATCGCATCGGCACACTCGTGTGCCAAATTGGTGGTCGCGAGGCGGATCAGGTTGATCTGATCTCGGTTCGGTTCATCACCGGCCAGAATGCTGTTCCAGGCGTCTTCGGTGGCTTCATAGAAGAAGGCGCGAGATGACCGCACCTTGGCTTCCGCCTTGGCGATTTCGATCTGCACATACTCGCGCTCGCCCAGATTGGGTGCTCCGGTCACTGACGCACGGCCAGCCGCCATCGCCTGTACGACATCGAGCGCTTCACGGGCCAGACCTGCGGTAGTGACCGACAATACCTGAGCGGCAAAAGCCAATGTTGGGTAACGGAAAAAGGGCGCATCGATATTGGGCTTGCCGCCACGTACGAAGGTCCACTCTTCCGGCACAAACACATCTTCCACCACAAGGTCATGGCTGCCGGTACCGACCATACCGATCACGTCCCAGTTGGGTTCGATCTTCACCTTTTCGGCCGGCATTACCGCCATGCGTGGCAGCGGCTCACCGTTATCCGGCTGCACACCAACACCGATCAAAGAAGCGCCCATGCAACCACTGCCGAACTTCCAGCGACCGTTGACGATATAGCCACCATCAACCTTTTTCGCTGGCTGGGTCGGGAAGATGCCGCCTGCGAACACAATGTTGGGCGTTTCGGCCCAAACCTTGTCGATAGTCTGCGGTGGCAGTGCCGACAAGTACGCGGGGTTCATGCCAAAGCTTGCGACCCAGCCAGCAGAACCGTCAGCGGCGGCCATGGCCTCGACCATCTGCAGGAACTCCATCGGGCTGCGCTCATCGCCACCCAACGCCTTTGGTACCATCGCCCGATACACACCGACATCCTTGAAGGACTCGATAATGTCGTGGGAAATGTACTGTTGATCCTCGAACTCCTGTCGGCGCTTGCGCACTTCATCCAGCAGGGCATCAAACACGGTCTCCCCGCCCCAGAGGGATTTGTCGATCTGATAACCAGGCATTCGCTAGGCTCCCTAGTTGTTGTCTTTATTGCAGATACACGTACCGGTAAACCGCATTCGGCGCCTGGTACATCATTGGTAAACCCGGCTGCATGGTTGCATTCGGGCTGCAGGAGGAACCGCCGGGTATGTGGCCCGGACAGGTTGTGTTGACGGCGCGAGGCCCTTCGAGGGCACTCCGCTCACAGCAGGTGATCAGTATGTTCATAGCGGCTCTCTAGTTGGGTCTAGTTGTTATTGTGTGGCAAATCCGACTGGTCGAATGTTGCTTAAGAGCTGCATAAAGAATTTCACTTATCACTTGAATCGTCAACTAATTATCCCGCATTAAATTCATGACCACGGTCACACCGCAGCACCTGAAAAAGACCAAGCAATAGTCGGGCCACTTCTTGAACAAACGTGAAAAACAAAACAAAAACCGCTAAAAAATACGTTAAAATCTGTTAAAATTCATTCAAACCGCCGTCAAAAAACAAGTAATATGAGTTATTACCATAAATGAATTTTCAAGATCCCACATGATCCGACCGCTCTAACCCGCTCTAAAAGAGAGCAAGAACAAACACTGCGCACCAAAGGTTTTCACTCAATTTAGAATCCCTATATACTTTCCAGATCAACTTTCAACCGACCCCCTGCCGGTCGGATGTAGCCGGAGACATCGCTGTCCAATGAGCAGTAACCGTAAAGCCGACATGTACGACCCGCTGAGTGACGATTTCAAGCGTCGTGAATTTCCTTTCTACTGGATTGCACAACTCAATGCGCTCTACAGCCAGGAGATGGAGCGGTTGCTGAAACGGGTGGATATGGATGTACCGCGCTGGCGCATCATTATGATTCTCAAGGAGCACTCGGAACTGAGCATCTCCGAGATTGCCAGCCATGCGGTAGCCAAGCTGCCAACCACCACCAAAATTGTATATCGCATGCGGGATGAAGGGCTGGTCAACCTGATCACGTCCAGTGAGGATGGCCGGGTGACTCTGGTGTCATTGACCGACAAGGGACTGGATAGCCTGGAGCTGATTCGCAGCTCTGTCAGTCAACTGTTCCGCAACAGTTTCAAGGGGCTCAGCTCAGCCCAGATACACCGCACAAACGTGCTGTTGGCAAAGCTGTATGACAACCTTAAAACTCTCTCGGATTAACCATCAGCCGTGTTTGGCGGATCGCGATAGCAATATCAACTGTCGCAGATCGACTTTGTCGATCTGTTCAGGCTTAAGAAAGCGACGGGCATACTCAAGGTAAACGCCCGATTCAAGAAAAAGACAAAACACCTCTGGGTCCAGATGCCCGTCACGAGACATGAAAGCCAGTATTCGCAATGATTCCGACAGCGTTTTGGCCGTTTTATAGGGACGATCGGCAGCGGTCAGCGCTTCAAAAACATCTGCCAGCGCCATGATGCGCTCCGGTACTGTGAGTGACTCAGCATCCAACCTCCGCGGGTAACCATCACCATCCATTCTTTCATGATGATTACCGGCAATATCCGGAACACGGCGCAATGACGGAGGCAGTGGCAGCGTACTCAGCATGCGGATGGTTTGCACGATGTGGTTGTTGATGCTGAAACGCTCCTCCGCCGTCAAGGTCCCATAGACCTGCGTCAGGTTGTACAGCTCACCCTGATTGGCCTCATATTCCGGCAAGGGCATGTCAAAGCCCCAGATGTTATCCGGGTTGCTGGCTTCTACCGGAGGCCTGCGATCGCCCCAGGGAATAATATGCTCAACCCGGTCAGCCAGCAGCATTTCACGGGCAGGCAGGCGTTCATCATCATTCGGCAGTCGATCCAGTTCAGCCTGCGACAAACCCAGCCGACGATCAAAATGACGTGCCCAGCTGCGAGATGCAATTTTATGCAGCCTGGCGATGTCGTCATCCGGCAGCTTCTCGCTACCCACATTGGAGCGAGCCACGATTTCAAACTCTTGCTGCAACTGACGGCGTTGCCGGTCACGACGCTCACGCAGCTGGGGTTCCGCTCCACTCTCAATAACCCCTTTGAGGTAGGCAATCTCCACATCGCGCCACAATACTTCAAACCGAGTTCGGATTTCATGAATTCGGTTGTAACGGGTTTCAAGCTTGGTGGACTTATCCATCACATATTCAGGTGTGGTGATCTTGCCACAGTCATGCAGCCAGGCCGCCAAGCGAAATTCATACCGCTCCTGCTCATCCATGCGAAACGCATTGAAGCGCCCACTCTCACTTTTGCAGGCGGCATCCACCAGCATTTCGGCCAGAATGGGAACTCGCTCGCAGTGAGCGCTGGTATAGGGTGACTTGGCATCTATCGCATCCGCCAGCAGCCGAATGATCGCATCGAGCAATTTCTCCTGCGCCTCAAGCAGCTGCCGAGTTTCGATGGCCGTGGCTGCAGAGCCGGCCAGCTCTTCCAGGAAGCCAGAGACAGAGTCACCATCCACACGGGCGTCGCCATTCATTCGAAGCACCATCACACCGGCCGGATATTTGTAGCGCCCCTTAAGCGGCGTCACCATAACGCCGTCAGCTTCGGCCAAGGCATCTCTGACGGCTGCCACCTGGTACGACGTTCGCGGCTCGTCGACAGCGATAATCTCGGGAAAACAATGAGTTATACTCCGTGGCTGATGAACAGTAGACAGTACCAGTGCGTGCCGGTCGTAGTCGTACAGATAGATGGCACAGCTGTCCGCCTCCATGCTGGCCTTCAGATCCCCCGCAACGTCCGGCAGCATTCGCTCCAGACGACGCTCACGGGCCAATGTCTTGCTGATCGACTGGAAATGCTGCACAACCGTCACCAGCCGCTGGATAATACCACTGAGGTCACGCACCTCCTTGATCCGGGAGCGCACCTGTACCGACCCGCTGAAGTCGAATTGCGTCAGCGCAAGCACCTTTTCGGACAGCTGATCCAGGGGCTTCACGACCCAGTGTGCCAGCCAGTAGCCGATCAGCAGCAACAACAGAGTAAACGCCAGTGACCAAAGCAGCATCCGCTGCCCATGCCTGTGAGCATTGGCCAACAACTGCTTAGCAGGCACCGCCATCAACAGCTCCAGCGATTCATCGGCCAGCGCCAGCATGGGAACGCGCACGCCGTACCACTCGCGCCCCTCCGCCGTGTAGCCGATCAACTCGCCGGGCTTACTTGATTGACTCATCAACTGGTCAAGTGCGGGCACCTGAAGCTCATCCAGTGTTGCCAGGCGAATACCGCCCGCCTGACGTACAATCATTTTTTCAACTTCAGGGTATGCCAACGTACGTCCGAGCCGGTCAACCACGGCCAGCTCATAGCCTTGTTCAGGCCTCATGCGTGCCAGCTCCGACGATATATCCTGAACTGAGGCATCTATACCGACTACCGCACCCGATGCCCCCTTAAAAGCCAGAGTCACTCCGGTTTCTCGCGTGGTGTAGAACAAATAGGGGGCGGTCAGAATTGGCGCTTGTGCATTCAGCGCCGACTGATACCAGGGGCGAGTATGAGGATCAAAAATATAATCCGGTCTGTCATTTTGACTGATCACCTCAAGCTGATCGGTCACAAACAGCCACCGGGCTCTCTGGGGCCTGTCAGTCGTGGCTGCTTCAACACTCTGTACCAGATATGCCGCCCCCTCAGGCGCGGATACAGAGCGACGAAACGCAGACTGTCGCAACGACCGTACCAACCAGAAGCTATGGTCAGGATAACCAATATACACAGCACTGATGACAGGATTGGCGCGCAGCGCTTCAACCAAAACCGGTAGCCGCTGCAGGCGCTGCTCCAGCTGCTCGGCAGTGGTCAAAGGGTCATGCACCAGTAATCGAAGCGTACTTTGCAGTGGCTGAATCAGCCGCAGGGTCTCGGAATCAAGCTTGCTGGCAAACTGCTGGGCGGAGCTGCGACTGGCTTCCAGCAGCACATCCCGCTGCCCCATATAGGCGTTGATCACCAGAATCGCACTCAATGCCAACATGCTCAGCATGATGGTAAGGCTGATAACCCATCGCAAGCGCAATCCGCAGCTCTGTTTCCTTTCCATGATCCACCGCCACCTGTCTGTCAGCAGTAGAAGATTAGCTCAGAATCATGATAACGACAGTGTTTTCAGTTACCCAACATGATGGCGATCCAGCGAGTCGAAGGGTTCTGCTCCAGTGCTATCTTGGCGATCATCGTCAGCGGTATTGACAGAAACATTCCTGCCGGACCAAACATCCAGCCCCAGATCATCAAGGAAAGAAACACCACCAGCGGTGACAATCCAAGCCCACTACCCATAAAGCGTGGCTCCAGAATATTCCCCATAAGCACATTCACGGCGATGTAACCTGCAGCAACCAGGGCGGCATCGGGTACGCCCAGCTGCACGATAGCCAGCAGTACAGCCGGAATGGCGGCCAGGATGGAACCCACATTCGGTATGAAGTTCATCAAGGCAGCGATGAGCCCCCACAGCGGGGCGAAGTCCACACCCAGAATCCATAACCACAAACTGATCAGCAGGCCAGTTGCAATACTGATGGTCGTCTTGATCACCAGATAGGTATTCACCTGACGCACGAAGTTGCCGGCCTGATCCAGCGACTTTTCAGCACTGGGCAACGCCTTGTGCAACTTGTCTGTCAGCAGTGTTGCTTCCAGCAGCAGGAAAATCACGATAAACACGATCAGCAGCAGATTGGTCAGCAGGCTCCCAAGATTGGTCAGAGCATTGCCTGCCAACCGCATCAAGGATGCCGGGTTGAAGTGATTCAGCATCTGGTCACGGGTTACGGGCAGTCCCAGCCGTTCAAAATAGGGCACCAATTTGACCGCTTCTTCCTGTAGGCGCGTCTGATAGGTAGGCAACCGCAAAGTAAAGGTATCGATGGCTGATCCCACAAACAACACCAGCACAGAGCCAAACACTACAAGCCCGACCACCAACAGCACAATCGCCAACCAGGGGGGCACTCGGTGAGAGGTCATCCAGGCCAGTGGCGGTGTACATATGATGGCAACAAAGAACGCCAACAAGACGGGAATGACAATGGCCTCAGCCTGTTTCAATGCGCCCAGTATAACCATCAAGGCGGCAATACCCAGCAGCCACTTGAAGCCCTGAGAAACGGTAAACGGATCCGATGAGGACATGATCACTCCCTGTTAAGTGGATAGCTGCCTGTTGACTCAGTCAACCTCTTTGAAATGCACCTGCAGCATCGCTTTCTGTTCATCAGTCAGCGATTGTGCTCGCCCGTTGGCGAAGTCGTAACGTACCATAAATGACTTGCCCTTGGCGCCAACCTTGTCATCCTGCCAGGCTTCCTGATACACGGTGAAAGAGCTGTTGCCGATCTTGCAGACGTAGGTCCGAATTTCGACATCGCGACCGTAAAACAGCTCACCCACATAGTCGACCTCAATCCGCGCCATGATGAGCTGCCACTTTTTCATATCCAGATCGGGTGTAAAAATACGAAACAATTCATTGCGCGCACCCTCGAACCATTGGGGCACGCGGGTATTGTTGATATGACCAAGACCATCTGTATCGTAGAAGGCTGGCGTTGCGATTTGTGTAAACACGGCTCACTCTCTCATGGTTGGGTTTTCCCGAGTATATTAAGAGCCGGGTCGAATGTAACCCAAATTACGCTATTGAGTGCCGTCCACTTACGCAAAAAGCCGGCCACAAGGCCGGCTTTGGTACCGTGTAAGTAATTGCTTACTTGTCCAGTTCAGCCTGATAGGCACGGGCTACTGCACGCAGCTCGTCCAGCGCTGCACGGGCATCCACTTTCAGATCCGCCACGCTCTCGATCCAGGCATCGTCGATGCCTTCTGCCAACTGTGCGTATTCCTGCGCCAGAGGAGCTCCTTCAGCGACGACGTTGATATTAACGCCTGCAGCCTTGGCAGCCTCAAGACCAGCCACATCGGACTCATCCTGAGCACGACCACCCAGCGCCGACAGCTGCTCACCGGACACGCTCATGATCGCTTCGCGGTCTTTCGGATCCAGGTCGGCCAGGAAGTCCGGGTTGATGAAGAAGGAGAAACTGCCCAGGTACATGCCACCCGGCAACTGGGTAGAGTGAGTGATCACTTCGTCCAGACGCAGATTTTTGACATCACACACCGGCAAGAACACCCCATCGATGACTCCCTGCTGCAGCATTTCGTAAACCTTGGGCGCAGGACCGGCCACCGGCACCAGACCGGCACGCTCACCGATCACGGCCTGTACCCCGCCGCCGATGCGGATCTTCTTGTTCTGCAGGTCACTCATGCTGTTGACCGGGAAAGTACTGTGTACCTGACCCGGGCCATGCGTGACCAACGCCACCAGTTCAAGACCGTCAAACTCCGGCGCACCCTGGAAATACTTGTTGTGAACGCGCCAGTGCGCCACCGAAGCCGCTTCGGCAGACACACCCAATAGCGGCTGTTCAACAATCTGAGTCAGACGGAAACGGCCCGGCACATAACCATGGTAACCCCAGCTCGCATCGGCAACACCGTCTTCCACAAGGTTGAACATGGTTTTCGGGTGACCCATGTTGTACTCCACCGCCAGTGTCACCCGGTTATCGGTAGCGTCTTCGATCCACTTTTTCCAGGTTGGCAGAACAACTTCGTTCACCGGGTGCGTCGGCGGCATCCAGCTGGCAAAACGCATGACGGTCTGGCTCATGGCAGAAGTGCTGTAGAGGGCACCCAGCGTGGCAACCAAGGCCACGGTAGTCTTCAGTTTTTTCATTGCTATACCTGTTTTAGTTATGTTTATCAGAGTGTTGTCTGTTGTTTCAGCGCTGATTAAGTAGATCCAGCGCCACATCCACGATCATGTCCTCCTGACCACCGACCATCCGGCGCTTGCCCAGCTCCACCAGAATATCGACTGTCTTGAGACCATATTTTTGCGCCGCTACTTCGGAGTGACGCAGGAAGCTGGAGTAAACGCCCGCATACCCCAGCGCCAGCGTTTCACGGTCGACACGTACCGGACGATCCTGCAGCGGCCGTACCAACTCATCGGCAGCATCCATCAAGGTATAAAGATCGGTACCGTGCTCCCAGCCCATCCGCTCGGCAGCAGCAATGAACACTTCCAGCGGCGCATTACCGGCCCCGGCTCCCATTCCGGCAAGCGATGCGTCGATACGATCACAACCCTCTTCCACCGCAACGATGGAGTTGGCAACGCCCAGTGACAGGTTGTGGTGAGCATGAATGCCGGTAGTCGTTGCCGGGTCCAGTACATCTTTGACAGCACGGAAGCGATCACGGATATCCTGCATACCCATGGCGCCACCGGAGTCCACCACATAGATACAGGTGGCGCCGTAGCCTTCCATCAGTTTCGCCTGCTGCGCCAGGCCCTGAGGCGTGGTCATGTGACTCATCATCAGGAAGCCAACGGTATCCATGCCCAGTTCACGCGCGCACTCGATGTGCTGCTTCGATACATCCGCTTCGGTACAATGCGTAGCAACACGCACCACCCTGGCTCCGGCATTGTAGGCCGCTTTCAAATCATGAATGGTACCGATCCCGGGCAGCAGCAGCGTAGCGACCTGAGCATGCTCGACCACATCCGCCACCGCCTCGATCCATTCCAGATCGGTATGGGCGCCGAAGCCGTAGTTGAAGCTGGAACCCTGCAGGCCATCGCCATGAGCCACTTCAATACTGTCTACTTTCGCCTTGTCCAGCGCACGAGCAATGTCGCGAACGTTATCGAGCGAGTACTGGTGTCGAATTGCGTGGCTGCCGTCACGCAGGGTCACGTCGGAGATATAGAGTTTCTTGCCTGGATTGAATGACATGTTTCCGCTCCTGTTACTGCGCTTGCATGGAAACAGCCATCCGCTCGGCGGTGGCCATGGCTGCTGAAGTCATGATGTCGAGGTTGCCGGCATAGGCAGGCAGATAATGAGCCGCGCCCTCAACCTCAAGGAAAACTGAGGTTTTCAGTCCCGAATAACGCCCCACACCCGGAATATTGAGCGGTTGGTCCTCAGGAATAAGATCAAACTGGACCTTCTGCTTGAGCCGGTAGCCCGGCACATAGGCCTGAACGGCCGCGGCCATCTCTTCGATGGATGCTTCCACCTGTGCCTGATCCGCTGCTTCAGACAGGACGTATACCGTATCGCGCATAATCAGCGGTGGCTCAGCCGGATTCAAAACAATAATGGCCTTGCCCTTGGCCGCACTACCCACCGCACTGATCGCTTCCGATGTGGTTTCGGTAAATTCATCGATGTTGGCACGCGTACCGGGCCCGGCCGACTTGCTGGAGATCGAGGCAATGATTTCGGCGTAGTGCACCTTGGCTACACGGGATACCGCGGCCACCATAGGAATGGTCGCCTGGCCACCACAGGTCACCATGTTGACGTTCTTGGCATCCAGATTCTGCTCCAGATTCACCACCGGGACACAATACGGGCCAATTGCCGCCGGAGTCAGGTCGATCAAACGGATATCTGACTTGTACTGCCTTAGAAAAGCATCATTTTTCACATGCGCACCGGCAGACGTGGCATCAAACACAAAGTCGATATCGGCAAACACCGGCATCTGAACCAGCCCCTCAACGCCCTCGTGTGTGGTGGCCACCCCCATGCGAGCGGCACGGGCCAAGCCATCAGAGGCAGGGTCGATGCCAACCATGGCGCCCATTTCCAGGTACCGGCTGTTGCGCATGATCTTGATCATCAGGTCGGTACCGATATTGCCGGAACCGATGATGGCGACTTTCAATTTCTTCATTCTGACTCCCAAGACACCCGAGAACTGGCTCAGGCCTGTGCAAAGGTGACGGCCACCTGGCCAATGCCACTGATTTCGGTTTCAAACTGATCGCCAGGAGCACAGGCCACCATCGGCCCAAGTGCACCTGTCAATACCAGATCGCCGGCACGCAGCGGCGTACCCATTTGACTCATGGTACGTGCCAGCCAAAGCGCGGCGTTAAGCGGATTGCCCAGGCATTCGGCCCCACTGCCTTCTGATGCCACTTCACCGTTGCGGGTCATCCGCATGCGAGCCCCGCGCAGATCGACATCATCAATGCGACGGGCCGGAGTCCCCAGCACAAAACAGCCACTGGATGCATTGTCGGCTACCGTATCCACGAAGCGGATATCCCAGTCGGCAACGCGGCTGCCGACTATTTCCAGCGCCGGCAATACCCAACCAATTGCCTGGATCAACTCGGCGTGAGTACAGTCCTGCTGTGGCAGGTCACGCTCCATGATGAAAGCGATTTCGGCTTCGATCTTCGGCTGCATCACGCGGTCGCAAGGAATCAAGTCGTTGTCGCCGTAGCTCATATCGGCAAACAGGGTGCCGAAATCCGGTTGATCCACCCCCAGCTGAACCTGTACTCGCGGGTTGGTGAGACCGATCTTGCGCCCTACGATGCGCCGCCCCTGCGACACGGCATGCTCGGTATTGATCTGCTGAATACGATAAGCCGATGCGGCATCCTGAGACTGCAGCTGCTCACGAATCGGAGAGGTCACACTGCCCTCTTGCTCTGCTGCTCGCAGACGCAAGGCCAGTGTCTGTAACTGTTGTTCATCTGTCATTGAAACTGTAACCCTGAATGACACCACAGGTGGGCGATGAGTTGATATCCGGGGGCAAACTTTCGGAAAGACCAGACGGGATACCAGCGATAGTGGCTGTGAGATATGAAAAACAGCAAAACTGAGCAGGCAGCAGCATATTTATATCCGGGGCCATACCTGAAACGGCAACTTGATTGATATACTGTTCACAGTTTTTTGATATATACAGATCAACAATAATATCTTTTGCCGACGTATATAAATGCTGAACACAGTTGAGCAAGCTGGTTATTAACACCGTGGACTCCGTTATTGCATATTTTTATTATGCAACGGAGTATAGAAACTGCTGTTCCAACGCAGCAACATAAATCGCACCCAAGGTGCACTATGTGCACAACGTATCAACAGGAGATATGAGCATGACCGAGCAACAGAACGAGCCTGCCCGCGGGGAATACAAACGGGTTCAGGGCCTGATTCGCGGCCTGCAGTTGCTCAATTGTCTCAACCGCTGTGATGGCGGTGCTCGTATCACCGAGCTGGCACAACAGACCGGGTTGCATCGCACCACAGTGAGGCGGCTGCTTGAAACTCTGCAGCATGAAGGGTACGTGCGCCGCAGCGAATCGGATGACAGTTATCTGCTGACACTCAAGGTGCGTGAGCTGAGCGAGGGTTTCAGGGACGAACAGTGGGTGTCCCAATGTGCTGCTCCCCTCTTGGGCGAGCTGATGCAGCAGGTTGTCTGGCCAACGGATATCTCAACACTGGATGTGGATGCGATGGTAATTCGTGAAACCACCCACCGCTTCAGCCGACTGTCTTTCCACCGCTCTATGGTAGGTCGCCGACTGCCCATGTTGCTGACTGCAGCAGGTCGTGCCTACATTGCCAACTGCCCTGAGCAGGAACGTCAACATATTCTGCAGCTGCTGGCCAATCGCAACGACAGCCAGAGTGGCCTGGCGCAGGATCAGAATTACATCGACAAACTGGTGCGCAAGACACGCCAGGATGGCTACGGCTCAAACTACCGGGACTGGGGTGAAGAGGGTCGCATTGCCGCGATTGCACTACCAATCCGCCATGATGATCGTGTATTGGGCTGCCTGAACCTGGTCTATATAGCTGACGCCATGACCATTGAAGAAGCAGCCCGTCGATACCTTGAAGCGATGCAGTCCGTGATCGGTCGAATAGAAGCCCGCTTGAACCCCGTCATTGATTAATCTTGTCCACACCTATGTTCACTATGTGCACATAGGGTGTGTTTTCGCTTGATGTTGCCTCCCTCCCTGTACAAAATCCATTTCAACACAGCGGGTAAATCGGCTCGGCCGTTTGTATTCAAATATTAACATGCCACTTTAGTCTTATTACCCTGCCTGTTATTCACATAGCTTTAAATGCAGACCGACTTTGTTTCGGTTTCATTTCTTTCAATACCGGACAGACTATTAAATATCTGCATCCGATAACAAAAACAGGAAGAGATTATGAGTATCATGCTTAAATGCCTGTCGCATACTCCACTGCGCGGTCGCAACGACCCCGGTGCTGATGTTGTGGCTGAAGTGGATGCAGTCCTGACTAAAGCCCGGGCAGAAGTGGAAGCCTTCGATCCCGAGCTGATACTGATTTTCGCCCCTGATCACTACAACGGTCTGTTCTACGACCTGATGCCTCCTTTCGTAGTGGCTACTGCAGCCGAATCGGTCGGTGACTACTCCACCCTGCCAGGCACGTTGTCGGTGGATGCCGAACTGGCTCTGGAGCTGACCAAACACCTTATGGACAATGATCTGGATGTTTCTCTGTCCCATCGCCTGCAGGTGGATCACGGCTGCACCCAGACCCTGGAAGAGATGACCGGCAGCCTGACCCGCTACCCGGTAATTCCGATCATCATCAACTCGGTGGCACCACCCTTTGTGCCCTATCGTCGCATTCGCAAACTGGGTGAAGCCGTTGGCCAATTCCTTGCCGGGCTGAACAAGCGCGTCCTGATTCTGGGCACTGGCGGCCTGTCGCATGAACCGCCTGTTCCTCTTCTTGCCGAGTCCCCTGCCGAGGTTCAGGAGTTCTTGATCTGTGGCCGCAACCCGACACCAGAAGCCCGCGCTGCCCGTGAGGCACGCACCATTGCTGCCGGCAAGATCTACGGCTCCGAGCTGTGTCAGCAGACTCCGCTGAATGCGGCCTGGGATGAAGCGTTCATCGAACTCCTGCTCAGCGGTGAGCTGGATCAGGTGGATGAGTTCGATATCCAGCAGATCTCGGCAGAGGCAGGGCGCTCAACACACGAAGTTCGCACTTGGGTAGCCGCCTTTGCAGCACTTGCCGCTGTAGGCCCTTACCAGGCACGCAAGGACTACTACCGACCGATCAATGAATGGATTGCGGGCTACGGCGTGGTCAGCGCCACTCCCGCCTGAGCTGACCACAGCTGAACAATAAAATATATTTTCAGGAGAGACCGATATGAACGCTATCGTCACCCAGATTCCGACCGAAGAAGAGATCGTACAACGCGCCCGCGACATGATCCCCATGCTGCGCGAACGTGCCGATGCCTGTGAGCAGGCCCGCATGGTCCCGAAAGAAACCATTCAGGCATTCCAGGAAGCCGGATTCTTCAAAATTCTGCAGCCCAAGCGCTGGGGCGGCTATGAAATGAACCCCAACACGCTTAACCGCGTTCTGATCGAACTGGCGCGCGGCTGCCCGTCCAGCGCCTGGAACGTGATGGTGCTGGGTGTCCACCCCTTTGAGGTAGGTTTGTTGCCTGAGCAGGTGGGCGACGAACTGTGGAGCGATGACAATACGCGCCTGGTTTCCTCTTCCTACGCACCGTTTGGTACTGTGGATGCGGTTGAAGGCGGTTATCGCCTGAACGGCGAGTGGCTGACTTCCAGCGGCTGCGACCATGCCGAAGGTGGTGCTTTTGTAGGTGGTCGGGTACAGGAGAACGGCGAGATGGTATTCCGCTCCTTCTGGATCCAGCGCGAGCAGATCGAAGAGATCGTTGATGACTGGCACGTAGTCGGACTGGCCGGCACTGGCAGCAAAAAGCTGGTGATCAAGGACGTTTTCGTACCGGCTTACCGCAGCCACGTGATCGGCGCCTACGACCAGGAATCCCACGGCCATGTGGAAAACCTGTATAAGGTCCCCTTCTTCTTCGTGTTCTACGCAGCCGTATCGTCCGTCATCATCGGCATGGCCCGTGGCATGGTCGATCTGTATGTGGAACATATGGTGCCGCGCCAGAACCTCAATCAGGCAGTGGGAGCTGCGGTCAACGATCCGTTCATCAAGGGCAAACTGGGCGAAGCCTTCGCCAAGATCACGGCGGCCGAAGCCCGCGTGCTTTCCAACACCGATGAGGCCTGGAGCTACGCTTCCCGTGGCGAACTGGTGCCGACCGATGTGCGTGTACGCCACTTCGCTACCAACCAGTTTACCGGTGGTGACTGCTTCGATGCGGCACATATGATCTTCAAAAAGACATCCACCCGCGGTGTCTGGCTCAACAATCCGATGCAGCGTCAGATGCGCGACATTCTGGTGGGTGCCAACCATATCACCCAGAACCAGGACAACATCGGTGACCTGCTCGGCGGTCAGCTGCTGGGCAACCCGCTACCCCAGCCCAACCCGTTTGGCGTCAAGGCCTGATGCTGTTGCCCCCGGCAGAAAGCCGGGGGCTTCTGATCCATAACAAGAGATAGCGCCATGAATCAGCACATCAACCAGTTGCTCGACTGGACACCCAACACCGAGCTGAATGAGAAACCGATGGTCAGCGCCGAAGAACACTGCCGGGGCATGCGACACTTCGCCATGGGCGTAAGTACCATTACCAGCGGTGACGACAAGGCACGCGCCGGTTTGACTGCTACGGCGGTCTGCTCAGTAACCGCCGACCCTCCTCGCCTGGTTGTCTTCGTCAACAAGGGCGTTTATGCCAGCGAACTGATCCTGAAAACCGGTGCCCTCTGCGTCAACGTCTTGGCTGGTGAGCAGGAAGACGTTGCCAAGGCCTTCGCCGGCATGATCAAGGACGTACAGGGTGAAGCCCGCTTTGAATATGGCCAATGGGATACACTGGCTACTGGCGCACCAACACTGCAGAGTGCACTGGCCAATTTTGATTGCCGCGTGGTCAAGGTATTTGACGAAAGCACCCATCATGCCTTCCTGTGTGAGGTGCTTGGGATGCGCGAGCGCGAAGATGGCGAAGCGCTGATCTACCTCAACGGCGGCTTCCGGCAGATTCCGCAGTAACACGGACCTCGTTTTACACTCACCCTGGCCCATGCCGGGGTGTACTGCTTTAAGAGACTGGAGAATTAAATGAGCATCAACATCACTGAAGCCGACAGCAGCCACTTCATCGACATTACTCTGGATGGCCAGCCGCTCAAGCTGCACTACAACGACTGCGGCGAAGGCAGCGAAACGGTAGTCATGCTGCACGGCTCCGGCCCCGGTGCCAGCGGTTGGGCCAACTTCAACCGTAATATTGAACCGCTGGTCAACGCCGGTTACCGTGTCATTCTGCTCGACTGCCCCGGCTGGAGCAAAAGTGACTCCATCGTCTGCACCAGCTCACGTTCCGATTTGAACGCCCGTGCCCTTAAAGAAGTCGTCGATGCACTGGGGCTGGACAAAATCCATATCCTCGGTAACTCCATGGGGGGCCACAGCGCCGTGGCCTTTACCCTGGAAAATCCCGAGCGTGTGGGCAAGCTGGTCCTGATGGGCGGTGGCACCGGTGGTGCCAGCCTGTTCACACCAATGCCGGCAGAGGGGATCAAGCTGCTGCAGGGTCTATACCGTGACCCGACCATCGAGAACCTGAAGAAGATGATGTCGGTGTTTGTGTTTGACACCGGCGACCTGACCGAAGAGCTGTTCCAGGCCCGTCTGGACAACATGCTCAAGCGCCGCGACCATCTGGAAAACTTCGTCAAGAGTCTTGAAGCCAACCCGAAACAGTTCCCGGACTTCAGCCCGCGCCTGCCCGAAATCAAGCAGCAAACATTGGTCATCTGGGGCCGCAACGATCGCTTTGTACCGATGGACACCGGCCTGCGCCTGATTGCTGGCATTCCCAACTCCGAGCTGCATATTTTCAACCAGTGTGGTCACTGGGCTCAATGGGAACATGCCGACAAGTTCAACCGTATGGTGCTGGACTTCCTGCAGCACTAGCCACAGTACCGACAGGCAGCAACACCCGCCCCGCTCACACCTTTTCGGGTGGCGGTGGCGGGCAGTCTGAGAAAATACGTACCGTACAACTGTCACAGCGATCCCGGTCCAACATTGGGATCAGATCGGCCAGCGCCGTTTTGGGCGTTTCATAGAAATGATCGTCGCCCAACGACTTCAGTGCCCCTGTGCGCTCCAGCTCATCCATTACCGTGCCCTTCAGTGAGCAGATCATCAGTTTTCCACCCAACCGCTCCAGCCGGTTGATCTCCTGATGCAGCATCTCGACACCGGCCACATCAATGAAGTTGATTCCCTTACCCACCAGCAAGATATGGCGCACCCCACTGCCCGGCGCCGTCAACTGCCGAACCTGCTGCTGCACATGGTCCACCGCACCAAAAAACAGCGATCCATCCACCCGGATGATCTTAAGCTGTGGGCACTCTTCAAGATTGTAGCGCTGAATATTGCGCATATGCCGACGCTCACTTTGCTGCAATGGAGCTACACGCACGATACGTGGCTGAGACGTGCGCCGCAGGTAGATCGCCAGCGACAGCAGCACACCAATATAGATGGCGAATTCCAGCTCAACCAGCAAGGTAGAAAACAGGGTCACCAGCAGGATCGCCGCTTCGGAGCGGCTGCTGGAGAGGATATGACGGATACTGCCAAAATCGATCAGATTCCAGGAAATCAGCAGAATGGAACCCGCCATGACCGACAGAGGCAGACGCTCGGTAATCGCCGGGGCCATCACCACAACCAGTGCCAGCATTACTGAGGCAAAGACAGTTGCCAATGGCGTACGCGCTCCTGCATCGTAGTTGGCACCGGAGCGGGTGAAAGAGCCGGTGCTGGCAAAGCAACTGAAGAAACTGCCTACCAGATTCGACATCCCCTGCCCGATCAACTCCTGATTGCCGTGAATATGCTGCTGAGAACGCACCGCTATCGCACGAGCGATCGACACCGCTTCGATCAACCCAAGCAAAGCTACCGCCAGCGCCCCCGAAGCCAGTGATTTTAGGCTGGCAAAGGAAAACTCGGGCAGCGATGGTACCGGTAGCTGCCCCGGCAATGCCCCCACATACCCCACCTTGCTGCCATCACTGTCCAGCAGAAAGCAGGCCAGACTGCCAGCGGCCATGCCGAGCAACAAATAAGGTAAACGGCGATTGATGCTGCGAACCACTACCGCAACCAGTATGGTAATCACCCCGGCCTGCACCGCGACCAGGTTGATAGCCCCCCTGTGTGCCCAAAGTTGCTCAATGGTTTGCCAAAGCGATAGCCCTGAACCAAGCTCTACCCCCAACAGGTGCTTGAGCTGACTGGCGGCAATCAGAACCGCTGCCCCAGCAGTAAAACCAATCACCACCGTATGTGATATGAAATTGACCAGCGTACCAAGCCTGAATACACCCAGTGCCAACTGAATCACCCCCGTCAGCAGGGTCAGACTGATCATCAGTGCGATGTACTGCTCAGGCGTGTGGCTGCCCAACCCATTGATCACGCTCATCACAACAATTGCGAGTGCGGCCGTCGGACCCGAGACGAGATGCCAGGATGAACCGAACAACACGGCAACGGAGCAAGAGACAATAGCCGTATAGATGCCATACTCAGGCGGCAGCCCGGCAATGAAGGCATAGGCCACCGCCTGCGGCAGCACCAGCACCAGCCCGGTCAGGCCAGCCATGAAGTCGGCCTTTAAGCTGTCCGGTGTAATTTGGCCACGCCAGCGCAGAAACGGCAAAAACTTCAGGATCAAGGGGGACATAACACCATCCCGTCAGGAAAATTCGGATGCGTATAGTGGCAGCTTAGGGCGGAAGAGACAAAAATGGGGCAATAAGCCCCATTTTTTAATTAACTGCAATCGCGTAACTGTTCACTTAGTACCCAAAGGCACAACCAGTACTGGACGTTTTGAATGCCCAAGCGTTTTGGTTGCCGTAGAGCCCAGCAGCATCTGCCCGATGGAGCTGTGCTTGCGCGTACCCATCACGATCACATCCGCATTGATTTCATCGGCAACCTTCAGAATGGTTCTCCAGGGTGTACCTTCCTCAACACGGGCGTTAATGTTCTTGAGACTCAGGACTTCATGCTCTTCCAGCTCATCCGCACAGAAACGCTCAATACGCTCCTGAATCTTCTCACTGAACTGTTCCACACCCTTTTTCAGCAGCTCATCCATCTCTTCCTTTTCCATCATGTTGCTCAGCACGCTGCGGGTGGTGCCCGACAGCGACTCGATAACATGCAGATAGGTGATCTGGGAATCGGAGTAATGACCACACAGGCTTACCGCAGCGCGGAATGCCGGACGGGAGCCACTTTCAAGATCGGATACGTACAGAATCTTTTTTACATCTGGCAACATTGTTGAACTCCTTATCGGTACAAAGACCCGTTCGGACGCTGCACCGCCTTAGCGGTACAGCACCTCTGGCAGGATAAGCGCAATGGACGGGATGAAGATAATCAGCATCAGGCGCACGATATCCGCCATCCAGAAGGGTGTCACGCCCTTGAATATAGTCCCTGTTTTGATATCCCGCAGCACTGCACTGAGCACAAATACGTTCATGCCCACCGGAGGCGTGATAAGACTGATCTCGGTCACAACTACCACGACGATACCGAACCACACCAGGTCATAGCCAAGCGAAGCAACAACCGGATAGAACACCGGCACCGTCAGCAGCATCATCGACAGGCTCTCGAACACCATGCCCAGCACGATGTAGATCCCCATGATCGCGAAGATCACCACGATTGGCGCAACGTCCATGGAGGTCACGAAGTTCAGCAACATGTCCGGCAGACCCGCACGGTTGATGAAGTCGGAGAAGATCAATGCACCGATCACCACCGCGAACAGCATCGCCGAGGTGCGGGCTGTATCCGCCAGAGTGTCGAACAGGGTCGACAGTGTCAGACGGCCTCGGAACAGAGTGATCAGGAAGGCACCACCGGCGCCAATGCCGGCCGCTTCGGTCGGGGTGAATACACCCAGGTAGATGCCGCCCATCACCACGGTGAACAGGAT